>NZ_JBFUKZ010000003.1:0-314965 GCF_056400585.1 Mucilaginibacter sp. P5_A6 | reverse complement strand
GATATTATATATGACGCTTATTGTTGCGATGATGTTACTTATCTACAAAAAGGCAAACAACATCGGTTACAAAACTGCCAAAAGACGCTTTGCTATGGAAGTGAGGGATCTTACAATTGCCCTGATCGTTCTGCAATGTGGCGGGGATCCAGGTCTGTTTTTTAAAACATAAAAAATGGCCGGAATTTCTTCCGACCATGACTGGGTGAAAACCGGGCTTTTTTAATGAAAAAGAAAACTTTTTAAATTGCGGAAAACCCTTCATTTTTCTCGATTTTTCTCAATTTATTTTGCTCTTTTTTTGCATATTTATTGATATAATCAGCGTTTTTATTACATTTTATAGCTAAAAAACGACTTTAAGAAGTTTTTTGGGAAATAATTAATGCAAAACCTTCTTACGCTCCTTACTAACCGGGTTGAGGTAATTATTATCGGCCAGCCAGTCGGCCAAACGCTGCGGCCAGGTGCTGATGGATTGCAGCTTTGAGCGGTTACCCATATTAAACCCATGACCACCCTGCGTAAAAATATGCACCTCGATGGGCACTTTGGCATCCCGGTACTTTTGGAGCAGGCTTACCACCGGTACGGCGCAGCATGGGTCGTCATTGGCGGCAAGTAAAAAGGCAGGCGGGGCATCCGCGGGGATCACATCCGGTATATACAGCGGCCCCGGATAGATCTGGATTACAAACCCTGGCTTGGCATTCAGGCGGTCGATAGGGTCGGCGGCAGCAGGATCGCCTTTGCCATCGCCAAAGGCTACCATATCCACAACCTCGCCCCCGGCCGAAAAACCCATCATACCTATACGGTTGGTATCCAGGCCATATTCAGTTGCCTTACTGCGTACCAGCCGCATAGCGCGATAGCCATCCTGCCTGGCATGCACATCAATTTTATAGGGCGAAAGGGTATCCCGGCCCAAGCGGTATTTCAGCACAAAAACAGTGATACCCAGGCTGTTGAGGTATTTGGCAGGCTCTACTCCCTCGGCTGTATAAACCAGCAAACGATGACCGCCACCAGGGCATATCACCACAGCAGCGCCATTAGCTTTGCCTGCAGGGGGTAAAAACACGGTAAGTGAAGGGTTATGGATGTTCTTCACCCAATAATCCTTTGCCTGTTCTGGTTCATTCCGCCGGTTCTCGAACCCGGGGGCACCCTTTGGCCAAAGGGGGATCACAGCAGGCTTTTCTTGTGCCAATACAGCAAATGGGGCTGCAAATAGCAGCAGGCATAGGTAAAGGGCGAGTTTTGTTTGCATAAAGTAAATATAGTTTATAGTTGATATTTCAAAGTTCATTGGCTTAAACTTTTATGTAACTTAATAGTTATAAACAAGGATTATAGATCGTTAATTAAAATAATATGGCAAATTTCCAGGAAATTATAGCATCAGAGATACCCGTACTGGTTGATTTTTCGGCTGAGTGGTGTGGCCCTTGCAAAATGATGCCACCAATATTGCAGGATGTAAAGCACGCCCTTGGCGATAAGGTAAAGATCATCAAAATAGATATTGACAAAAATCCGCAGGCTGCAAGCGCCTACAAGGTTCAAAGTGTGCCAACACTCATGATATTCCAAAAGGGTCAAACTAAATGGCGTCAAAGCGGCGTTGTACAGGCCAGGGACCTGCAGCGGACGATAGAGATGTTTATATAAGCCTTAGTCCTGCCTGTCAAAGGGAGAGGGGGCTACGTGAGGCTTCCATGACAAATAGTTCATACTATGTATGTAACTTTAACGTATAATAATAAAAGCAAACCCATTATGGCAACTATCGAAAGCATCCAGAACGCATATATTGATTATGTACTTACCGAAGGTTCGCAACCAAAATCGGTATACATATTTGCTAAACAAAATGAAATGACCGAAGCTGAATTTTACCAGCTCTTTGGTTCGTTTGAGGCGGTAGAGCAATCTATTTGGGCTGGTTTTGCCACAAAAACACTGACCGAAATAAGGGCCCAGGAAGTTTGGGGGCAATATAGCGCCCGTGAAAAGGCCTTGTCATTTTTTTACGGTTTTTTCGAGTTGCTAAAAGGCAGTCGCAGTTTTGCCATTTACACCATAAATAAACAGCCTAAAGGATTTACTACCCCGCGTGTTTTTGAGCGCCTGAAAGATATTTATGAAAACTTTGCCGATGAAATCCTGAAAGAAGGCATTGAAACAACGGAGCTTACCGACCGAAAATTTTTCAGCAAACGCTATAAAGATGCACTGTGGATTCAGTTTGTATTTGTGCTAAACTTTTGGGTGAATGATAATTCAGCCGGGTTCGAGAAAACCGATGAGGCTATTGAAAAAGGTGTAAATGTAACGTTCGACTTGTTTCAGCGCTCACCTATCGACAACCTTTTTGAGTATGGCAAATTCCTCGTAAAAAACGGCAGAATTTAAGATGAGATTTTAGAAATCATTATGACAGATAATAAAAAAGATCTTCTATCGAAAGATGGAGGAGATTTGCAGGGGGCTGCTCCCGAACAAAACAGCATACCAACTACCAAAGCAGAACGTTCGGCCAGGTTTGTAAAAACAGGTTTTAAAATAGGGGGCAACTATATAAAGCATTATTCAAAAAAACTGTTCAACCCCGGTATGGATAAATCCGAATTGAATGAGGATAATGCAGCAGATATCTATCAATCGCTAAGCGAACTTAAGGGCAGCGCGCTTAAGGTTGCTCAAATGCTCAGCATGGATAAAAACCTGTTACCCCAGGCTTATGTAGATAAATTCACACAATCGCAATACAATGCTCCACCGCTTTCTGGGCCGCTGATTGTACAAACATTTAAAAAATATTTCGGCAAAAATCCCGAACAGATCTATGATAAGTTCAATATCAGATCGACCAACGCCGCATCAATAGGCCAGGTTCACCAGGCCGAACTGAATGGTAAAAAACTGGCCGTAAAGATCCAGTATCCCGGCGTAGGTGATTCTATATCATCCGACTTGAAACTCATCAAACCCTTTGCTTTCCGCATGTTGGGCATGAGCGAAAAAGAACTGGATGTTTACATGCGCGAGGTTGAGGAACGCCTGCTGGAAGAAACCGACTACGAGCTGGAAGTACGCCGCTCCATCGAGTTCTCGACCGCCTGCGCCAATCTGGATAATGTGGTTTTTCCCGAATACTATCCCGAACTATCCAGCAAGCGTATCATCACAATGGATTGGCTGGAAGGGAAACATCTTAAAGAGTTTTTGGCTACCAATCCATCACAGGAGTTGCGCAACCGGATAGGCCAGGCTTTATGGGATTTTTACAATTTTCAGCAACACGAATTGCGGGCTGTACATGCCGATCCGCATCCCGGTAATTTTATGATTACCCCGGAAGGTAAACTTGGTGTTATTGATTTTGGCTGCATAAAAGAGATGCCCGAAGATTTTTACTATCCCTTTTTCTCGCTCACATCTACCAATCTGCTTGATAATAAGGAAGAAACTATCAAGGCTTTCCGCCAGCTGGATATGATCCGTAAAAATGATACCCCGGCGCAGGTAGCGTTTTTTTACACCCAGTACAAGGAGATGATCAGCCTGTTTGCTTTACCCTATATTGATAACCATTTTGATTTTAGCAAAAAGGAGTTTTTTGAAAAGCTATTCAGCTTTGGCGAGCGGCTTTCAAAAATGCCCGAGTTTAAGCAGGCCCGCGGGGTTAAGCATTTTATTTATGTAAACCGCACTAATTTTGGCTTGTATAATATTTTACATGAGCTTAAGGCCGAGGTGAAAACGGATACGTTTAAGCCGCATGTAGTGTTGGAGTATTGAGTGGGTATGGATACTCCTTCGCTATACTAAGCGATAGTAGTGAATCTAATCGCCAACATGTAAAATCTGCGTATATATCTTCCACAGGTTAGGATGATAAAATTTTAGGCTTGCAATGAATTATCTAATTTTTAATTTAGCATTAAATCTCAAATACTGCCATGCCATTACTCCAAAACACCTTTATTCACCATGTACATTTTTGGCTAAAAAATAAGGCCGATAAGGATAAGCTGATTGAGGGCCTAAACATATTGAAACCTATAGCCCACATTCGCGACATGCATATAGGCGTACCTGCCGATACCAACCGCGATGTGATCGATCGTTCATATGACGTTTCATTATTGCTTTTGTTTGATTCGCCGGAGTTACAGGAAGCGTACCAGGTTGATCCTACTCATGTTATTTTTGCTGAGCAATATGCTAAACCACTATGCAGCAAAGTTGTTGTTGTGGATAGTATTAACGTATAGCCGGGTAGCTCAAAATACATTGTAGCATAACCCAATTAAAACACCCTGCGTTTTTGGTTGTTGCAGATAGCATGAAGGTATTACTTGCAGGCACCAATAGTTATATAAGTACAAAGCTTATACCTGTTTTGCTGGAGAAAGGCCATAATGTAATTTGCCTGGTGCGCGATAAACGCCGCTTTAATGAACAAAACGAATTTAGCAGGCAGGTAACCATTATAACCGGAGATCTGCTTAAAGAATCGAGTATAGAAGCCTTTCCTGAAGATATTGATGCGGCTTACTACCTGGTGCATTCCATGTCGCAGGCGAAGGATTTTGCTGCATTGGAAGTGTTATCGGCCTATAACTTTATTCATGCGCTGGATAAAACCAACTGCAGGCAAACAATATTTTTAAGTGGCATCGGTAGCGATGATAATCGTTCTATACATCCCGAATCGCGCAGGCATGTAGAGGACGTTTTAAAGAAAGGCAAACCGGTGCTTACTGTGTTAAGGACGGGCCCAATCATCGGTCAGGGCAGCGCATCGTTCGAGATCATTCGTGATCTTACCGAAAAATCCCCTGTAATGGCCGGTGTCAGGTGGATGAATACCCGTTGCCAGCCTATTGCCATTTGTGATGTGCTGGGCTACCTGGAAAGTGTAATGCTCAACGAAAGAACGTTTAATAAAACCTTTGACATCGGCGGGCCTGATATTTTAACTTTTAAAGAGATGATGCTTACTTATGCCAAGGTGCGCCATCTTAAAAGATATATTATTAACATTCCGCTTCTGTCGCCAAAAATATCATCATATTGGCTATCCCTTATAACTTCTACGGGTTATGTAATGGCCCAAAACCTGGTAAATAGCATGAAGCACGAAACCATTGTGCATAATCACAGTATAGATCATATAATACTACGACACTGCTTAACCTATGAGGAGGCTCTTAAACTTGCGTTCGTTTCCGTGCAACCAATAAGTAACGCAATGAAAAGCAACGAACTATTAACCAATGAACAAGTGAATCAATGAATATATTAATAACCGGAGGCTCCGGAGGATTAGGTAGGCGGCTTAGTAAATTATTGTTGGCAAAAGGTCATTCTGTAAGTTTTTTGAGCAGAAATCCGGCTAAAGATATAGATATTAAAACCTTTATCTGGGATGTGAATAAAGGTACTATTGATGAGCATTGCATTGATGGAGTAGATACTATTGTCCACCTTGCCGGGGCCGGTATAGCCGATAAACGCTGGACAGATCAGCGTAAAAAAGAAATAGTTGAAAGCCGTACCAAATCCATCGCCCTGGTATATAGTCTTCTTAAAAGCCGGGCAAACAAGGTTACATCGGTTATATCCGCATCCGGAATTGGTTACTATAGTGATAGGGGTGAGGAGGTAATGACAGAAACCAGCGCTCCAAAAACTGATTTTCTATCGCAATGCTGTGTTGATTGGGAAGCTGCTGTTGATGAAGGTGATAAATTAGGTCTTCGTGTAGTAAAGTTCCGTACAGGTGTAGTATTGGATAAAGATGCCGGGGCATTGCCCGCGCTTGCCTCGCCGGTAAAGCTTTACATCGGTTCGCCAATTGGCAGCGGTAAACAATGGATCTCCTGGATCCATTGGCAGGATGCGATTGATATGTACCTGTTTGCTATAGAAAATAAGGAGCTGAAAGGTGTTTTTAATATGGTGGCGCCTAACCCGGTGACCAATGCTCAAATGATAAAGGCAGTGGCTAAACAATTACATAAACCTACGTGGGCGCCAAATGTGCCTGCATTTGTGCTGAAATTGATGTTGGGCGAAATGAGCAGCCTGGTTTTAGGAAGCACAAAAGTAGCTGGCAAAAAAATTAAAGATGCCGGCTTCAGCTTTAAATATGCTGAAGTGACGGAGGCATTAAAAGAAATATATGGATAATAATATCCCGGTAACCATCTTCTGGTTTCGTCGTGATCTGCGCTTAAATGACAATGCCGGTTTATACCATGCCTTAAAAAGCGGCAAACCTGTTTTGCCTTTGTTTATTTTCGACAGGGAGATATTAGATAAGCTGGAAGATAAGGATGATGCCCGGGTAAACTTTATTTATAACACTATTGAAAAGCTGCATCATGAACTGCATAACAACGGCAGCAGCTTGTTGGTAATTTATGATAAGGCCACACATGCCTGGGATAAGGTTATTAAAGAGCATAACATTGCGGCGGTTTATACCAATCATGATTATGAACCCTATGCTGCCAGGCGCGACGATGCCGTAAGGGAAAAGCTAAAAAAGCATAGTATAGATTTTAAAACCTTTAAAGACCAGGTAATATTTGAAAAAAATGAAGTGGCCAAAGATGATGGGAAGCCTTATACTGTTTATACGCCTTACCGGCGTAAATGGTACGCCACAATTAAGCCGTTTTACCTGGAGGCTTACCCTACCGGAAAATATTTAATAAACCTGGTAAAAACCCAGGCGCTGGCGATACCAGAATTAAGGGAAATAGGCTTTGAAAAAAGTGCAAGGCACTTTCCCGTTCAGAAGTACAAAAATGTTATCGGCGATTATGCCGATAAACGCGATTTTCCAGCTATTAAAGGCACATCGCATATTGGGCTGCATTTGCGTTTCGGCACGGTGAGCATACGGGAACTGGCCAAAACGGCATATGGCTATAGTGATAAAACGTGGCTTGATGAGCTTATATGGCGCGAGTTTTATATGATGATATTGTACCATTTTCCGGATACTACGGATCACGCCTTTCGCCCGGAGTACGACCGCATAAAATGGGTTAATAACGAGGAGCAATTTAAAGCCTGGTGCGAAGGGCAAACCGGTTACCCTATAATTGATGCAGGCATGCGCGAGCTGAATGCTACAGGCTTTATGCACAACCGGGTACGTATGATAGTAGCCAGCTTTTTAAGTAAAGATCTGCTGATAGACTGGCGTTGGGGCGAACAATACTTTGCCCGCAAGCTATTGGATTATGAAATGGCCAGCAATGTTGGTGGCTGGCAATGGGCTGCAGGTTCAGGTACCGACTCCGCGCCCTACTTCAGGATCTTTAATCCTCAATCGCAAACTAAAAAAATCGATCCGGATCTGAAATACATAAAGAAATGGGTTCCGGAATATGCTGACTTTAGCAAATATCCGAAACCCATTATTGATCACGCGTTTGCACGTGAGCGTTGCTTAAACGCCTTTAAAGAGGCTTTAGTTGACAAATATTAATTAGACACCGTAACGATGGTAAAGTCAAAACGCAAGTTTGTATTTGTTGGGATACTTTGATTGCCACCCCTGCCATAAGCATATCTTGATGGCAGGAGGAGGGTAACTGCAGCGCCTGTTGTATAGCCTTGTAAACCTTGCGCCACACCTGTTACAGGTACGCTCCCGCCATTGCCCGAAAGATCGAATGCTACACCTGTAGTGTTGGCGTCAAACTCTGTTCCGGTTAAAAATTTGCCCGAGTAAGTTGCAGTAAAGGCCGAATACGCACCTATAGGATTGGCGCCTGTACCTGGAGTTGTGACTTTATAATAATAACCACCAGTCGCTTTAACAAAGCCCGTTAAACTATTGGCAGCTATGTAATGTTTTATGACCTGATCGTCATAGGTATTTTGATCAGATATCACATTTACATAAATGTCAAGGCATTGGTTACCGGCAATACGGGTATTCACATTACTTGAACTCCCAGATCCGGTTCCATTAATGCCATAGCCAAGGCGCGATGGTATCAACACTCTTGCTCTTGTACCTTTGTACTTAATGAGATTATGAATGGCTATCTGCAATCCCTTAGGTAAATTGCCCTGGTTTATATGCCCTACAAAGCCATCATAATGATTGGTGGTAAGTGAATCTACTGAATTATACTTGCCATCAAATGATTTTAGGGTGAATACAAATTTCACTGTATCTGAGTAGTCTAATGGTGTGCCTGCCGTTGATCCCTGCGAAAGTATCTGGTAATAAATGCCAGTGGTATCACCATCGGTGGTATCACGTTTCATTGCAGTAAGCCCGTTTGCTGTAATATAGTTTTGGATATTGGTTTCGTCGTATTGTGTAATATTCGGATCGTTCCCGGTTTTACGGCAGGATATAAAACCTATTGTGGTAAGTAGTAATAACGTAAAAGTAATTTTCTTCATTTATATTGTTTGTTAACAGTAATAGCTAATCATTATCGCTCTTTACCTTTATTATTTTGTCTAATTAGTTATGTTATAAAGCTGTATATTAAAATCAAGCACCGAATTAGCGGGCAAATTTATCGAATCCTGTGCAAATGGTCCATAAGCATATCTCGATGGAATAAGCAACCTTATTTTGCCACCTTTTTTTATTTGAGGTACTCCCAACTGCCAACCCTTTATCACACTTCCTAATGTATAGGATGGATGAAAATTGCTGGTTTGCGCAAATACTACACCATTGTTTAATCGTTGTCCGGTAAAACCTACTGTTATAGTTGTCGAACTGGTAAACAGGTCATTTCCTGATCCTTCTTCGCCTTTTTTTATAATGTAAAACACACCTGATGTATCAACACGTTTTGCACTGTCTTCCGGATGCTGTGCCAGGTAATCGCTGATTATTTTATCATCAATATCAGCTTGTATTTTATACTGTGTTAAAGGATCGGCAGATTTTTTACATGCACCCAATCCAGCCATCAAAAGCAATAGTAAAACAAGTAACCTGTTCATTTTTTCAAAAGGCAAATTTATTCTTTTATAATAGAAAAACGGCAGCTTAACATTTTTTAACACATTGCTCAGCCATTATTTGTTCACAACGAACATAGTTCAATCAAAAACGCATTATTCTTTGAAAAATTATAGCGGAATCGGCTTCTCAGTTATTGGTCATTAGAACTCATCTGCGCCATGCAATGCCTAATGACTATTAGGTTTATAGTTAACTGTAAGCTTGTTTATCTTTTTAAGCATTTCGGTGAGATATTCCTTATCTGCCTCGCTGATATGGGCATCAAGGTAATTGTTAAATTGCCTTACTACTACACGTGCCTGGTGACGTTTTTCTTTACCCAGTTCGGTCAGGTAAATCTTTACCGAGCGTTTATCGCCTTGGTTGGATTCGCGATAGATTAACCCCGTTTTTTCCAGTTGACTAAGCATTCTTGATAAACTGGTTGATTTAAGACCCAGCAAAGCTGCAGCCTGGGATACAGTGGTGCCTTCTTTTTCATCGATATTGATCAACAGATAGCCTATAGATTGTGTGATACCAAACTCGGTAACCAACTGGTTATACCTGTTAGCCACTGTTTGCCACACAATCTTTAAAAAATAATCGATGGTTTCCTGGTGTTTTACGCTGTTATGCATGCATACCAAACGTAAGAAATGCTTGTTAATTACGCAAATTTAAGTTTGCGGTTTGCAACAAAACAGGTATTAAGTAATACAGCTACCACCCCAGTTTAGTATCGTCCCCTCTGGGGTCCGCACCGCCTTCATAATAACCCCCCTTGGTTTTAAGGATGGCGTCTACGCGACCTATAGCATTGCGGTTTGTTATTTTGTAACCTTTGCTTTGCAGTTTTATTAGGGTTGCGCCGTCTATCCCGTCTTTTTCAACGGCTACTTCATCGGGCAGCCATTGTGAGTGGAAGCGTTTGGAGGTTACAGCCTGCTGCATATTTTGGTTAAACTCAATTACGTTAAGTATAGTTTGAAAAACGGAGGTGATTATAGTTGATCCGCCGGGAGTACCCACCACCATAAACAGCTTGCCATCCTTTTCAACAATGGTTGGCGTCATGGATGATAGCATGCGTTTACCGGGCTGAATGCTATTGGCCTTACCGCCAACCAAACCATACATATTGGGTACACCTGGTTTTGAGCTAAAATCATCCATTTCGTTGTTCAGTAAAAAGCCGGCGCCTTTCACAAATATTTTGGAGCCAAAGCTATCGTTCAAAGTTGTGGTGACTGACACTGCATTGCCATCCCCATCTACAATAGAATAATGCGTTGTTTGATCGCTTTCATAACCTGTAAAGGTGCCGGGTTGTATGCTGGTACTTGGGGTAGCTGCAGCCCAGTTAAAATTATTCATGCGTGATGTTATATAAGCCGGTTTGAGGAGACTATCGACGGGCACTTTATAAAAATCGGGATCGCCCAGGTATTTTGATCTATCGGCATAAACCCGGCGTTCGGCCTCAACTACCAGCCTTATAGTACTATCCTGGTTATATCCCCATCTTTTTAAAGGATATTTTTCAACCGATTGCAGCAGTTGCAGCAGGGCAATTCCTCCGCTTGATGGCGGTGGCATGGTAATAATCTTGTAGTCTTTATAATTACCGGTAAGGGCTTTACGCCAAACCGCATGATACTTTTTTAAGTCTTTTTTGGAGATCAGGCCATTCCCGCTTTTCATTTCGGCAACAATCTGATCGGCAACCACGCCCTTATAAAAGCCTTTACGACCTTTATCACGGATAAGTTCAAAGGTTTTGGCAAGGTCTTCCTGCACCAGCAGATCGCCTTCTTTCCAATCTCCATCTTTAATTAAATAGGTTTTACCAGGATTTAGTTTCAGGAATTGGGCATGGGTGCGGTTTAGATCATTGGCCATGCGTTTGGTTATTTTAAAGCCGTTGCGGGCAAGGTCTATAGCAGGTTGTACCAGGTCGGCCCATTTTAGCTTGCCATATTTGCGATGAGCCCTAACCATGCCATCAACAGAGCCGGGCACGCCCGATGCCTGGTGTGTATACAAGCTCATATCGGGTATTACATTCCCGGCGGAATCAAGATACATATCCGCACTTGCACCGGCAGGGCCTTTTTCTCTGAAATCGAGGGTGTTGCATTTGCCCTTTTTTGAGCGGAAAACCATAAAGCCACCGCCGCCAATATTGCCGGCATCCGGGTAAGTTACAGCAAGCGCAAAATGTACAGCAACAGCGGCATCAACTGCATTACCGCCTTTCTTCAAAATATCAAGACCAACCCGGGCTGCATCGGGGTAGGCACATACTACCATACCATTATGATATTGACCATTATTGTTAACAATTGATTGCCCATATGCGCAACCGGCAGAAATAAAAAAAAGTATTGTTAAAAATCGCGTTAAGTATCTGATAATTGTTGTTTTGAAAGTATATATCATCATAGTTTGCAGTAATTATTTTTACTAAAATAACTTATTTAAGGGCATAAATCCACTAAAAAGAGAGAACCAATATTTCCCTCTGAAAATCAGTTAGATGAGCATTTGTCAAAGTAGTTTTTGCGTTACAATACCATAAAAACCCAAATCCGGCGTTTATTTGCAGAAACATTTAAGCTTACGCATGGTTAAACCTGTGTTAAGTTTTTATGCCAAAACATTACCTGTTTAATTGTTTATTTAAAACTACTATATGAAAAAATTAATTTACATTCTGCTCTTCTCTGTTTCATTTTTATTAATTGGTAAGCGCTCACATGCGCAGGATTATAAGGTGGCCGCCGGTTTAAAATTCGGGGCATATGAAATTGGTCCTTCCGGAAAATACTTCCTGGATAAAAACACGGCACTTGAAGGCCTCCTGGGCATTCGCGATCATGGCCTGGTAATAACAGGTTTATATGAAATACATACGCCGGCTTTTAATGTTGATAAGCTCAATTTTTATTATGGCTTTGGGGGGCACTTAGGCTCCATAGGTAGCGGGTATTACAAACGCTTTGGCAGCGATGATCAATATTATAAAGACAGGCACCTTTTATTAGGAGCTGATGGCGTTTTGGGCCTTGAGTGGATGGTGCCCAATAGCCCGATTGCGGTAAGTCTGGACCTTAATCCACGCCTTGAGGTGGCAACCGGACCGTTTTTTGACATTGCACCGGGTGTTGGAGTAAAATATACTTTTCAGTAAAAAAGCACCCTTTAAGTCTCACGCGCCAGTTGGTGTGTGAGACTTGCAAACACAATTTAAGCCCTTCCTTCCCTTGAAGGGTTTGGTTGAGGCTGATGATTTAATGGGCTACAATCACCTTCTTCCCGTAAACCTTACTACCCAGTAATACCTTTAATACATAAACGCCCGGCTGCAAATTGGTTACATTTATTACAGTACTGAAATTGCCCTGGGGCAGGGTTTGTTTATTTGACAACACAGTTTGCCCCACAGAATTTACAAGCGATAAATTCAGGTCGGCAGCAGCTTTTGCTGTAAATACAACATAAAGGTTGGTACTTGCCGGCACAGGAAATACTGTCAGCCCGATATCGGTCGATTTATCCGCATTTGCAACCGTTCGTGCGTAAGTAAAAACATCTGATAAGGCTACACATCCGCTGGCTAAAGTATCTGCCACCTGGTAATCCCCGCTTTGCAGGGGCTCATAAGTGGCACTGGTGGCTCCTGCTATAGGCTCTCCATTTAACAACCATTGGTTGCCTGTTGCGATACTCGAGTTTAAGGTATTATTACTTTGCGTAATTACGGGTTTGATTAGTGTAACAGCTTTTCTTGCAGCCGATGCACAGCCCAGGCTTTGCACCTTCATATCATAAAAGTAATAGTAAAAACTTTTGTAGTAGCTTGTATCCGAAGGGTTATCACCTGTCGCGTCGTTCCCTGTAATGCTGAAAATATTACCTATGCCGAACGGATAGGCTGTTACACCTGCGTTGTTACGGTAAATGGTTGCTGTATTATCATACTCAACCGATATTAAGTATTTGCCGGCAGCAGGTAATTCAAGATTAAGATTATAAACCTTACCCTGGTCGGCCGGGTCATCTGCTTGCGGGCCTGGCAGAGGTACGGTACGGGTGGCCTGGGCATTTATAGTTGTTGATGCCACGGTTTGTCCGCTGCTGTTACTTACATTAAAAGTAATTTTACCAGGATTGCCGATGTACAGGCGGGCGCTTTGAATAACTACCGGTACTTTGGTATTAACAATTACCGATGGTGTAAACTGGTTATACCCACCGCCGCCGAAAGTATTTTTGGTAGCCGGACCTACCGTCCCTTTAAAATCATTTACCCCCGCGTAATATTTATTATTTACAGGCGGATAAGCTGTGCTTACAAGGCTGCCTGCGGCAATAGGGATAGTATCATTTATGTTTTGATACCAAAGTAAAGTGCCATCACCATCGCCCGATAAAAGGTATTGTTTGCTATCGGTACAGTAGTAAGCGTTAAGAGCGCCAATAGCAGATGGTGAGTTGACAACAATAGTTGTTGTTACGGTATCATTTGTTTTTACCGGGTCGCCGGTTAAGTTGCTTATGGCAGTTATTGTATAGTTGGCCCCGGCAAGCGCATTAAAACTTTGACTAAAGGTAAAATTATCTTCATCGCCCGATGCAAGTGTACCGGTATAGGTTCCGGTAAAGGTAGTTACAGTGTTGTCAGAAGCGGTTATTTTTACCGTTAGCGGGATATTTCTGATTGCTGCGCTGCCAAAGTTTTTAACCCGGATAGTTACGGGTGTACTTACCGAGCAAGTTCCACCTGACCCAGGGTTAACAATGGCCGAAATACCTGCATCAACGCTGGTTTGTAAAAACTGCACCCGGTAATCCTGGGTTTCGCCTTTGCTGTAACTGCCGCAGGCTTTTATAGTGGAGGTGTCCCCGGTTTCGCTTAATACTACCCTCATTAAACTGTAAGTGCCCGCGGATACATTTGCCGGTATTTTTATAGTAGTATTATATGTGCCCGTACCGTTAATAAATCCGGTAGTTGCAACCAGTTCGGTATTATCAAAAACGCCGTTTTCATTATAATCAATAAATACCCTCGCCGCTTTAGTGAAATTGCCGCCACAGGTACCCAGGGTAATACTTAGCGGATAGGACTTGTCCTGCTCCAATTGAACTGTTAAATTGGTGTAATCAGAATAACTTTTGCAGCCCTGGGCCGGCGTATTATTAATATTAGCAAGCTTAAGGTTGTCAATGCGCGAATCGGCATTACTCAGCGGAGCCGACGAGCAATATGCAGTGCCACCAATACCGGTTACTATAAGTGAGTAAGCCTGGAGGCCTGGCGATAAAGTGCCTTTGTGAGACACTGTAACTGTGTAAGCTTTGCCTGGTACCACATTGGCAATATAAACCTGCTCCACATTATCCCGAATGTTGTCGCCGGTTGTTGCAGCAGCAGATGGGTGATCGGGATCTAAAACCCATGCATCATAGGTAGTATTGCCATCGCTCACTTTTATATCCAGGTCATTTACCAGTTTTGGGGTACGGCTGTTTATGGTGCCGTCAGGCGAAACCGTTCCCTGCGGGTCGGTCCATGCAATGGTGGCCATTAAAGCGCCCGATCCTGATGCCAGCACATTAAATGTTTGGGTTTGGCCCTGGGTAAGGGTATTCTCTTTAACAAGACTTTTGGTGCCATTATCAGTTATAGCCTCCGCAGCCTTTGTCATATTGAGCAGTCCCCATCCATAGATATAATCGGGGCCTATATTACCGGCATCAAAAGCAGTATGGCAAACCAGGCCTTTCAGCGTTGCCGAGCGCATAAAATTCTGGTTGTTTTGTTTGTAATAGTACTCCTGCAATAAATATAAAGATCCTGTAATATTGGGAGCGGCCATCGAGGTACCCGATAAGGTAAGATATGATGTGCTGTTTGCAACGCCTACCGATGTTACATTAACGCCGTCACCAACAATATCGGGTTTAACCCGGCCATCATCAGTTGGCCCCCAGGCACTGAAATAAGCAATGCTTACATCCTGCCTGTTTGTAGGGCCCGACGGTAAAGGATTTACAGCCCCTACGGTAAGTGTGTTTTTAGCATTACCAGTTGTGCTTATGATATCATAACCGCTATTATCGCTGATGGTTGCAGGTCTGGCGCCCTTGTTTACCATTGTTTGGTCGGTTCTGCTCCTGTAGCCATAATAGGTTGAACCTATGGCTGGTCCGTTACTGGACCGGCTATTACCGGCCGATTCGACTATAAGATAATATGGTGCGGTATAAGCAATTTTATCCCATGACTGTGCCCGGGTATCATAAAAACCAAAAGTGTAATCAACAGAATCACCGGGTATGCCATACCATTCCCAGCGGGAGTCGGTATCACTATATTCCCATCCAGCCACATCACCATAGGAATGATTGGATAGCAGCAAGCCTGATGCGGCAGCACTCATTTCGCTTATATCGTTATCAAAATCCCATGATAAAAGGCTGCCCGCATTAAAGGCCATGCCTTTGGCAGGTGCATATACACCCTTAGCTATCATAGTACCTGCTACGTGAGTTGTATGGTCAAGTATGGCTGCACTATTTTTTATGGTAATGGTTTTACCTGTAAATTCCTGGTGAGCGGCATAAACCGAGCCGCCATCCCATATGGCCAGTTTATTGAGGAGGATGGCACTGGAACCAGACAAATTTAATCCTAACGAACCACCGGGTTGTACAGTATTAGTACCTGTTGTTGCCGCGGCAGTAGTATTATTATGTGTAATGAGGTATATGGGGAAACCTAAACTGTTTACTCCTTGTAACGACAGTAAATTGCCGTTTTTTGACCGGCGGCTGATTGGCCACCCGCGTTTGCCTGCTAACGACAGAGCCTGCTGCTTGCTTACCGTATAAGTATCTTTTAATTGTGATGAAAAGTTAGCTAATTCGGCCTTTTTGGCATCACTTACCAAGGGTTGCTGGGCAAAAGTTTGACCGGCTGTACACAGCACAAAAAAACAAGCACATAGCGCTGCGTAAAATTTATTCATGGGCTTGAAATATAGGTATTTTCAAGAAAATTTAAATGAACAAATTAACTCATTATAAAATTTGTTTTTATAATGAGAATCGATAAACAAAATTTATCTACGAAAGATATTTACCCACAATAGGCATTCTGCGGCCCATACCAAAGGCCTTGGGCGAAACCCTTAAGATTGGGGGTGTTTGGTAGCGTTTATGCTCGGCCGAATTGGTAAGCTTGATTACCCGGCGAACGATTGCTTCGTCATATCCCATTTTAATGATCTCGGCAGATGAGCGACGGTATTCAATATATTCTTCCAATATTTTATCCAGAATATCATACTCGGGCAGGGAGTCGGTATCCTTTTGGTCGGGCCTTAACTCAGCCGATGGTGGTTTAACAATGGAATTGATTGGGATGATTTCTTTATCACGGTTAATGTGACGTGCCAGTTCAAAAACCTGCGTTTTATATACATCGCCTATAACGGAGATCCCTCCGCACATATCGCCATATAAAGTGCCATAACCCACGGCTGCTTCACTTTTATTGCTGGTGTTTAGCAAAATATAACCAAACTTATTGCACATCGCCATTAATAAAATAGCTCTGCTGCGCGATTGGATATTTTCTTCGGCAATATTAAACGGAAGGTTTTTAAACTGCGGGTGCAAGGAGCCCTCAATTGCTTCGGTAATATGCTTTATAGCTATTGTTTCGCTTTTGCAGCCCAGGTTTTTCACCAGGTCTTCAGCATCTTTAAGAGAATGGTCTGTTGAAAAACGCGAAGGCAGCAATACAGCCATCACATTTACGGGGCCCAAGGCCTCAGCAGCCAAAGCGCAAACCACGGCCGAATCTATCCCGCCGGATAAACCTAATATGGCCTGTTTAAAGCCCGATTTATGAAAGTAATCGCGGATACCCAATATAATTCCCTGGTGTATCTGGTCAATATCACTCGGCCGTTCAGTTTTTAGGGTCGATGGATGTTCAAAACTTAGCGTGCCATCATCCGCAAGGGTATAATAGGCCATATTCTCTTCAAAATAAGGCAACTCGTCTATCAGCTTACCTGTATTATCAAATATTAATGATCCCCCATCAAATATCAATTCGGTTTGGGCGCCTACCTGGTTTACATAAAGCAGCGGCAAATTATAGCGACTGGCATTATCGCTCAAAATGGCAATCCGCACCTCATCATGGTTATATGCAAAAGGCGATGCGGCAATATTGATCATTATATCAGGCTGCTGATTGATCAGAATATCCATTGGGCGGGTTACGTATAATGGGTTCTCGATGGTGTTCCACAGGTCCTCGCATATAGTAAGCGCTATTTTTTTGCCCTTAAATTCAATACAATTAAAATCTGTTGATGGTTCAAAGTAACGGTACTCATCAAATACATCATAATTTGGCAGCAAAGCTTTGTTCACGATGGCTTTAACCTTACCATCTTCAATAAAATATGCAGAGTTGTTCAGGTCTTTACCCTCTGTTTTGTTATTGAAAGTAGGCAGGCCGATAATACAGGCCACATCAGTACATATTGCAGCTATTTTTTTTGCGGCTTCATCGCACAAACCAATAAATTCGTCAAATTCAAGAAAGTCGCGCGCCGGGTAACCGCAAACGCATAGTTCGGCAAATACAACAAGGTCGGCGCCGTTTTGCTTTGCCTCTAATATATGATCAATAATTTTGGCCGTGTTTGATTCGAAATTACCTATATGATAGTTAAGCTGGGCTAATGCGATTTTCATGGATGGTATAGTAACGTATTAATGCAAATAAAAATTATTTTTGCTCAAAGGATAAAAATGATAACTACCCGGCATAAAGCAAAACAAATTTACTTAATTTTTTTTATTGGCCTGATATTGGCGGCCTGCGGGCGCAATAAAAAGATTGATGTAAGTAATATTGACCTTGAGGTGAAGATACAGCGCTTTGATCATGATTTTGATGCAATGCGCACCGGATCCATGAGTAGGCAGGCAGGCTTTCTTCATAATAAGTATGGTGTATTTTACCAGGATTTTATTGAGCGTATTTTACAGGCTGGTAGTACAAAAGATACTGCCTATTTTAAAACCTTGCACGAAGTATTTAAAGGGAAAGCCTATAACGATCTGAAACATGATGTGGAAGCTGTTTATCCTGATATGGATAAGCAAAATGCCGAACTGACCGAAGCTTTTAAGCATATTAAATACTACTATCCGCAGAAAAGGATCCCGAAAGTTTATGCTTACTTATCAGGTTTCCAGGCACAAACATCAATTGGCGACGGTTATTTTGCTATAGGGCTTGATTTGTTTTTGGGAGCCAACTCCAGGTTTTATCCTTCAATTACCAGCGCATTTCCGCATTATTTGTCAAGGCATTTTACGCCTGATAATATTACACCCCGTGTTATTGAGGGTATTGCCCGTGAGGATATGTTTCCCGAAGATKATAATGATAAATCATTGTTATCAAAAATGGTATACAACGGCAAGATCATGTATTTTATGGATAGGATATTGCCAGATGCAGGCGATACATCCAGAATAAACTATACTACGGCCCAGTTGAAATGGTGCACTGATTTTGAATCGAAGATATGGGCTTACTTTTTAGAAGAGAACTTATTGTATGAAACTGATTACCCAAAAATTCAGAAATATCTTACCGAAGCCCCGTTTACGCCGGGCTTGGGCGAAAGAAATGAATCGGCGCCAAAGCTGGCCGTATACACAGGCTGGCAAATTGTGCGTGCCTACATGGATAGGCACCCTGAAGTTACTTTGCCGCAGTTAATGGCTGATAAGGATGCGCAAAAAATATTAAATCAATCTAAGTACAGGCCGAAGTAGCACTTTGAAAGGACACTTTTTGATTTGTAGATGCATGTTTAAAACTAAAGAAGCCCCGTTCAAAAATGAACGGGGCTTCCTGTTTATATCTGCCAACTCCCTTTTAGGGGTGGGGGATTACTTCATAATATCAAACACTGCTTTTAAAGCGAGCAAAGTGCCAACCAGTAGCGCGAAATTAGCTATATAAGAAAAGTAATGAGAGTTTTCATCACCTGCAAAACGGATGAATACACCAAAAATGCCTATAATAACTGCGACAACTAATAGTTTGTAATGTTTCTCTGCGTTAGCGTTTTCCATTGACTCCATGATACCGTATTTAATGTTTTGGCAAAAATAGAAATGTTTAGCGAAAATGCCACTAATTTTTATGATTTTATGGAGCTTAAAAATGTGGGGTGTTTTCTTTTATAATATTTTAACAGGATCCACACACTGATGCCTGCTAAAATGAATACCCACAGGTTAGTTATGCCCAAAATAAGTTGAGTAACTAAATACCAGCCATTATGCAATGAATTGGTAAAACGTTTACTAAACGACAATTGGTACGCCGATGGATCATCATTGGCGATAGTTTCGGTTACTATAGTGTTGCTTTGATAAAAGCTGAGGGTTATAACACTAAACTTAACGGCAGCATCAATTTTCATATTGTCAATCTGGCCGTCAACCATATCGTCTTTCAATAACAATACATTCAATGGGTTTTTTATGGTGATCTTGCCTTTTTTTTGTTGATCAACAAGCTCCCTGCGACTATTGAGTTTCAATTTCGACGATAAAAAATCCAGCGATTTATCATCAATATCCATTTTGCTATAGGTAACATACATGCCCATATGCGCTACCTGTTGCATGAAACCGCCAAGCACGTCGGATGGGACCTTAACTGTCATATCCTCCGCAGTGCTAAAAGCAGATATCCGCTTTACAGAATCGTCGCTAATGCGATAATCCTGGCTGTTTTGTACCGATGACTCCATCTGGTGGTGCATTACCATTCCATTATTTTTAACGGTCAAGGCGGCAATTTTCTCGGCAGTTTGCTGCACATTTTGAACTTTGAAGCGCATATCGGCAGTTTTCACCAATTTGGGTTGCACCATCATTAAGGAATCTGTGCGGGCATCTACCGTTGCCGAATCTGCAGCGCTGCTGTTATTAGTAGCTTCATACTTAGATACGCCTCGTTTACACGCGCCCAGCAGAACAATGCCCGCCAGCAGCGCACTTACAATTTTTGTTTTCATGAATTTTAATTTTTTTTGGTTACTATTGATACTTATAAGTACGAATAAGTAACCCTTGTGTGGAGAGAATCAGGTAGTTAGCATACGGTCAGATAGTTATTTACTGAAAAAAACATCTATACCACGATGATTTTTTATATTTTATTATTTGGTCATTGATCGGTTCAATGAAAGGGGTAATCCAACCGAAAAAACCATGTTGGGTTTATCTGATGAATACCTGGTTAAATTAGCCACACCTACGCTAAGGCATACCGGGCTTTTAAATGGCCTTAAGCCAGTCGAAAATCCTAAATTCATGCCTGTCCATTCTGCATTCATACTCACGTGCCTTATCACTTCAAATGATATACTACCAAATATTGCAGTGCCATGCGCGCCTTTTCCGTTGGCAATGTCTGTAGGGCTTTTTTCATAAAACCTGCCGCTGCCTAACCCAATGGTGTAACTAAGCCGTGAGCAGCCCGGGGTTAATGACGGAATGGTTTGTATTGCATGGCTTATAGCCAAAAAAAAGGTTGATCCTGGTGAATCTGATTGTTTATTGTTGGCAAACATCTGCAGCGCACCTGCTGAAATACTTGTACCCTGAAATACTTTTCTGCTCAGGATAAAATTGCCGGAAAAGTCGCGAAATTCGTGTACATCGGTCATATTCAAACCGGCAGCAAAGTTTACCGCCGATTCGGGGTTGCCTGTGCAAAAACCTATGGAGCTAATTAAGTCGGCCTTGTGAGGAGTGTATACTTCCGGGTAGGCGCCGCCCAGGCCTCCATAAATATAGGTGCCATACCCACCAAAACCTGTAGGTGTTAATAACGAGCCCGGCGCATCGCTGGGGTAAAGTTCGCCATTTTCGTCCAGTAATGTTTCCTGCATTGCTGCTACAGGCACTGGCGCTAAAAACGAATCGATCTTTTGCTTTAATTCTTTTTCGAAGGAATTTTGACCAAGGGCCGATTGTGCAAACAAACAAAGAATGGTAACAGTATAAAACTTAAATGAGCACAGCCGTAGTTTGCAAATCATGATGGGTGATTAGATTAGATAGTTGGTTTATTACAGCTGTTTGTTTATTGGTTAGTTACGCCAATTAGAACTAAACTATGTATTTTTTTGATACGAAACAATAAGCATGTTTGTTTCGCAAAAAAACCTACCAGGATTAATATAATTGATAATGACCAATGACAGCGCAGTGAAATGACTAATGACTGCGAAAGCAAGATAACGGCGCAGCTTATTTAGTAGGGTCATTCACCACACCTGCAAACAATACCAACCCGCTTTTCATTTCGCGAATAGCAAAAATGAAAGGGTGATCAAACCTATACGTATTGGGGTTTATAGCAGTAACACCAATGCTTATTGAGGTTACTGCCGCGGCGGTTGTGCCATCTTCGTTTACTTCAACGTAAGCTTTGTGTTTTACTTCGGTGATTTGCAGCTGCCCCGCGGCATTAATGCGGGTAAAATCGGCTGCATCAGTAAATGCAATGCCCATCCCCAGGCTGCCTAAAATATCGTCCAACTTAGTTTCGTAGCTGAACTTGAATTTGGGTATGGTAACCAACCCTTTAGTTTGTGTTAAACCCTTCATTAACGTTTGCCATTTGGCGGAGTCAAGCGAGGCGGCAAATTCCTTTACCGATTTATCTATTGGCATTAAAAGCACCATGCTGAATTTATTATTGGCATAAGGCAGTTCTATCACCCGGGCATCTGATGCAGCTACGGTATTAAAGTTTACCTCACTATTCATCAGATCGGCCTGAACGGTGCTGCCAGATCCTAAATAGAAAGTCGATTTCTGAGTTTTGGCGGCATCAAATTTATTGGCCCAGCTACTTTTAAAGTAAATGGCGTTGATGAGATACATTATCACATTATCCTGAATATTATCGATGATACTGGTGATCTTGCCATCGGTTGCATTATTAACCCAGCTGTTGATTACATCTTTAGCGGCTGCATTTTTAAAATCAGCAGCTTCAATCCTTGCGTTATAATTTGAAGCGTTTACCTGCAAAAATGTGGGAATTGGCGTAAACGAATTAGTGTACCAAATGGAGTTGGCAAATTTTAGCGTGGTTTTAGGATCAAGCTGGGGAAGCTCGGTTATCATTTTGTGATAGTAGCCGTTTACCTGGTCCTCGGTAAAATTATTAAAATTCATGGTATTCCGGATGGCTTGCAGGGTTTGTCCTGATGCTCCGTTGCTGGTCATGCCTACGGCCATGCTTACGCTAAGGGGTGACAGGAAAAGATTATCAGCATCCGGATTGCCACTAAGGGTGGCTTTAAATAGTTTCAGGGTAAAGGCATTATCGGCAGTAACTTTTAGCTGTTCGGCAGCAGTAAGTGTAAGTTCTTTACCGGTATCCGGGGTATTGTCAATTTTTTTGCAGGCGGTAATTATGATAAGCGACAGGCAAAGGAGCGTAATAGTTTTGCGGATCATATATAACTGGTTTATAATGCTATTACGGCCTAATAAATCATAATGCAACAAGCTATTGTCTTTTATTTTTTTGACAAATTGACAATGGCCACTTCCATGTTATACAATTCTTTATCGCGTGTGGCTTTGTTTAAAAAAGCAGGACTGAGGCGGGTGACAGGGTATGATTTAAAAGTTTTAAGCACTTTAATATCCCACCCTTTATTAATATAGGTATGCACTACATCGGCATTGGTATAAAGCAGCACCGGGCCAGGCAGACTGCCTGTACTATCAGGGTTGATTTCGGTAAAGGGAGCATCCAGGTAAAAGTTTAAATCGTCATGAAACTGACCTGCAGCTATATAAACGGGCAGTTTGCCGGGGTTGTTATGGTTTATCCACATAGCGGCCTCGCTGCCCCCCTGGTAATGCAGCAACGATGGGTAAAAGCACAGGTTAAGGTACAGGTTAACGGTAAAGGACACCAAAAGTGTGCGGTATATGGTTTGTTGCATTCCTGCTGATATTTTTGAGGGCAAAAATATCAGCATCAGCAAAAATGCTAAAATGATGGGTACTGTTGGCCAGTTAAACGTTTCGGGTTTGAAAAAGTATTCAAGCGTGCTCACTATAACTACAAGCAGTATAATAACCACATTTTGCGTAACGCGTACTGCTTTAATGCTTTTTAAGGATTTTAGCTTATCAAGATATTGCGCTGTAATAATAGCGAAGAAGGGGAATACGATATTAAGATAATGCGGCAGCTGAAATTTTGATGCTGAAAACAGCAGGAAGGTGATCAACGATCCGCAGATGCAATACCACTCCTGTGCCTGTACATTTTTAGCTCCTTGTTTGATGAACTGAAATATAGCTGCAAACAATAAAAGCGACCATGGTGAAAATGCCCATAGCAGGGTATGGATAAAAAAGCTGGGGTCGCCGCTTCCTTTGATGGGGCCTGTATTAAAAAAACGGCCAAACTGACTATCCCAAAAAAAGAATTTAATACCTGATACACCGGTGTGGCCAAATACCACCTTTTCGGGGTGCAGATCAAACTGCCGGTACAGGCTCCAGATCTCGGGCAAAATAAACACCAGTATCAATAAGGCAGCAAATAGCCATCGCCAGGTAAAAAGCTGTTTCCACTGCCTGGTGATAATCAGATGGCCCGCAACTGCGCCGCCTATGGTAATAAGGGCGAACATACCCTTAGTCATGAGCGCACAGGCTGTGAACAGGCTGGCCAGTATTAAATGCCAGAAGCTGTTACCAGTTTGGGCTTTATAAAAGTGATAAACCGCTGCAATGATTAGCCCGGTTAAATAAGGCTCGGCACGTACATCGGTGTTGGATAGGATAATGTGCTGCGCAGTAAGCAATATTAGTACCGACCAAAGGGCTATTTGTTTACTGTAGAGGTTTTTTGCTAATTGATAAGTATAAACGGCTCCCATCATCATAAACAAAATACCCGGGAGCTTATAAGCCCATGTTTTAAACCCGAAGCATTTAAAAAACAAACTGGTAACCCAAAATGGAAAATGTGGTTTATCCAGCCAATCGCCGCCCCAGGCAAACAGATCGCTGTAATTGTTGCGCAAAACCATGTTTTTAGAGATGGTGGCATACAGGTTAGCATCGGGGCCTATAATGGTTGTAAACAACCCGCTAAAATTTATAACAACCGCCATACCGATAAACAGGTAAAGCCATTTGGTTTGATTTGCGGTGCTGTTGAGATTCATAAGGTAATTGCTGTAAAGATAAATAGAATTGTAGGAGGTGCGAGAATCGAGATTGAATTGTCTGTCGCTGTACTCGTCCCGTTACAAGGTGCTGGTAATATTTTTTGCATTCGTTGGCTTTTACTACAAAATCAAAAAACATAACAATTTATTAACCCGGCAATTTTTTATTCATCTTAGCTTAGCGCTTTATATTTCAACAATGCAAAACCTTGTTAAATTATTCCTTTTTGGCCTGCTGTGTACTGTGGTTATTGGGGTAAAGGCCCAATCCCGTATAAAAAAAGCTATTTTTATTATTGCTGATGGGATTCCTGCTGATGTGATCGAAAAATTGAACACGACCAATCTTAAGCAGATTGCCGCACAAGGTGCCTATCTGAGGGCACACGTAGGGGGCGAAAAAGGTGGTTATTCGCAAACGCCTACTATTTCTGCCAATGGATATAACAGCTTGCTTACTGCTACATGGGTAAACAAACATAACGTTTGGGGTAATGATATTAAAGCGCCAAACTATAATTACTGGAACATCTTCAGGATGTTTAAAAATGCTTATCCAGGTAAAAAGACCGCTATATTTTCGAGCTGGACGGATAACCGCACAAAGCTCATTGGCGATAACCTGCCCGAAGCAGGCAGCGTTCACCCGGAGTATGCTTATGATGGCTTTGAACTGGATACGGTAAAATTTCCGCATGACAAGGCCGGTAATTATATGCACCTGATAGATGAGGAGGTTGCAGCATCAGCGGCATTATGTATTAAGGATAAAGCGCCCGACCTTTCCTGGGTGTACCTGGAGTATACCGACGATATGGGGCATAAATATGGCGATAGTCCGCAATATTATGAGGCCATTGAGAAGATGGATGCGCAGGTTGGCCGTATATGGCAGGCTATCCAATACCGACAGAAAAATTTTAAGGAGGATTGGCTGATATTTGTCACTACCGATCATGGCCGCGATGAGCAAACAGGCAAAAATCATGGTGGCCAAAGTACGCGGCAACGCAGCACCTGGATGGTAACAAATTACAAACCGCTTAACAATTACGCCAGATACTATACCCCGGGCATTGTGGATATTAGCCCATCAATCAACAACTTTTTAAATGTAAAAGTACCCGAAGCACAGTTACGGGAGATGGATGGTATTTCGCTGATTGGTCCTATATCAGTCGCTCAGCCCGAAGCCAATTTAGTGCAGGGCGCACTTGATGTAAGCTGGAAAGCTATGGATGCTAAAGGTAAAGTAAAGATATGGGTAGCCGCTGCAAATAATTTTAAGGAAGGTAAAGCTGATGAATATAAGCTGTTAGCCGAAGTGCCTGTTACTGCGGAACATGTTTTGGTCGATGTAAAAAATATGCCATCCGGGTTTTATAAGGTATGTATTGAAGGGGAATTGAATACGGTGAACAGGTGGGTGATAGTGAAGTAGGATTTTTGGAGCAAGGATTTTCGGACAAAGGACGAAGTTATCTAAACCATTACAGTTTAAGATGACTTCATATTTTTTTAAATATTAACGCTTAATTTTATATAGATCATGGGCACACGGCGGGATTTTATTGGAACCAGCCTTACTGGTATAGCGGCTTTAACTTTATTGCCAGCTGTTAACTCTTTTGCAAGCATTGGTAATAGTTATAGGCGGCAGCATAAAGCAAAACTTAAACTTCGTTTTGCGCTGGCATCTGATATTCATTACGGGCAGCCCGGTACCGATTTTACTGCCAATACCGGCAATATGGTAAAATGGCTTAATGAGGATCATGCTAAAAATCACCTGGATATGGTGATTGTTAACGGCGACCTGGTGCATAATCGTCCCGATTTGCTGCCCGAAATTAAAAGCACTTACCTTGATAAATTGAGTGTGCCTTACCATACTATTCCTGGTAATCATGATTTTGCTGATGCCTCTGTTTGGAAGAAGAGCTTTGGTTACGAGGATAAATATACTATAGAATTTGGTGACATCGCTTTTGTACTGGCCAATACTGCCGATACAAAAGGCGTTTATGTGTGCCCCGATAATTCCTTTATCAAAACATCGCTGGATAAATTTGCCGGCAAAAAAATTGTATTTGCAATTCTGCATATCCCGCCAATAAACTGGACTAAAAATGATGTTTTTACCGATTGCCCCGAAACCATTGAGCTGCTGCATAACTACCCGAATGTAAAGGCCGCTTTTCATGGTCACGATCATTTGCTGGACGGCGTGCGCTATACCGGCAACAAATTCCCTCATTTTTTTGATTCGCATATAGGAGGTAATTGGGGAACCGATTACAAGGGATACCGGATAGTTGAGGTAGATGAGCAAAATGCCATTTATACTTACCAGGTAAATGCCAGCCAAAACCCGGTGCTCAACTCCAATAAATTTTAATAGGGCAAAACAGGTTTGAATTTGAATGCTGTTTTGGCTGCCGGTTTTACAAACAAGCTTTAAATTAATCTTTATTACTATTCTCCCGGATATTTTAATCCAACCTGCGCCCGCGCACGGTCGATCATATCAATCATTTGCCGCGACATCTGGTGGGGGATGATGGGGCTTTCTGTTGCACCCGATCTGATCAGGTCGCAAAAATGTTTTATCTCGTAATTCAAGCCTCCGGCGGTAAATGGCTCATTGAGCTCTATACTTCGGCCATCCAGGTAATCAATAGTTGCGCGGGCCGGGTTCCACCAGTTTTTATGGATGGTTACGTGGCCAAGCGGACCAGCGATGAGGGCGTCGCCCTTGCCATGCAGGTCAAACCCGGCATATAATTGCGAATAACCACCCGCGTGCAATGTTTGGAATATAGCAAACATATCGATACCCGTTTTGCCAAAGCGCCCCATGGTTTGTACTTCCTGCAATTCGCCAAGCCAGTCAATGGCCAAAAAGGCTTCGTAAATCCCTATCCCCATTAAACTGCCGCCAACCAGATCGAGGTTATAATTTGGATGATCGGGCGGGCAATCGGCAACAGCCGATCCGGCGCGCACATAACCCGCCGGGCCAATAGGGTCGGTAGCCAGGTATTCTTTTAAACGGGTGTATAATGGGTAGAAGGGAGGTTTCATACCCTCCATAAATAAGAGCCCGGTTGATTTCACTACTTTCAACACCTCATCCAGTTCGGACAGGTTTACCGTGGCCGGTTTTTCGCAAAGCACATGTTTACCTGCTTTAAGGGCGGCTATGCTATAGGCGGCATGGCTATCGGGCAGGGTGGCAATATAAACCGCATCAACATCGCCTGCCAGCAGCTCATCTAAAGTATAACAGGCCTTGCCACCATATTGCGCCACAAAATCATCGACGGTAGCCGCCCGGCGCGAATATGATGCCACCAGCTCAACACCCTCAACAGCGGCAACACCCTGCATAAAGCGGTGAGCGATGCGGCCGCAGCCTATAATTCCGAATTTGATCATTTTTTTAAGTCTGTAGTTCTAAGTCGTGAGTCTTAAGTCCAAAGCTCTAAAAAGCTGTATAAAAATGATTTATTAATGTTTTTATACTTCTAAAGAAGTACATATCCACGCGTCATTGCGAGGTACGAAGCAATCCCCACCTTACAGGGTAGCTTTGCAAATCCGATCTGTATAGTTTGGGATTGCTTCGTACCTCGCAATGACGGTTCGTTTTTTATTTTTAGACAGCCGCTAATCCAGTAATTTAACTCAGATTCAAAAGTATACTAAAACTAAAAAGTCCCAACTCAAAAATATAAATATTCCTGACCTGAGACCTTTACTTAGAACTTAAGACTTCCGACTTAAGACTTATTTATTGGTACTGAATATAAATAGGGTACGGTTTGTACCTGGATAAAACCTCCTCTGGTGTTAACATATGGTGAGGGGCTTTCTTGATGTCGTTTTTGTAAAACAATTTAAAGCCTGTAAACTGTACCGGCTCCTGGTTAATGAAGTAGCGGTAAGTACCGGTTTTAAGGTCGGGTTCGCCCCAGCCGTCCATATCCATAACTAATTGTACTTCTTTATGCAGTTTGATGTTTTTGTAGTTGGTCACCATTTTTTTGGTGAAACGGTGTACTACCAAAATTTTAGGTGGCAAACCGTTTTTTCTTACAATTTTTGCAAGGTAGTCTGATACGTAATTGATATCAGCTGCGTCATAGGTGCCTATCTTTTTGCCGGGTTTGCTGCCATCTTTCATTGAAAACTCAGGGTCCATACCAAAATGAACCTGTGGCATTGATAAGTATTTTTCAAATAATGGTAACTCTGCCTGTATGTTGCTTAAGGCTACCTGTACATCTAAAAATACAATGGCATGTGCTTTTTTTGCTAATACCAATACACTGTCAATTTGTTTAAAAGGCATGCGGTAACGGAATTTTCCGTCTTTGCCGCCATCACCCTGTGCTACTACAGCAATGTAGTGCAAAGCGGGTTGCACCGGTGTTTTAGGATCGGCTTTTTCCCAGTGCTTTACCTCTCCCTTTAATTTGGCAAGCATTTCTTTTGGCGGCAATTCGCCCAAAATGCCCATTTTTTTTGAGTAAAGATTGCCGTAAAAAGCAACTACGCGTTTATATGGTAAAATAGCGCCGCCTATTGGGTATGGTGTATTTTTAACAGGCCATCTGCCGGTGGTATCACCATGGGCATTAAACTTTAATAAAGTATCATATTTTGCCTTATCTATAGGAGGATAATCTGATTTTTTTACGCTGAGCGAATCTGCTTCTTCGGCTTTTGCCGAATCAGTTTTAGCAGCTGTTTTCTTACTATCTGTTTTGCCGGCACCATCGCTTTGCGAGCAGCCAGGTAATAGTACAATGGACGATAAGAGCAGGGTTGCAGATAATAGGACGTTTTTTAATTTCATGTGCGTTTATGTTCGGTAAGTGGCAGGTGTGCGTAAGTTGTATTTTAATTTAAACTAATTTTCAGCTACTTATAAAGCAACCAAAGCAGGTTTAGTTTGAGGCAAATATAAATATTGATAATTAATTACCTTTAACTTTATGAAACTTTCCGAAAACGCCCAATGGCAATTTGGGGCCAGCTGTGGCCTGCAGGTAAAGTTCGCCAATCTCCAGGTTTTGCACTTTAGGGTAGGCGCTTTTAATCAGATTTTCTATTATTACCGATGAAAAACCAAGCGAATAGGTGTTGAGGATCAGGAAATGTTCTTCAGGATCCAGCAGTTGGATCACATCGGCCATCATCTCGTTGATGTTATCTTCCAGTTTCCATTTTTCGCCGTTCGGGCCATTACCATAAGCCGGTGGATCAAGGATGATGCCATTGTATTTTTTGCCGCGTTTAAGTTCGCGTTTTACAAATTTAAGCGCATCCTCAACCACCCATCGGATATTGCTTAAGCCCGAGATCTCCTGGTTTTCGTTAGCCCATGTAACCACCTGTTTAATGGAATCCACATGTGTGGTATCGGCACCCGCGGCCTGCGCTATCAATGATGCACCGCCGGTGTAGGCAAACAGGTTTAGTACTTTTGGCTGTGGTGTTTTAAACCGTTTTATATTTTGAGTAATGTAATCCCAGTTTACGGCCTGCTCGGGGAAGATCCCAAGATGTTTAAAAGAGGTTAACCCCAGGCGGAACTTGATAGCGGCATCGTTATTTTTATACTCGATGTGCCAGCGGTCGGGAGTTTTTGGGTCTTTTTTTATCCAGTCGCCCGCTGTTGCAGAGCGGCCTTTAAACTTTATGTGGTGTAAACGCTGCCATTCGGCAGGAGGGAGGCTTTTGCTCCAAACCGCCTGTGGTTCGGGGCGTATAAGTACAGTATTCCCAAAACGCTCCAGCTTTTCAAAATCGCCGCAATCAATCAGCTCATAATCTTTCCAGTGCGTTGGGGTAAGTAATTGAATCATTTTTTAGTATCAAGTAGTTAGTATCAAGTATCAAGACAGCTGTACTTGTGTGGCGCAAATTTAGTATCTTTTTTTGGATAAGAGATTTGCTAATCCAATTGCCTTATTATCAATCTGATCAAGGTCTTGAAATTGTGACTTTTGCTATCCCCCAAAAAAATCTTACTACTTGATACTAACTACTTGCTACTAGTTAGCGAGGCTTTTTTGCAGGCCGTAGATCATCTTTTGAATATCGTTGATCTGTATACAGAGGCTATCTAATGTTTCCTGGGTTAGATAATTAAACTCTTTGGCGATAATAAACTGGGTTTCCAATTCAAAAGAGGACCCCAAAGCAATGTTTAAGAATTGATGTAATTCTTTATTCGACTTTCTTCCACAACCTTCTGCAATATTGGATGGTATTGAAATAGCTGCACGAACCATTTGAGAGATTAATCCATACTTTTCTTCGGACGGAAATGTTCTGCACAATTGAAAAGTAGTTTTGGATACCTCAATGCCAGCTTTCCATACTTTTAACTCCTTAAAATTGTGCATATTGATTTAAGACATCTGCTCTTGTGTAGCATAAATTTCTCATTGTCACGCCGATCAAAAATCTTGCTATTTGATATCAACAACTTTCTCGTTGTGGCCGATTAAAAATCTTGCTACTTGATACTAACTACTTGATACTATTATAATTTCGCTTTTGCTGCCCTCATGAACTTGCTGGCGAATACAAAGTCGTTAAGTTCTTTGTTATCGGTGTGGGCAATTTCTTTGTTGCTGCCCTCCCACCATTTTTTGCCCTGGTGCAGGAACAAAATATGATCGCCAATACCCATTACCGAATTCATATCGTGGGTAACAACAACCGTGGTAATCTGGTATTCATCGGTAAGTTCGCTTATCAGGTCATCAATCAGGATGGAGGTCATAGGGTCGAGGCCCGAGTTGGGCTCATCAACAAACAAGTACTTGGGTTGCATGGATATTGCCCTGGCTATGCCCACACGTTTTTTCATACCTCCTGAAAGCTCGGATGGGTACAGTTTATTTTTACCTGCCAGGTTAACCCTTTCAAGGCAGAAGCTGGCCCTGTCTCGTTTTTCGGCCCTGGTTTGGTTGGTGAACAGGTTTAGCGGGAACGTGATGTTTTCTTCAACTGTCATGCTATCAAACAAGGCCGAGTTTTGAAAAAGCATCCCGATGTGGGTGCGTATAGGCACGCGTTCCTCAAAACCCATATCGGTAAAGTTTTCGCCATTAAAAAGCACATCCCCTTCGGTAGGTTCATGCAGGCCCACAATACATTTTAGTAATGTTGTTTTTCCCGAACCTGAACCGCCAATGATGAGGTTATTTACACCGGGTTTAAAATTAGCGCTTATGCCAGATAGAACTTCGTGTTCGCCAAATGTTTTATGGATGTTTTGAATTTCTATCATAAAAATAGACGGGAGATTACTAAATCGAACAATAAAATCATTACGCAGCTAAAAACTACACCGCGTGTGGCAGCCTGGCCAACTTCAAGGGCACCGCCTTTGGTATAAAAGCCCTGGTAGCTGCAAATTGTTGTGATGATAAAACCAAACACAACTGCCTTAACTAAACATACGGTGATAATAACAGAGTTAAAACCATCCGACAGGCCAATTATAAAGTCATCGGTAGTAACTTCGCTTGAAGTAAGACAAGCAATGTAGCCACCTATAAATCCTAATAATATAGATACGATAACCAATAACGGGAACATGGTTACACCTGCTATAACCTTGGGCGATATTAAATAGCCCGGCGCGTTTACGCCCATGATCTCTAAGGCGTCAATCTGCTCGGTAACCCGCATGGTGCCTATCTGCGATGCCATACTTGAACCAACGCGGCCTGCCAATACCAAAGATGAAATGGTGGGGCTAAATTCAAGAACCATACTATCGCGGGTAATACCGCCTACTACCGATTTTGCTATCAGCGGACTCACCAACTGGAAGGCAGTTTGGATGGTTACAGCTGCACCGATGAAAACCGAAATAATCATGATTATGCCTAATGAACCGATGCCCGCCGAAACCATTTCGCGCATTACCTCTGCCCAGTACACTGTGAATTTTTCGGGTTTTCTAAAACTTAATCTTAGTAAAAGTATATATCGCCCTAAACTTTGAATCATAGTTATGTATTAAAAATCGGATAAAATTACATTTTTAAATTTAGCTTACCAGTCGCTATTATTTAATTGCCTAAAATAGGAGCTTTTTGCAAGCTATTATTTTAGCTTGTGTAATTTAGCTTGTCAAATATCAACAGGCATAAAAATCACCCTCAACAATTGGGGGGCTTAAATTAAAAGTACATTCGAAATAAAAACTCATCATCATTATGAAAAATGCCCTTATTACCGGTTCAACAAAAGGCATGGGCCGTGCTATTGCCATAGCTTTTGCAAATGAAGGATTAAACGTGGCCGTTTGTTCGCGAAACGAAAAAGAATTATTGGAGTTTAAGGACGAACTGCTGCATCATAACCCCAACATTAAAGTTTTAGCCAGGGTAGCCGATGGAAGTAACAAAACCCAATTGCTTGGCTTTGCCGCCGCCGCGCAGCAGGAGCTTGGTTTTATTGATGTGATTGTAAATAACTTAGGCATGTTCACCCCAACAAGTATACTTGATGATGCCGATGATACTTTTGAAAAACAGGTAAATACAAACCTTATGCCTACCTATGAGTTGTATCGGTTTTTTGGTAAAGCCATGCAGGCTGCACATAAGGGTCATTTTTTTAACATATGCTCGGTAGCATCATTAAATCCAATTGCCCAGGCAGGTGCTTATAGCGTAACAAAATACGCGCTGTTAGGTCTAACAAAGGTAATGAGGCTTGAAATGCAGGAACATGGTGTAAAGGTAACCGCAATAATTCCCGGATCGACGTTAACGGATTCATGGAAAGATGCGGTTGTTGATAAAAACACAATGGTTTTACCAGAAGACATCGCATCGGCAATCATCAATATATACAGGATGAGCGCGGGGGCCAATGTGGACGAGATAATCATTAAACCAGCGCCGGGTCAGTTGTAGTACTTTCAAGTCTGTAGTACTAAGTCTTAAGTCTCAAGTCTTTTTTTGTGATTTTTGACTTCCGACTTAGTCAGCAGTACTAAGTCTCAGGTGATTTTCGACTAATGACTCAAGACTTCCGACTTAAGACTTATAGCCCGGAAGTTTCACCGTCAAAACCCGGCAATTCACCGACTTGTTGTACCTGCTAACCTATATTGTATAGGTATTTTTAACGGCCCGCTGTACTTTTATATCATTAAACAAACCCAAACTTGAACGTTATTTAAATAAGATTATGGAAAAGAAGCTTTATCGGGATGAATACCGAAAGAAAATAGGAGGAGTTTGCGCCGGTCTGGCCGAATACTTCGACATGGATGTAGCCATTATACGCGCCTTGTTTTTACTTACATTTATATTTATGGGCACAGGCCTTGCGGCCTACGTTGTACTATGGATAGTGATACCCAAAAGAGGGGTCAACTTTTATAACCCTAATGTTGATTACAGAGTACCACCAGAGCAGCCCTATAATCCTTTTGATAACAGCGGCCCGGTAACACCAGGTGCCCCGTTTGGAGCCATACCGCCAAAAAAATCATCATCAACCGCAGGTGTTATTATTGGATGTGTACTGATATTTTTTGGTGCGTCATTCCTGCTTCACGAACTGCATGTTTTTTACTTTTGGCACATGGCTAAATTATGGCCTGTTATTTTAATAGTAGTTGGTTTGGCTGTCATTGTATCGGGCCAAAAAAAGGAGCCCTGGGAAACAGGCTTTCAAAATACCACTACCGATCAGGAAGTGAAAGCAACTGATGACACCGACACCCTGAATAAGGAAGAGAAAAAAGACGATAATATTACAGACACCCCTCCAACTATATAAAATCATGAAGAGCGATAAATTAATTCCAGGTGCTATCCTGGTATGTATAGGAGCCATATTTCTGCTTCACAACTTTGATATTATTGATTTCCATTGGATGAATATACTCCACCTTTGGCCTATATTTTTAATTATAGGTGGAGTGAACCTGGTTTTTGCAGGCAATAAATCGCCATTGGCAACAATTTTAAAACTTACGGTGGTTGTAGCGGGTTTTGCACTGCTGCTGTTTGGCCGCTTTGGTGATCGTTATAACTTTTGGCCACATAATTTTGTTCATTGGGATAGTAACGATAGCGGCGATGACAATAGTGATGACGACAACAGTGACAGCGACAGCACCAACACCGATCACGGCGTAGTAAAAATTGAAGGCAGCAGTATATTTAATAAAGAATATACGCCCGATGCCAAACTGGCCCGTCTTAACATCAGCGGCGGCGGTACAACTTATACACTTAACGATACCACCAGCCAGCTGTTTAAAGCAGAAACAAAGGAGTTTTATGGTAAGTATGAGTTTAATACCAGTAAGGACGACTCGGTTTATGTTTTAGACCTGAAGATGAAGAATAATAAGGGATGGCATTTTGATTCTGATGACAATAAATCAAACCAGGCCAACATCAAGCTTAATCCAAACCCTATCTGGGATATTTATGTGGAAACAGGCGCAACAAAATTGGATTTTGATTTAACAAAATTTAAAATTAAAAGTGTAACTTTAAAGGGTGGAGCGGCATCATTTGATGTAAAGCTGGGTGCGCCATTAGCAACCACCAATGTTGAAGTGTCTACAGGAGTTTCGGAGGTTACCATCAGTGTGCCTAAGAATGCTGCCTGCAGTATAAATGCAAACACCGGCCTGTCATCCAATGAATTTGCAGGATTTGACAAAAAGAATGATAACACGTACGAAACAGCAGGTTTTGATGCAGCAAAAAACAAAATATATATCCACATGAGCGGCGGAATATCTGATTTTAAAGTAAACAGGTATTAACCCCCCCCCCAACCGTTACCGGGACAATACTAACATATAGCCAAATTTTACCGCCCCATGAAAATGGGGCGTTTTTTGTATATTCCAATTAAGCTACTTGCGAATGCCAAAAACTTTAACCTGCTTAATGTCGAATTTTTTGCGGGCCCGTGCAAGGTCATAGTTTTCCTGGGCGTGCAGCCAAAATTCGGCGGTGGTATTAAACGCCGCACTTAAACGAAGGGCCATGTCGGGACTAATGCTTTGTTTACCGTTAATAATTGCTGATAAAGTTTTGCGGGTTGTTCCCAAACCTGTAGCAACCTGTTCAACAGTTAGTTTTTGGCTTGTTTCTTCCTTTATTCCGTCAAGAGTCTCGCGTATTAATTCGCCTGGATGGGCGGGATCAAACATCTGCATTTTTTAATCTCCTTATTATATTAGCGGTAATCCAAATAATCAACTTCGAAAGATATAGCCGCAAGCCTTTATGGCGGAAGCCAACAATCATTAACAAATGTAACCTGGAACGTGTCGGGTTACAAGTTTTTGAGAAAATTGTTTTTTCACCCTTTTGTAATTAATGCACTACAAAAAGTTAATTATGTTAAATTCAAAACTATTACCGCAAAAAATAGGTTTAATTTACAGCTTGAATCAACGTCTATGAAAATAACATACTTTATATTGGTAGCCTCCCTTTTTATTACAGCAACTGTGAATGCCCAGGATGTACTGAAAGGCACGGTTTATGAAAAAAGCAAAAGCGATAAGCTGGCCAACGTTTTTGTGAAAGATATTAACAACAGGCAAATCACCATAACCGATAAGAACGGTAATTTCAGCATTCGTACCCTAACAGGTCATACGCTAATATTTAACTCACCGGGGTATGTATCAGATACATTATATGTAACAGATTTGCGGCCAAAGCGCGTGGAGATGATATCACAAACTATATCATTAAGGCAGGTAAACGTTACTGCTACCCGCCCGGCTTTTGATCCGCGTAAAGAATACCCTGAAGTTTATACTAAAAGTAAGGTTTCGGTAATGTCGCCGTCTACCTGGTTTAGTAAAGAGGGTAAAGATGCAAGGCGGTTAAAAAGGTATTTTCAGCACGAGGAAGAAGAGCGGCAAATTGATGAAGCCTTTAATGTTGATTATGTAAAAAGTGTAGTTCCGCTGCGTGGTGCCGAACTGGAAAACTTCATGTCGCTTTACAGGCCAACTTATGCATTTCTTAAAAACAACAACGCGCCGTCGATGACAGCCTATATCAACGAATCTTACAAAAAATACCTTGCCCTGCCGGCTAATAAGCGGGTGTTACCAAAGCTAAGTGCCGCGCCTACGAGTTTGCAGTAGCTTCAGTTTACAAATATCAGATAGTAGTTGGTAAATAAATCCGAAATCGAACATCCGAATTTCCAAATCAAAATTAATCCACTTCCGCAATTAAATCTCCGGTAACTATCTTTTGGTACAATAACTCAATCTGGCTTTTCAGGATCCTGTCTTCAGAAAGCTCTGGCAGATTATGGATGTCGAAATATTTCACGTCAAGCACATCAAAGCCTTTGTTAACGGTGGTTGAAATTGCTTTGCAGTAAAATACCATCTTATAAACATAAAAAGGCTGTGGTGGATGGGGGTGCATTTTTTTATCGAATACCGCCAACAACCTGTCGGCAACAACCTCAAGCCCGGTTTCTTCCTGGAATTCTTTAACGATAACTTCCTTCGCGCTGTACCCAACGTCGGCCCAGCCGCCAGGTAAACTCCATTTGCCATCGGCGCTTTCTTTAGCCAGTAATATTTTGTTTTCGGCATTTAATAACAGGCCACGCACATCAACCTTAACGGTAGGATAATCATGCGGCATCGGGAAATTGAATTTTATATCGTCGCTGCCCCAGCCGGTAACATTATCCAACATCCCTATGGCAATGTGTTGTAACTCGGCATAGCGCTCAATATCATATTCGTTTTTGGCGTACAGCAAACCTACATCGGCAACAGAACGCAGGCGTGTAATGAGGGTTAAAAGTTCGGTGTTATTCATAGAAAACTGTCTAAAAAAGAAATGCTAAGTCATCCTGAACTTGTTTTAGGATCCCTCTTGCAGAGTTTACAATATGTTGGCAACCTGTCCTGTGGGGGGGCGAAACAATCTCGGCATGACGTTCTCAATTCGGGGATTATACATCTGCACATCTGAAATTTGCACATCGAAAACCTATCCTCTCCCTAACAATTCATCCAGCTTGTTACGCTCGGTTTGCAGTTCGCGGGCAAGTTTCTTTTCTTTTTCGTTGGCTTTAGCTTTGTAGGCTTTGTATTCTTCGTCAAGCTCATTATACAGCTTAATGCGGTATTTGGCTTCACGACTGTTTGCGCCAGACCGGGCTATCACAATGGCCGCAGTAAGACCGAAAAAGATAACCAACCCCCACATTAATAAATTATAGGAGGCTTTGGTAAATGAGATGCCTAAAAGATTTATTTCGTCGCGTTTGGCGTTAGATTCAGAAAGGGTTTGATCCTTGGTGGTTACATCGGTTTTAAGCGCGGCAATATCCCCTGTTTGTGCAGCCAGTTTGGTTTGGGCTTCTTTAAGCTTGCGGCGTTCTGTGTTTAGAGTATCCTGCAGGTTTTTCCATAACGCTGAAACCAATGGCTGCTGGTAACGGAATAATTTGGTCAAGAGGTATCGGTACTGCCCATTCAGGCTTTTATCCTTTGCCAGCGCCGAGTCGGCAGCGGTTTCGCGGGGCCTGGTATATTGGGGCTGATATGCACCAGCCGGGTTTGCACCAGCGGGGGCGGCATTATATTTTACTACCGGTTTTATCACAGCCGGTTTTGTTGCGGGCGGTTTAACGACAGCTTTTTTAACAGTATCCTGGGCAAACCCCAAATGGCTGATGCCTAAAATAATTACCATTAAAACAGAGATACGGAATATAAAATGCTTATTCATTATGTAAAATTAGGTATCTGATGTTAACAAAACAGGATTTTAATGGTTTTAATTTGCATTATCCTGAACTTTCCGATCGCTAATGTAAGCTTTCATACGGAATTTTGCTACTCATAGTTATATTAGCGGCATGAATATAGGTATCATTGGTTTGGGCGATATGGGGCGTTTGTACGCAAAAGCTTTCGCAAAAGCAGGTTACACCGTTTGTGGCTGCGATTTACCCGAAAATCGTACTAAGCTGGAGGAAGAACTTTCGCCCTTTGGCATTACCATTATAGATAAGGCGGGTGATGTATCCCGTACCAACGACCTCATTATTTACTCCGTTGAAGCCGACAGGCTGGAGCAGGTGGTAGCAGAGTGCGGTCCGCTGACTAAATACGGAGCTATTGTTGCCGGCCAAACGTCCGTTAAGCATCCCGAGATAGCCATATTTGAAAAATACCTGCCTGCCGATGCGCAAATCATCACCTTTCACGCCATGCACGGGCCGGGCTTTGATCCAAAGGGGCAAACACTCATCCTGATACCGCATCGTTGCCAGCCAGATGCTTACCAGCGGATGGTTGATCTGTTTACGGCTATTGGCAGCGATATTGTGGAAATTGCCGACTATCACGAGCATGATAAAATTGTAGCTGATACCCAGGCCGTAACCCATGTAGGTTTTGAGAGTATGGGCACCGCCTGGATGGCCGCCGGCTTTTTTCCATGGGAAAACGCATCTTATATAGGCGGCATTGATAATGTGAAAATCCTGACCACCCTTCGCATATTTAGTTATAAAGCGCACGTGTACGCGGGGCTTGCCATATTGAACCCTTATGCAAGGCAGCAGGTAAAGCGTTATTCCGAATCAGAATCAGAACTATTTAAGCTGATGATCAAGGAGGAGGCCCAAACTTTCAGGGAGCGGCTGTACCGCGCCCGCGATTTTGTATTTCACGAAAGCCGTAAGCCCATTATGCTCAACGATGTGGTGATGAAGGAGTTTTCCCTTTCGCAAAAGCCCGAGCTGCAGAAACCCAACTCGCACCTGAGCATATTAAGTATGGTTGATGCCTGGTACCACTTGGGCGTAAACCCCTATGATAACCTCATTTGTCAAACCCCACCATTTCGCCTTAGACTGGGCATTGCCGAATACCTGTTTAAGAACGAGGAACTACTGGAAGAATCCATTGAAACTGCCCTGTATGACAAAACCATCCGCGGCGACGATCTGGAATTTCACTCGGCAGTAAGGGAATGGTCGGCTATTATTGGATACGGCGATATGGAAGGGTATAAAAAACACTTTAACGAGGTGCAAGCTTTTTTCAGCCACAGGCTTGAAGAGGGGAAGGTGCAGAGCGCAGAGCTGATCAGAAGGTTAATGATGGAGTAAGTTGATTTCGGAAAGCGAATAACAACGTTGTGATAAGGATGGTTAGAAAGCGTTTGGGTAATGAACTGATATTATCGCAAGCAGTACTTAAGGTTTAAAGTGGGGCTATGGCATCTTTTGGCAATTGTAAAAAAGGGCCCTCACCAGGTTTAAAGGTGCATGCCAGCCCGATTTTACTTATATAGCCGGTAATACTGCCATGAAACACGTATACCAATTCCCCTTTTTATATTCCCTTTCAAGTCAATGACATTAGCTCAAAGGGATGTCTCTTGTCGGGATATGCGGGTGGTCTTTGTCAGGTTTTGTTTTCATGTCTGTTTCTTTTGCTGCCATTTAATAAACAGGCTGCGGCTGCCCTCATACCATTCTTTGCATGCTAAATATTCGGCGCCATTGATAGTGAAAATTTCCTTCCAATACCGTGGGCGATCTTTAATTATTCTTAATTCTTCTATCGATTTTCCCGCAACAACCTTGATTAAAAAAGAATAATTGATATCAAAGTTTACTTTCGAAAACGTTTTTTCCGATAGGTTTTTAATATCCCCGTCGGCTATTAATTTATCCTTTATTAAAGCCGCAAAAGCAGTTTTTACAAACTCGCCAACTTTCATCGTTGGTTGATCGGCTGCAGTGTTTGTGCCTTTTCTCTTTTTTTGAGATTTGGCTTTTTTCGCCTTATTGCCGGCTTTGGCGGCTATTTTATTAATGTTGATATTGATGATCGTTTCGCCAGGGTCAGCGCTGGTAGGTTTATCGAGCGCAGCTATACTTTGTTTATATTCGAGATATACTTCACCAAACCGGCTTAACTGGATCCCTTTCATAAATTCCAGCAGATCGGCATGTTCGCCAATATTATTCCCAACTGCCGATTGGTGATGTTTAGCTTTAGGAACGGTAAAGTAGTTTATAGGGTGCACAAAACGCAAAAAGTGTGTTTTAACGGTGTTTTGTTCATCAGCACTAAGGTCAACAGGATTAACGCGCGATGTCCATTTTTCGCCTTTTATCCAATTTTTATGTTCGCCAAGAGTAAACAGCTTACGCTCTACAGTTTTATAATCATAGGAGTAATCGTTTTGATTTACCGAATAGATATGGGCCAGTTTCCAGCCGTTGGAGTTAATTTTAGGCGATTTTCCCCGCGGAGATGCCCGGTGCTCCAGTTCTTCTTTGGTTTCCATATGGCCATAAGGGAATTTCATCTGAAGCATGGTATCCCTAAAATCTTCATATTCGGGTACATAACCTTCAATGGCCATATTGTAAAAATAATGGGCTAAAAAATTATCACAGTATATGAAGCCTGCGTCATTATACTCGGTCAAAAATCCCCGACGAAGCAGGAGCCATTGTTTTTTTGGCGCACCACCAAATTTCCTGATAAAGAATTTAGCGGCCGGCTCGTTAATAAAACGCATTAGAATTTTGTGCCACGCCTTTACGATGTCTGCATCCGGAAGGTTCATTTCGATAGTGTCCCGGAAAAAATCATAGATGGTTACCGAAGACGAATTGGTTAATGGGACGATATTTTTTTGAGTAATACCATTTAGGAAGTCGAGCATTTTCATGTTGTGCAATGTTAATGATAGTTTATATTAAGAAAGTGGTGTTTTCTAATATTTCCCTATATCCAATATGCACCATGAAATATAAAGGATTTTGAAATTAGTTTTCCACAATTTTGAGTTAGGAAGGGGGATTTGCAATAAAGGCGAGTAGATATATGTGTGCAGGGTTATAAGAATGTTTAAATTAGTTCTTGATGAGTCTTACAATATCTACACCCCAAAAATCTGTTAAGGTGCTGACAGATTTGGTTGCAATTATGCGGAAGAGTAATTTCTATTGATGAAGGTAAAAAACATGGTAAAACCACAAAAAAGAAATGGATATTGGCCGATCTTGAACAAGCTATTAGAATTGTTGAGCTACATCAGGAAGGTAAAGCAGAAGCAAAAACATTAGAGCAAATAATAAATGAGCTATGAGATGTTGTAGCAGGAATTTATATTTAGTAATTACCCACAACAGGGATGGCAGCGAATACCAGCCCGGAGCCTAATGCCTGTACAGTATCGTAGGCATTGCCATTTTTTGGACAAAGGATTAAGGACAGAGTATACAATAACACATCCCCTCGTTTCCTAGTAAGGTTTTAGAGCAAGCCCATTATACATTAGGAATTATACATAGCTGCCGTTTTTATTTAGTTTTATAAGCACACGGTACTAAGCGCCTTTCTTCATTCTTAAATTCTAAAAATCCCGGTTAAAACAAATTATGCGCCCTTCCTTATCGGTAGATCGCTTCGTGCATGGCAAAGGTGCGTGAGGGTGAAATAAATCTATCCCAATTAAACCACTTAACCCCCAATCAAATACCTTCAAACCACCTGTTAAAACACGTATATAAAATTTATAAAAAAATAACTCACTAACTATTTGATAATTACTACAAAGTTTCTATCTTTGCCGTCCCTTTCGGGGGGAATAATATGTCTTGAACGAAGCCCTACTGCTTCGATGGACACAAACAAATTAAGAAAATGTCAGGAATTATTGGTAAAAAAGTAGGAATGACCAGCATTTTCGACGAAACAGGGAAGAATATTCCTTGCACCGTAATCGAAGCTGGCCCTTGCGTGGTAACACAAGTTAAGTCTGTTGAATCAGACGGATATGCTGCTGTACAGCTGGCATATGGCGACAAAAAGGAAAAAAACACTTCTGGTCCGTTAAAAGGACACTTCCAAAAAGCCGGTACAACTCCAAAGCGTAAGCTTGTTGAATTCAAAACTTTCGAAGACGAAAAATCATTAGGTGATACCATCACTGTAGAGATTTTCGCCGCCGGAGATTTTGTTGATGTGGTTGGTACTTCAAAAGGTAAAGGATTTCAGGGTGTGGTAAAACGTCACGGTTTTGGTGGTGTGGGTATGCAAACTCACGGTCAGCATAATCGTTTACGTGCGCCGGGATCTTTGGGTGCGTCATCATGGCCATCTCGTGTATTTAAAGGCATGCGCATGGCGGGTCAAACCGGAAACGTACGCGTTAAAACACAGAATTTACAAGTTGTAAAGGTTTACGCTGAGCAGAATCTGTTGGTTGTTAAAGGTTCCATCCCCGGAGCTAAGGGTTCATTCGTAATAGTGGATAAATAAGATGGAAGTAAACGTATTAAACGTATCAGGTAAAGAAACAGGTGCCAAGGTGCAGCTTCCTGAGTCGGTATTCGGTATTGAACCAAACGATCACGCGATCTATCTTGATGTTAAGCAGTATTTAGCTAACCAGCGTCAGGGTACACACAAAGCAAAACAGCGTAACGAGATTGCAGGTTCAACCCGCAAATTATATAAACAAAAAGGTACAGGTGGTGCCCGTGCAGGTAGCGTTAAATCTCCATTATTTAATGGTGGTGGTCGCGTTTTCGGTCCGCAGCCCCGCGATTACAGCTTCAAGTTAAACAAGAAGTTAAAATCACTGGCCCGTAAATCGGCTTTATCATACAAAGCAAAGGATAACAACATTTTAGTATTGGAAGATTTTAATTTTGATAGCATCAAAACTAAAAACTACATTAAAATGGAGGCTGATCTGAATGTTACTAATGACAAAACATTATTAGTAGTAGCAGGCGCCGAAAATAACAATGTGTATTTATCAAGCAGAAACCTGAAGAAAACGAAAGTAATTTCAGTTGAGCAGCTAAACACTTATGATGTGTTAAACGCTGGTAAACTGTTATTAACTACAGGCGCTGTTAAAACTTTGGAGGAAGCATTAGCTAAGTAATTATGGAAATTTTAAAGAAACCCCTACTTACTGAAAAAGTAACTCAATTAACCGAGAAACTTAACCGTTATGCGTTCAAAGTTGATCACAGAGCAAACAAGATTCAGATTAAAGGCGCCATTGAGGCAATGTATGGTGTTAACGTTAAGGCGGTAAACACTATGAAATACGTCGGCAAACTTAAAACTCGCAATACTAAGGCAGGCGCCGTATCTGGCCGTGCTGCTACGTATAAAAAAGCGATCATTACGTTGAACGACGGGCAAACAATTGATTTTTACAGCAATATATAATTATAGAGATGGCAGTAAAGAGATTTAAACCGGTTACACCGGGTACCCGTTTCAGAGTTGATGTATCTAACTCAGATATTACAACAAACGTTCCGGAAAAGTCGTTGGTTGTATCAGCCAACACAAGATCTGGCGGACGTAACAACAGCGGTAAAATGACTATGCGCTACATGGGTGGTGGTCATAAACAAGCATATAGGTTAATTGATTTCAAACGTAATAAATTTGACATCCCGGCAAAAGTTGCAACTATTGAGTACGATCCTAACCGTTCGGCACGTATAGCACTGTTACATTTTGTTGATGGTGAAAAACGATATATGATAGCTCCGGAAGGCTTAACAGTTGGAACGGTAGTTGTATCTGGCGAGAGTGCTACTCCAGAGGTTGGTAATACCATGCCTTTGAAAAACATCCCGTTGGGTTCTATCATTCACAACATTGAGTTAAACCCAGGCCAGGGTGGTATTATTGCCCGCAGCGCCGGCACTTACGCTCAGTTATCAGCCCGTGATGGTAAATATGCCATTATTAAATTGCCTTCAGGCGAAACACGTATGATACTGTCAACTTGTTTGGCAACTATTGGTACCGTTTCAAATGGCGAAAGAGCAAACGCGGTGTTAGGTAAAGCAGGCCGCAAACGCTGGTTGGGCCGCAGGCCGCGTGTTCGTGGTGTTGCCATGAACCCGGTAGATCACCCTATGGGTGGTGGTGAGGGTAGGGCCTCAGGTGGTCATCCACGTTCACGTAAAGGTTTGTTAGCTAAAGGCTACAAAACACGTGATAAGAAAAAAGGGTCGGATCGTTATATCATTGAAAGAAGGAAAAAATAATGGCACGTTCAATTAAAAAAGGACCTTATATTGATCATAACCTGGAAAGAAAAGTTCTGACCTTGAATGAATCAAGTAAAAAATCAGTTGTGAAAACATGGTCACGTCGTTCCATGATCTCTCCTGATTTCGTTGGTCACACATTCGCAGTACACAACGGTAACAAGTTTATCCCGGTGTATGTAACAGAAAACATGGTTGGTCACAAATTGGGAGAATTTGCTCCAACCCGTACATTCCGCGGTCACGCAGAAAAGAAAAAATAAGGCATGGAAGCAACAACTAAAATCAAAAAGTCTGTACTGATCAGGCAACAAAAAGAAGCTGCAAAAGCCCTTGTAGGCGGCGCTTCAGTTGCAAAGCTACAGAACTGCCCAACTTCACCACGCAAAATGCGTTTGGTGGTTGATCTGATCCGTGGTGAAAACGTTGAGAAAGCGTTATACATATTAAAATATACTAACAAAGAAGCTGCAATTCGTGTAGAGAAACTTTTGTTATCAGCCATCAAAAACTGGGAAGCAAAAAACGAAGGCAAACGCGTTGAAGATAGCGCCTTATTTGTTAAAGAGATTTCAGTAGGTGGTGGCCGTCAGCTTAAAAGATTGCGCCCTGCTCCGCAAGGAAGGGGATACCGCATACGCAAACGCTCAAACCATGTAACACTGATTGTGGATAGTAAAAACGATAATAATTAATTTGAAATGGGACAGAAAGCACATCCAATAGGTAACAGGTTAGGAATCATCAGAGGATGGGATTCTAATTGGTTCGGTGGCAATCACTATGCCGACAAATTAGTTGAAGACGAAAAGATCCGCAAATACCTTTCAGCTCGTATAGCTAAAGGCGGTGTATCAAAAGTGGTTATTGAGCGTACTTTAAAACGTATTACTGTAACTATTCACACAGCCCGTCCGGGTATTGTGATTGGTAAAGGTGGCGCAGAGGTTGATAAGATCAAAGAAGAGTTGAAAAAACTTACCAAAAAGGAAGTTCAGATCAACATATTCGAGATTAAACGCCCTGAGCTTGATGCACAATTAGTTGCAGAAGGTATCGCAAAACAATTAGAAGCACGTATCTCTTTCCGTCGTGCCATGAAAACTACAATTGCTTCAACCATGAGAATGGGCGCTGAAGGAATCAAGATCATGACATCAGGCAGGTTAGGCGGCGCCGAGATGGCACGTAGCGAACAATACAAAGAAGGAAGAATTCCTTTGCACACTTTCCGTGCCGATATTGACTATGCATTAGCAGAAGCATTAACTACCTATGGTAAAATAGGTGTTAAAGTATGGATCTGTAAAGGCGAAGTTTACGGCAAGCGCGATTTATCACCAAACATTGGTGGTACAAGCAGCAACAGCGGTAAAGGTGGCAGACCAGATGGTGCCCCGGCTTTCGGTGGTCGTGACAACGCTCGCGGTGGCGAACGTGGTGGCGAACGCAGAAACGACAGGAAACCAGGTGGCGACCGCAGAGGTGGCCCGGGAGCAGGTGGTCAAGGTGGCCCTCGTGGTGGCGGTAGCCGTCCGGGTGGTCAAGGTGGCAGCCGTCCAGGTGGTCAAGGTGGTGGTAACCGTCCAGGCGGCCCAGGAAAGAGATAATAATTATAAGTAGAAGAAAAATATCGTAACGATATAAAAGCTTAAGAAAATGCTACAGCCAAAAAGAACGAAGTTCAGAAAGATGCAAAAAGGCAGGATGAAAGGTTTAACCACTCGTGGTGCTGAACTTTCATTCGGATCTTTCGGTGTAAAATCACTCGAAGCGGCGTGGATTACCAGCCGCCAGATCGAGGCTGCACGTATCGCTGTAACACGTTTTATGAAACGTGAAGGCCAGGTATGGATCAGGATTTTCCCTGACAAGCCTGTAACCAAGAAACCAGCAGAGGTACGTATGGGTAAAGGTAAAGGTGCTCCGGAATATTGGGTAGCGGTAGTACGCCCCGGAAGGATCATTTTTGAAGCCGAAGGAGTGCCTTTGGAAGTTGCAAAAGAGGCTTTACGCCTTGCAGCTGCCAAGCTTCCTGTACAAACAAGATTTATTGTACGTAGGGATTACGTAGAAGCATAAATTGAGGAGTTGAAGGTTGTAAGGTTGAAAATGTTGTAAAGTTGGATTGACTTTCAACAGCCAACAAAAACATTACAACGTTGAAACATTCCAACATTACAACAAATAATAAAAGAAAATGAAACACTCAGAAATTTTGGAGCTATCAACAGAAGAATTGAATGCAAAACTCGCCGAGGAAAGGGCAACCCTAACCAAATTGAAGTTTGCTCATGCAGTTTCTGCTATTGAGAATCCATCCCGTATAACAAAGGTACGCAAGGGAATTGCTCAGTTAAATACTGAATTAACACAGCGCAAAGCGGCGTCGGCTTCTGAAAAGAATTAATTTTTTAAGCATTCAGAAAAATGGAAAGAAATTTAAGAAAAACACGTACCGGCCTGGTGGTTAGCAATAAGATGGAGAAATCTATTGTTGTGGCTGTTGAGCGTAAAGTAAAACACCCTATCTACGGTAAATTCGTGAAGAAAACCACAAAATTTATGGCTCATGATGAGACCAATACTTGTGGCATAGGCGATACCGTACTGATTATGGAAACCCGCCCGCTGAGCAAGAGCAAAAACTGGAGATTAGTTCAAATTTTAGAAAGGGCTAAATAAGATGGTACAACAGGAATCAAGATTAAACGTAGCCGATAACAGTGGCGCTAAAGAAGTTTTAGTGATCCGTGTATTAGGTGGTACCGGTAAAAGGTATGCATCTATCGGCGATAAGATAGTAGTAACCGTAAAAAGCGCTTTACCATCAGGTAACGTAAAAAAAGGTACTGTATCAAAAGCCGTAGTAGTACGCACCAAAAAAGAGATCCGCAGAAAAGATGGTTCATACATCCGTTTCGACGATAATGCAGCTGTTTTGTTAAATAACCAGGACGAGCCAAGAGGTACCCGTATCTTTGGCCCGGTTGCAAGAGAACTGCGTGAGAAACAATTTATGAAAATTGTATCATTAGCACCGGAGGTATTGTAATCATGGAAAAGAAAAAACACGCACAACCAACCAAATTAAAGATCCGTAAAGGTGATTTAGTGAAAGTTATGGCCGGTGATTCAAAAGGAACACAAGGCAAAATTGTTGAAGTATTAGTTGACAAAGGCAGAGCTATTGTTGAAGGTGCCAATATGGTATCAAAACATACTAAACCTAATGCTGCTAATCCTAACGGCGGAATTGTTAAACAAGAAGCTGCTATACATATTTCAAACCTAATGCTGGTTGATCCTAAAACAGGTAATACAACCCGTGTTGGCCGTAAATTGAACGATGCCGGCAAATTAGTAAGGGTAGCAAAAAAATCAGGGGAGGAAATTAAGTAATGACTTACGTACCAAGATTAAAATCAAAATATAAGGAAGAAATTCGTACTGCACTGAAAGATAAATTTCAGTACAAAAGCGTAATGCAGGTTCCTAAACTGGAGAAAATTGCCATTAACCAGGGTGTTGGCGGTGCTACTACTGATAAGAAACTTATCGAGAACACCATCACCGAGTTAACAACCATCACCGGTCAGCAGGCAGTATCTTCAAAATCTAAAAAAGATATCTCGAACTTTAAATTGCGTAAAAATATGCCGGTAGGCGTACGTGTTACCTTGCGTGACAACACAATGTACGAGTTTTTAGATCGTTTAATCGCAGTTGCCCTGCCACGTATCCGTGATTTTAAAGGCATCAACGATAAAGGTTTTGACGGAAGAGGTAACTATACTTTAGGTATAACAGAGCAAATTATATTCCCTGAGATAAATATTGACAAAATCAATAAAATCCAAGGTATGGATATTACCTTTGTAACCTCCGCAACTAACGATGTTGAAGCATTGGAGTTGTTGAAACAATTTGGATTACCATTTAAAAATCAAAATAGCAATGGCTAAAGAAGGTGTAAAAGCACGTGAAGTAAAACGCGCTAAATTAGTTGCTAAATACGCAGAGAAAAGAGCAGCCCTTAAAGAAGCCGGCGATTATGCAGGCTTAGATAAATTACCAAAGGCTTCATCACCGGTAAAATTACACAACCGTTGTAAATTAACCGGCCGCCCTCGTGGTTATATGCGCCAGTTTGGCATTTCACGTGTAACATTCCGTGAAATGGCATTAGCAGGCAAAATACCGGGAGTAAAGAAAGCAAGCTGGTAAAAAAGAGCATAAAGCTCAAGGCATAAAGCATAAAGCTAAACAGGTTTTAAGCTTTGTGCTTTTAGCATTAAGCTAAGAAAGAGAATTAACCGATGGCAGGTCGTCCCGGATGTTACGGGAAGGAAACCACCATCATAACACAATAAAATGAATACAGATCCAATCGCAGATTATCTTACACGAGTAAGGAATGCTATTAAAGCCAACCATAGGGTTGTTGAAATTCCTGCATCAAATCTTAAAAAGGAAATCACTAAGGTGCTTTTCGATAAAGGTTACATTGCCAATTACAAGTTTGAAGAAAATGGTCCTCAAGGCAGCATTAAAGTTGCTTTAAAATACCACCCGATAACTAAAATTTCTGCTATCCGTAGCATTACGCGCATCAGTAAACCAGGTTTGAGAAAATACGCAGGCATGGATAACTTGCCAAGAGTATTAAATGGTTTAGGTATCGCCATCCTGTCAACTTCAAAAGGCGTAATGTCTGATAAAGAGGCCCGTCAGCAAAATGTAGGTGGCGAAGTTTTATGCTACGTTTATTAATAGGAGAAATTAAGCAATGTCAAGAGTAGGAAAAGCACCGATAGCAATGCCACAGGGAGTAACTGTTACCGTATCAGCAGATAATGTTGTTACCGTAAAAGGCCCTAAAGGCGAATTGCAGCAAGCGGTTGATAGCGATATCACCATTGCACAGGAAGACGGTCAGTTACTGGTTCAACGCCCGTCTGATCAAAAACGTCACAAAGCATTACATGGTTTATACCGTGCGCTTTTAAATAACATGGTAGTAGGTGTAACAGAAGGTTACAAAATACAGCAGGAATTAGTGGGTGTGGGTTACCGTGCTACCAATACCGGTAATACTTTAGATTTAGTGTTGGGTTACTCTCACCACTATGTATTTGAATTACCAAAAGAAATTAAAGTTACAACCACTGCTGATAAGGGTAAAAACCCAACTATCATACTTGAATCAATTGACAAACAGTTAATTGGCCAGGTAGCTGCAAAAATACGCTCGTTACGTACACCAGAGCCTTACAAAGGTAAAGGTATTAAGTTTGTGGGCGAGATATTGAGAAGAAAAGCAGGTAAATCAGCATCTAAAAAATAATCGTCATGGGAGCTAAATTATCAAGAAGAGACAGGATTAAAAAGGGTATCAGAAAACGCCTTTCAGGATCAACAGAGCGTCCTCGCCTGTCAGTATTTAGGAGCAATAAAGGTATTTACGCGCAGATCATTGACGATTTAACCGGAAAAACTATCGTATCAGCATCGTCTTTATCAAAAGACTTTATCGCAGCAGAAGGCACAAAATCTGATCAATCAGTAGCCGTAGGCAAACTGGTAGCCCAGAAAGCTATTGCAGCAGGAATTAAAGATGTGGTTTTCGACAGGAACGGTTATTTGTACCATGGTCGTGTTAAGTCACTGGCCGAAGGTGCACGTGAAGGTGGTTTAAACTTTTAATCGAAAAGAGAAATGTCAACAATCAACATAAAAAGAGTAAAAACAAGCGAGATCGAATTAAAAGACCGCTTGGTAAGCATACAGCGTGTTGCCAAAGTAACCAAAGGTGGCCGTACTTTCAGCTTCAGTGCCATTGTGGTAGTGGGTGATGAAAACGGTGTTGTAGGTTACGGTTTAGGTAAAGCAAAAGAGGTTACCGAAGCAATTGCAAAAGGTATTGATGATGCTAAAAAGAACCTGGTAAAAGTGCCTATTATTAACGGTACAGTACCTCATGAGCAAATAGGTAAATTTAGCGGTGGTTTTGTTTTTATTAAACCAGCTGCTAACGGTACCGGTGTTATTGCGGGTGGTGCAATGCGTGCAGTGTTAGAGTCTGCAGGTATCCACAACGTATTAGCTAAATCAAAAGGTTCATCAAATCCGCACAACGTGGTTAAAGCAACTGTATCTGCGCTATCACAATTACGTGATGCACATACTGTGGCACAGCAACGTGGCGTTAGTTTAGGTAAAGTATTTAACGGATAATCAGTCATGGCCAAAATCAAAATAACACAGATTAAAAGCGTGATCGACAGAAGTGAGCGCCAAAAAAAGACTATCGAAGCATTAGGCTTGCGTAAAATTAACCACAGTGTGGAAGTTGAAGCAACTGCAGCTATAATTGGTATGGTTAGAAAAGTTAATCACCTGGTAGCGGTAGAAAATATTTAATATCATGAATTTAAGTAATTTAAAACCTGCAGAAGGTTCTACTAAAAATAGAAAAAGAATTGGCCGTGGTACAGGTTCTGGCCGTGGCGGTACGTCAACCCGTGGCCACAAAGGCGCCGGTTCACGTTCAGGTACAAGCACTAAGGTAGGTTTTGAAGGCGGTCAGATGCCTTTACAACGCCGTGTGCCTAAGGTTGGTTTCAAAAACCCTAACCGTGTTGAGTATACAGGTGTTAACCTTGATGTACTGCAAGAATTAGTTGAGAAATATACACTTGCAAAAGTTGATTTCGCTACTTTGAAAGAACACGGATTAGTATCTCGTAATGACCTGGTTAAGATCCTTGGTCGTGGCGAGTTGAAAGCCAAATTAGAAGTTGAAGCACATGCATTTACTGCTACGGCTCAAAAAGCTATTGAAGCAGCTGGTGGTACCATAGTTAAGCTATAATTTTAGGATGAAGAAATTTTTCACCACATTATCCAATATCTGGAAAATCGAAGATCTGAGAGTGCGTATTATAAACACACTCTTATTTCTTTTAATATATCGCGTCGGTTCATTCGTGGTTCTGCCCGGGGTTAATCCTGCGTCTGCAATGTCAAACCAAAAGGCAGAAGGATTAGTAGGATTGCTGAATATGTTTGCAGGAGGTTCGTTTTCACGTACTTCTATTTTTGCATTGGGTGTAATGCCATATATCTCGGCTTCAATTGTGGTGCAATTATTAGGTATCGCTGTACCTTACTTTACCAAATTGCAAAAAGAAGGCGAAAGCGGACGTAACAAACTAAACCAGTGGACTCGTTACCTAACTATAGGTATCACGTTTTTACAGGCTATAGGTTATCTTAAATCACAGGTTGGCGCTGATGCCATGCTGATCAACAATCCATTGTTTACTGTACTTAATACGTTTGTTTTAACCGCAGGCACCTTATTTGTAATGTGGCTGGGCGAGAAAATAACGGATAAAGGTATTGGTAATGGTATATCACTCATCATCATGGTTGGTATTATTGCCCAATTGCCAGGTGCTTTCTTAACAGAGTTCACTTCACGTACTACCGGTACGGGTGGTTTGGTAACTTTCATTGTTGAGATTGTAGCGCTTATTGGTGTGGTAATGTTCACGATAATGATAGTACAGGGTACCAGGAAAATTGCGGTGCAGTATGCTAAACGTATTGTTGGTAACAAACAATACGGCGGTGTACGTCAGTACATACCTTTAAAGGTAAATGCTGCCGGCGTAATGCCTATCATATTTGCCCAGGCTTTAATGTTTATACCGCAAACGGTACAACAGTTTATGCCAAGCATCTCATCAAACGGTGTTTTAATTGCGTTATCAAACTATAATTCATGGCAGCACAATTTGCTGTTTGGCGTGTTGATCATTCTGTTCACCTACTTCTATACAGCTATTACGGTTAACCCTAACCAGATGGCTGATGATATGAAGAAGAATGGCGGATTTATCCCCGGCGTTAAACCAGGTAAAACAACTGCAGATTATATAGATGGCGTAATTTCAAAAATCACCTTACCCGGATCTATTTTCCTTGCTATTATAGCAATCATCCCGGCAATTGCCAGTTTGGTTGGTGTGTCTCCAATTTTCGCAAGATTCTTTGGTGGTACATCATTAATCATCCTGGTAGGTGTTGTGCTTGATACATTGCAACAAATAGAAAGCCACCTGTTGATGCGCCATTATGATGGTTTAATGAAAACCGGACGAATTAAAGGACGTACAGCAATGCCTGCTGCTGCCGGAACAACTCCGACAGCGATCTAATATACAAGATGTCAAAAATCAATTATAAGTCTGTCGAGGAGATAGAACTCATAAGGGAAAGTTCATTACTCGTATCTAAAACCCTTGGCGAAATAGCGAAAGTTATTGGCCCCGGGATAAGAACGATCGAGTTGGACAAACTGGCTGAAACTTTTATACGCGATAACGGCGGCGTGCCTGCTTTTTTAAACTATCATGGTTTTCCTTATTCACTATGCATCTCCCTGAACGATCAGGTAGTGCATGGTTTTCCAGGCAAGCATGTTTTAACCGATGGTGATCTTGTTTCTGTTGACTGTGGCGTTATCTTAAACAAATACTTTGGCGACTCGGCTTATACCTTTGCCATTGGCGAGGTATCAGAGCACACTAAGAAGCTTATGCGTGTTACGCAGGAGTGTTTAGACCTTGGTGTGGCAAAAGCCGTTGTAGGTATGCGGATAGGCGATATAGGCCATGCCGTACAGGAACATGCCGAAAAGAATGGCTTTGGTGTAGTTAAAGAGCTTGTGGGGCATGGAGTGGGGCTTCAGTTACATGAAAAACCCGAAGTGCCAAACTATGGTAAACGAGGCGCTGGTACTAAGCTTGAAGAAGGTATGGTGATAGCTATTGAACCGATGATAAACGCGGGCCGTGCCGGCGTTAAGTTTTGGGATGATGGCTGGACAGTATCAACAGTAGATAAAAAGGTATCGGCACATTATGAGCATACAGTTGCCATAGGTAAAGGTAAACCAGACATTTTATCAACGTTTGAATATGTTGATAATGTTTTAAAAGAAAAAAATAATAATTAAATAATTTTTATTAATTTTGCATCCCGGTTTTAGGGCGGATAATTAAGTAATAATCAACAAAATATGGCTAAACAATCTTCGATTGAGCAAGACGGTACAATTAGAGAGGCATTGTCAAATGCAATGTTCAGGGTTGAGCTGGAAAATGGTCATGAGATTATTGCACATATTTCCGGCAAGATGCGTATGCACTACATCAAAATTTTACCTGGCGACAGAGTAAAATTAGAAATGAGTCCGTACGATTTAAGTAAGGGTAGAATAACCTATAGATATAAATAATAAAGAGATGAAAGTTAGAGCATCCATTAAGAAACGCAGCGCTGATTGCAAGATCATTCGCCGTAACGGGAAACTTTATGTTATTAACAAGAAGAATCCTAAGTACAAACAACGCCAGGGCTAAGAACAATTAAAGAATTTGGGGGTTATTGAGTTTTCAATAATTCGATAATTCGCTCAATCAATAAATAAAAAATATGGCAAGGATATCAGGTATTGATTTACCAAAAAATAAAAGAGGAGAAATCGGACTTACTTACATTTTCGGTATAGGCCGCTCAACAGCTCAAAAGATTTTGACTGAGGCTGGTATTGATTTTAATACCAAAGTGCAAGACTGGAGCGATGATCAGTTAGCCGCAATCCGTGGGATCATTAACGATCAGATCAAAGTGGAAGGTTCACTTCGTTCAGAGGTTCAGTTAAACATTAAACGTTTAATGGATATTGGTTGCTACCGTGGTACACGCCACCGTAAAGGTTTACCATTACGTGGTCAGCGTACTAAGAACAACTCACGTACCCGTAAAGGAAAACGTAAAACAGTTGCTAACAAAAAGAAAGCTACTAAGTAGTAAATAGTGATTGGTGAGCGGTGAGTAGATATATACTTTAAGCTTATCAGGAATATAAGTTATAAAGAATGGTTACGGGTCCTGGTTATTGTATTAACCAAGTAATTCGTAAACTCAATAATCAGAAAAATGGCTAAAAGTAAAAAAGTTACCAAAAAGCGCATTGTAATTGTAGAGCCTGTTGGCGAAGCACACATCAATGCAACTTTTAACAACATTATTATCACCCTTACCAACAAAACCGGCCAGGCTATTTCATGGTCGTCAGCTGGTAAAATGGGATTTAAAGGTTCAAAAAAGAATACTCCGTACGCTGCTGGACAAGCTGCCGGCGATTGCGGTAAAGTTGCGTACGACTTAGGTTTACGTAAAGTAGAAGTATTTGTAAAGGGCCCTGGTGCTGGTCGTGAATCAGCTATCCGTACTTTGCAAACAGCAGGTATTGAAGTTACCACGATAAAGGATATCACACCGCTTCCACACAATGGATGCCGTCCGTCTAAAAGAAGAAGAGTTTAATTAACAAATTTTTTAAAGCTAAGATTCTGCAGCTAAAGGCTGCATGATACTTTAAGAACACACAAAAATGGCAAGATATACAGGACCAAAGTCCAAAATTGCACGTCGTTTCCGTGAGCCGATCTTCGGTCCGGATAAAGCGTTAGAACGTAAAAACTATCCACCCGGAATGCATGGAGCTTCCAAACGTCGTGGAAAGCAGTCAGAATATTCAACTCAGTTGATGGAGAAACAAAAAGTTAAATACACTTACGGTGTATTAGAGCGTCAGTTCGAAAACTTGTTTCACCGCGCTTCGGCTAAAGAAGGTATCACAGGCGAAAACCTGCTGAAATTTTTAGAGGCCCGTTTAGATAACGCTGTTTATCGTTTAGGTATATCGCCTACACGTTCAGGAGCCCGTCAATTGGTTAATCACAAACACATTAATGTTAACGGTGCTGTTGTAAACATTGCATCGTATGCGTTAAAAGCTGGTGATGTGATCTCTGTACGTGAAAAATCTAAATCACTTGAAGCTATTACTACATCAGTAGCCGGAAGAAGAATCAACAAATACAGCTGGTTAGAGTGGGATGCAAATTCCTTAACGGGTAAATTCCTTAACTACCCTAACCGCGATGAGATCCCTGAAAACATTAAAGAGAACTTAATCGTTGAGTTGTACTCTAAATAAGATATGAGATTTTAGATGTGAGATTTGAGAGTTTTTTTCAAGTCTCATTTCTGGTTTCATACATATACAAGAAAATAAGCAAAAGAGTTTAGATATAGGATTTCAAAAAACGTGGGTAAGTATCTCACATCTAAAAATCTCACGTCTAAAATCTATAATCAAGTAAACAATAAATAAAGGATATAAATGGCAATTTTAGCATTTCAAAAACCAGACAAGGTTATCATGCAGAAATCGAATGATTTTGATGGAACGTTTGAATTTCGTCCGTTAGAACCAGGCTTCGGTGTAACCATTGGTAATGCTCTACGTCGTATCTTACTTTCATCACTGGAAGGTTATGCAATAACTTCTGTTCGTTTTTCGGGAGTTACGCATGAGTTTTCAACCATCAAAGGTGTTGTTGAAGACGTAACCGAGATCATTTTGAACCTTAAGCAAGTTCGTTTCAAAAAAACAGGTGAATCTGGCGATAGCGAGAAAATATTTGTTATCATAAACGGCCAGGACGCATTTAAAGCTGGTGATATCACTAAGTTCTCAAACAACTTTACTGTGTTAAATCCTGATCTTGTACTTTGCAACATGGATTCATCAGTAACGCTTGAAATTGAGCTTACTGTAGGTAAAGGCCGTGGTTATGTTCCGAGCGAGGAAAATAAAAACCCGGATGCAAACGTTGGCGTTATTGCTATCGATTCTATCTTTACGCCAATCAAAAACGTAAAATATACCATCGAGAACTATCGCGTTGAGCAAAAGACCGACTATGAAAAATTAGTTTTGGATATTGCTACCGATGGATCTATCCATCCGGAAGATGCATTGAAAGAAGCTGCCAAGATACTTATTCAGCACTTTATGTTATTCAGCGATGAAAACATGATGCTGGAAGCACAGGCTAAAGAAGAAACCAAAGAAGTTGATGAAGAGATTCTGCACATGCGCAAGATTCTTAAAACAGAACTGGTTGATCTTGATCTTTCTGTACGCGCATTAAATTGCCTTAAAGCTGCTGATATCCGCAGCCTGGCCGATTTGGTATCATACGATGTTGCTGATATGTTAAAGTTCAGGAACTTTGGTAAAAAATCATTAACTGAGATTCAGGACTTGGTTAAATCAAAAGGTTTATCTTTTGGCATGAACCTGTCTAAATTTAAGTTAGACGAAGAATAAGATATGAGATGTTAGATTTGAGACATGAGATTTTTCTCGCCTCCGATCTAACATTTTTTATTTAATAATAATAACCCGGGATCAGGGTAAAAGGGGAGGGGCTTAAGTCTCAAATCTAATATCTCACATCCCAAATCTAATATAAAATAGCGAAGGCATAATTCCGAAGGCTTGAGTTGATCGCCGGACGGTATGCACGTGAAATAATTTAAAACAATGAGACACGGAAACAAAAACAATCACTTAGGCCGTACTACCAGCCATCGCAAGGCGATGCTGTCAAACATGGCAACTTCGCTTATCTTACACAAGCGCATCACTACAACATTAGCTAAAGCAAAAGTTTTGCGCGGTTATGTTGAACCACTTTTAACAAAATCTAAAAACGATACTACTCACTCCCGTCGTACGGTGTTTAGCTATTTGCAAGACAAAGATGCTACAACTATCCTTTTCCGCGAGATTGCTGAGAAAATAGCTAACCGCCCAGGTGGTTATACCCGTATCATTAAATTAGAAAACCGTTTAGGCGATAACGCCGAAATGGCGATCATTGAATTGGTAGATTATAACACTGTTTACGGTGCTGATACAGCAGCCGCAGCTAAAAAATCAACCCGTCGTCGTGGTGGTTCTGCAAAAGCTAAAACAGCTGCACCGGTTGCTGCTGAAGAAGCAGTAGTAGTTGAAGATGAAGTTAAAGAAGCACCAGTTGCCGAAACTGAAGCTCCTGCAACTCCTGAAGCAGAAGAGAACGCTGAAAAAGGAATTTAATCTCCTTTTTTTTGACATAAGAAAACGCCCTGTTCATTTGAGCAGGGCGTTTTTTTGTGATACGATTTTCTGGATTACATAGGATTGACGGGATTAGCTGTTAAGTAGCTATCTATTTAACCTGTATGTTAGCAATGTCTCCACATCTTCCACCTGCTCAAATCCGCATTTGTCCAGCAACCTACGCGATGGCAGGTTATCTGCATAGGTATGCACAATGATAGCGATTACAAATTGATGCGTGAATGCCCAGGTAATCATCGTTTGTAAAGCTTCTGTCGCGAAGCCTTTGTTGTGATGGTTGCCATCAATCATATAGCCTATCTCTGCTTCGCCATTATCATTGGGGTAGCCGGCGAAGCCCATGCCGCCCACCGATGTATTTGTGCTTTTAAGCACCAGTTCCCAATCGGTATACCAATGGTATTTTTCGGGGTATGCAAGGGTGTTGGGTAGCCAGAAGTTGTCGAGTGCATCTATGATTTCGGCATAATAAAGGGGTTCGACAAGCATGAAAGACGGTGTTAGCCCGATAGAAATTTCCATGAGTGCACGGTCTTGCCTTAGCAACAAAAGCTGCTGGTGTGTTAACGGCATTAGTTTTAACCGTTCCGATTCGATAAAAAACATTTGATTTGTTTGGAATTAAATAACAATAGTAAACCTGTTCTCTTTTTTAAAGTGAAGGGCAAGCTTTGTGTACAAAGCTTTTGTTATGCAATTCCAGGCGTAGTAATATGCCTGTTTGGATTGTTGGATGACAGAGGCGTTATTTTTGTTGAGGTAAAGATGAGGGAATAATTTGAAAATACCTAATGATAGAAGTTTTTTGAACGGGTTACAATTTGCGGACTAACTACTCTTTATCTTCCGGTAGTACAATTAAGTGGTTCTATATTCAAATTTACTTTTCATTAAATAATTCCGATTCCAGTTTTCAGCCCTTATACATTACCTTTTTACCTTTCGTATTTCGCCTTTCACCTAAACAAATCTCAACTTTTCTGCCAACCTGTCACCACCTGCAATGACTTTTCTGACGTATAAATTGTCATCCTGACCATATGCCCTGCCAAATGCGTTTGGCACAAACGTTGTTAAATAGCAGTTGTAGTAAATTAATAAAATCAAGAAAAATCAATCATATGTCTAAAATAATTGGAATCGACTTAGGAACAACAAACTCCTGCGTAGCTGTAATGGAAGGTAACGAACCTGTAGTTATAGCAAACAGCGAGGGCAAACGTACTACGCCGTCCGTAGTTGCTTTTATAGATAACGGCGAGCGTAAAGTTGGCGATCCTGCAAAACGTCAGGCAATCACTAACCCTACAAAAACCATTTCGTCTATCAAACGCTTTATGGGTAACCAGTTTAACGAGGTTACAAGTGAAGCTGCACGTGTACCTTATAAAGTAGTAAAAGGTGATAACAACACTCCGCGTGTTGAAATTGGCGACCGTAAATACACACCGCAAGAAATCTCTGCAATGATTCTTCAGAAAATGAAGAAAACTGCCGAAGACTTTTTAGGACATGAAGTGACCGAAGCTGTTATCACTGTACCAGCTTACTTTAACGATGCACAGCGCCAGGCTACTAAAGAAGCCGGTGAAATTGCTGGTTTAAAAGTACGTCGTATTATTAACGAGCCTACTGCTGCTGCCTTAGCTTATGGCTTTGATAAAGCGCACAAGGATATGAAAATTGCCGTATTTGATTGCGGTGGTGGTACACATGACGTATCAATCCTTGAATTAGGTGATGGCGTTTTTGAAGTAAAATCAACTGACGGTGATACACACTTAGGTGGTGATGACTTTGACCAGGTAATTATTGACTGGCTGGCTGACGAATTTAAAAGCGACGAAGGTATTGATCTGCGTAAAGATCCAATGGCTTTGCAACGTTTAAAAGAATCTGCCGAAAAAGCTAAAATTGAGTTGTCGAGTTCTGCACAAACAGAAATTAACTTGCCATACATCACTGCTGCCGATGGTATGCCAAAGCACCTGGTTAAAACTTTAACCCGTGCTAAATTTGAGCAACTGGCTGATGCCCTGATTAAACGTACTATTGAGCCTTGCAGAACCGCGCTGAAAAACGCTGGTTACAGCACCTCTGATATCGACGAAGTTATCCTGGTAGGTGGTTCTACCCGTATCCCTGCTATACAGGAAGCTGTTCAAAAATTCTTTGGTAAAACGCCTTCAAAAGGTGTTAACCCTGATGAAGTTGTTGCAATTGGTGCCGCTATTCAAGGTGGTGTGTTAACAGGTGAAGTTAAGGATGTGTTGTTGTTGGATGTTACCCCGCTTTCATTAGGTATTGAAACTATGGGTGGCGTAATGACAAAACTAATTGAGTCAAACACAACTATCCCAACTAAAAAATCTGAAACATTCTCAACTGCCAGCGATAGCCAGCCATCTGTTGAGATCCACATATTACAGGGTGAGCGCCCAATGGCTGCGGGTAACCGTACTATAGGCCGTTTCCATTTGGATGGCATTCCACCAGCACCTCGCGGTGTGCCACAAATTGAAGTAACCTTTGATATTGATGCCAATGGTATATTGCATGTATCTGCAAAAGATAAAGCAACCGGTAAAGAGCAAAAGATCCGTATCGAAGCTTCTTCGGGCTTAACTGATGCCGAAATCAAGAAGATGAAAGACGAAGCAGAAGCTAACGCTGATGCCGACAAAAAAGCACGCGAAGAAGTTGAAAAACTAAATGGCGCTGATGCCCTGATCTTCTCTACAGAAAAACAATTGAAGGAGTATGGCGATAAAATATCTGCCGACAAGAAAGCTCCGATTGAAGCTGGTTTGACTAAGCTGAAAGAGGCTTATGCTGCTAAAGACTTTGATGCAATTGATGCTGCTCAAACTGAATTGAACGCTGCATGGGCTACTGCATCCGAAGAGATGTACAAAGCTGCAGGCGACGCTCAGCAAGGCGGTCAGCCGGAAGGTAACCCGGGTGCAGGTGCCCAGGATCATGGTGACACTGTAACTGATGTTGACTTTGAAGAAGTAAAAGACGAAAAAAACTAAGTTTTCGTTAATTAAATACATTGTGAAGCCCGGTTGGATTATTTCAGCCGGGCTTTTTTGTGCATTTTCATTTTCCTGTTTTTTTCAACCGTTATACGAGTGGCGACCAGCCGAGCTGGAAAAAACAGTAATGATATGTATGGATATCACAACCGCCTCCTGAACGTCGTTGCGGAACGACCAGCCGAGCTGGAAAAAACAGTAATGACAGGTATGGGTACCACAATCACCTCGTGATCGTCATTGCGAGGAGGTACGACGAAGCAATCCCCAAAATACAGAGCGGATTTGCACAGCTACTCTGTAAATCGGGGATTGCTTCGTTCCTCGCAATGACGGCTAAGAGGTTTATGTGTAAGGAATACATATTGATAATCAATAACTTATAATAATGCCGCTATAAGAGCTAAAATCCGAGATTCTGAAAGAGGACGGAGCAATCTCTACATAGGTAAATTGGCTATGCAAATCGAACTTTTCGACTTGCTCTGTACAATTTAGAGATCTCCACGCTGCGCACCCAATGAAAGTAAAGAATAACCTATTATTTCTGGTGCCTTTCAGAAATAATCTTATTTTTACTTCCAAACAAAAGGCAAACAAATATCAATGTCAACAAAACCAATAGTATCGGGCCTGATGGCCTACGGCATGTCGGGCAGAATTTTTCATGCACCGTTTTTAAGCACTAATACCGGCTTTACTTTTAAGGCGGTTGTAGAACGCCATGAAAAAAAGGCAGCTAAAGTATATCCTGATGTAATTAGCTATAATACTGTGGATGAACTGCTAAATGATGCCGAAATTGAATTGATTGTTGTTAATACGCCAAATGATACCCACTTTGACTATGCCATGCGGGCACTTAATGCCGGTAAACATGTGCTGATAGAAAAACCGGCAGCAGTTACTTCGGCAGAGGTGAAGGCTCTGTTTGATCTGGGCAGAAAGCTCGGCTTACATGTGATGATCTACCATAACCGCAGGTATGATAGTGGGTTTATATCTGTAAAGAAAGTAATAGAAAGCGGCAGGCTTGGCGAATTGATAGAAGTGCATTTCAGGCTCGACAGGTACCGTATGCCTATAGGGGTAAAGCAATTCAAAGAAACTAAAGAAACGCCGGGTAATGGCTTAACTTACGACCTTGGCGCTCACCTGGTTGATAATGCAATCAGCATATTTGGCAAGCCGTTAAGCTATATCAAAACTACAGCTACACACAGGCCGGGATCGCAGGTAGACGATTATTTTAATATTCACCTGAGCTATCCAAACCAGCTAAACGTATACTTAACGTCGGGTTTGCTCATTGCCGAACACTTGCCTGGTTTTGTAATACATGGCACCCTGGGTAGCTTTGTAAAGCTGCGTACCGATGTGCAGGAAGCGCAACTGGATACAGGTATGATGCCAACCGACAACGGTTTTGGTATAGAACCTGAAGGCAGCGAAGGTAAACTGGTGTTGATGGGGGCTGATAACGAGAAAACGGTGGAGTGGGTACCGTCAGATAAAGGTAATTATAATGGTTTATTTGATGCCGTGTATCATACTGTGAGAGAAAATGCGTTATTTCCCATAACTGAGGAGCATATTGCCTGGCAGATAGAATTGCTCGAAAGCTAAAAATATCGTAACTATGCTTTAATGAAATATTACATTAATATAATGAAAAGAATATACTTGCTGCTATGCCTTATTGTTGCAGCCGGCTGCAGCCAGGCGCAAACCATGCCTGCAAATAGCAAAATAGCCCCATACCATATATTGACTACCGACAGTGTTTATGTTACGCCTGCCGACTTGAAAAAGAACAAACCAGTAATGGTGATCTATTTTTCGCCGGATTGCAGTCACTGCCAGCGCCTGATGTATGATTTGAAACCAGAGCTGGATAAGCTTAAAGGTGTGCAGATAGTGATGATCACTTTTGTAAACCAACTAAAGGCTATACAAGTATTTCAGCGTGATTTTGATTTGGCCAAATACCACAATATCATCATTGGTACCGAAGGATACACTTATGTAGTGCAGCGTTATTACCATGTGCAGAATACCCCATATATTGCCATATACGACAAAAACGGGAAGCTTTTCCAGACCTATGATAAAGTGCCAAAGATCCCCGTACTAATGGAAACGATTAAGAAAGTGTAATTAATTGGAAATTTGAAGATGTGTTAATTTGAAAATTGTTTTAGTATTTCAATTTTCGAATTCACTTTTAAAATCTTCAAATTGCCGAGCTTTAAAATTAACTATTGCGTGTTAATTTGAAAATTGCTGTAGTACTTCAATTTTCGAATTCATTTTCAAATCTTCAAATTACCAAATTTTCAAATTAATTATTGCTGCTGCTGTTGTTGCTGTTGAATTATTTCCATGTATCGTTGGTAGCTGTTTTTGGGTGTATCGGTTGCAGCTTGCGATGGTGCACCAGGGTGGGGTTTATCTTCAATAGTAAAATCGTTCTCATCATCAACAGTAACCGCCACTTCCAGTTTATGGCCCGATGAACCTTTGTATACACCTTTAACAGGCGAACAATCTGAAAAATTTCTGCCTACTGCAAGGCGAACGTGGGTTTCATTAGCAATACAGTTATTGGTAGGATCGATACCCAGCCAACCGTAATCCGGGATATAAGCTTCGGCCCAGGCGTGGGTAGCGCCTTCGCCGCGCATAGCGCTGCTATGGGTGCAAATATATCCGCTCACATAACGCGCCGGGATCTTTAATAAGCGCAGCATCACCATTAAAATATGCGCAAAATCCTGGCAAACGCCAGCTTTTAAGTTCCATACTTCATCAAGTGTAGTTTCAACTGTTGTAACACCTTTTATGTAATTGAAGTTCTGGTAAACATAACTGCAAAAGCGCAGGGCTATCTGGTAGGGTGTATCATCTTTTTGTCTTTCCTTGTTCACAACCACCTGCAGTTCGGGAAAGCCCTCAAAATATTCCTGCTTTAAAAAATCAATGTAAGGCACCATGTACTGGATATGTTTCAGGTACTCCCATTGTTGCTCGGGGAAGATATCATTAACGGGTGACGGTCTTTGCTTAGTGGTAACACTTAGTTTTGAGTTGATAAGCATTACCGCGTGCGGTTCGCTATAGGTAAAACTGCCAACTTCATTGCCGTAATAATCAATATGCGTATCCACAACAGGGTTGCCTGTTATGTTTATTTCCTGGGTTATTACATCCTGGTACTCATCTTTGATAGGGTACAATATGATTTGGTTGGCGCTATCCCGTACCATGCCCTCATAGGTATATTTGGTTATATGTTGTATTTTAAATTCAGGCATATCTTTAATTAGTTAATTTGTTCAATTAGTTAATTTGAGAATTTGATAAATGAATCTGATTATCCATTTATTAATCTTCAAATTGTTTATTTAATCATTTTCAAATTTTCAAATCAGCGAATTTTCGAATTATTAGGAGTTTGCGAAGTAATATTCATTAAGTGAATTACCTATACCATGAAGTTCATTCCTTATCTGGGTTAAAAACAAATGCAATCCTTCGGCCCGGATGCTTTTTACCGAGCTGTATTTGATCCGGCTTTGTAAACGCCCGATTTGGAATGACATCTCGCGGAAAGTATCAACATTGCTATCATTCTTCAACCTGTCAAAATAACGCTGAATATTGTTTACCGAATAGATAACCGAACGTGGGAAATCATTATTCAGAACAACCTGCTCCAATATGTTTTCGGCTTCAAAACCTTCCCGGTAAGTTTTCAGGTACAACTCATATCCGCCTAAAGAAAGCAGCAGATGTTTCCAATAGGTGGTATCGGTTAATAGATCGGGGTTATCACTTATCGAGCTGAATTTGGTATCCAAAATATCCACCGATTGTATGGCACGCTCCAAATATTTACCAATATTCATAAAACTGCGACCTTCGCCACGCTCCATCGTAATCTCCACCGTGCCGTAATAAAGCATTACCTGCTTTATTAGTACATCAAGTACACCAATAGGGTCCTCACGCTGTAAGGAGCGCTCCAGGCGCGAATCTTTTACGGTGTGGTAATACTCGTTAAGGCATTGCCAAAGATCCTTGGTGATGTGTTCCTGTACGCCACGGGCATTCTCCCGGGCCAGTGTAATGATGCTTAGTATAGAATTAGGGTTGTTTTTGCCCGTAACCATATACTTCAAAACCGCCCGGCTGTCATTATCCAGCTGATCGGCTCCATCTTCATTCAAACCGGCAAATATCCTTACTACCGGCTCCCAGGTAAATTCCTGTACCGTATCCTGCGATGAGGCATAATTAATTTTGAGCATCCGCAACATACCATCACTGCGCTCAATGTAACGGCTTAACCAATAAAAACTTGCTGCAACCCTGCTTAACATATTAGCCCCCTATCCCCCTAAAGGGGGAATTTTTCGATTTGTTTAATTTATAAAGTCTATTTTTCAAGTTTGCCTTTTGTCGCTTGCACACTTCCTCCCCCTTTAGTGGGCCGGGGGGCACTAAGCCAGCACCCATGTATCCTTACTGCCACCGCCCTGCGAGCTGTTTACTACCAATGAGCCTTCCTTTAATGCCACACGGGTTAATCCGCCTGGTACAATTTCAATACCATCCGGACCGTATAGTGCATAAGGCCTCAGATCAATACGGCGTGGTGTTAGTGAACCCTGCATGTAGCAGGGCGCCGACGAAAGGCTTATGGTTGGCTGCGCAATAAAGTTACGGGGATCTTTCAGGATCTCCTTTTTATAATCGTCAATCTCCTGCTCAGTGGCCGCATGGCCCATCAGCATGCCGTAGCCGCCGCTGCCATTGGTTTTTTTAACCACCATTTTATTAAGGTTCTTAAACACAAGCTCGCGCTCGTCGGGATTACCTAATTGATGGGTAGGTACGTTTTTTAGTATCGGCTCTTCGTTCAGATAGTAACGGATCATATCGGGCACATAAACATAAACAGCCTTATCATCGGCTACGCCGGTTCCTATGGCGTTTACAATGGCAACGTTTCCTTTACGGTAGGCACCCATAATGCCGGCAACCCCCAGCATACTGGCCGGATTAAACACCAGCGGATCTAAATATTCATCATCAACCCTGCGGTATATTACATCAACCTGTTGTAAGCCCGTGGTTGTTTTCATATAAACCTTATGGTTGTTAACTACCAGGTCGCGCCCCTCAACCAGCTCAACACCCATTAAACGGGCCAGTGTGGTATGCTCAAAATAAGCAGAGTTATAAATCCCCGGACTTAACAGTACAATAGTTGGGTTCGAGATTTGCCTTGGTGAAATGGCCAGCAAATTTTTATACAATATAGTAGGATACTCGGTAACGCTGCGTACCCCGCATTGCGGCAGCAGATCGGGGAATAGGCGTTTTGTGATCTCCCTGTTCTCCAGCATATAACTTACGCCCGATGGGGTACGCAGGTTATCTTCCAGTACATAGAAAGTACCATCCTCATCGCGGATCAGGTCGATACCAGAAATATGCACATAGATATCATATGGCACCTTTAGCTGGTACATCTCCCGCAAAAAATGCGGGCAGGAGTAAATAATATCTATCGGTACAATACCGTCTTTTACAATAAACTGGTTATTGTAAATATCCTTCAGGAAATGGTTAAGCGCGGTAAGGCGCTGCTTAATGCCGCGCTCTACAAAAGCCCATTCGCTGGCGGTAATAATACGGGGAATGATATCAAACGGAAAAATCTTTTCGATGCCTTCACCACTGTTGTACACGGTGAACGTGATACCCTGGCTCATGAACAGGCGCTTAGCCAGCTCTTCTTTTTTGTTCAGGTCGTCGGCTGATTCATTTGAAATATATTCAATTACCTTGCGATAATGCTCACGAACATTGCTATCCGAGCCGTACATTTCGTCCCAAACACCCCCAATAGGGTTATATTTATTAAAATAAGCTGATTCCTGCATAGAAAATTGTGAAAGTTTGAAAGTTACTAATCAGTTATTTTTTAAAAATGTAATTTATGAAGTGTTTTTGATAAAAAAGCAAATTATTTTTAATTTTTTGCGATTATTTTAATTGATTTTTCATTTTTGGCTAAGTTTGAGTAATGATATGGTAATTTATACGGGTAAAACTCGGTTTAAAAGTCTAATTATCTTCGCTTAAAATCATTCATCAATCATATACCTGTTGCAATTATTCATGTTAGTTACGTCAAATAATTAAAAAATGTGGCTTATTATGTAAGGCGGTGTTGCTGTTGCCCGCAGGCTGTGGTAATAATAAACGGGCAAAAGGTTCATTGTCCGCTAAAGCAGCAACAAAGTTTAATGCAATTGATACCGTATCAGAAAGTTTAGATATATTCTTCAAAGGTTTAGCACCGATTTTGTGTTTCTAATGTTAGGATCGGGTTCTGCTAAAGTTAATGATAATTGCTGGCGAAGATGAAAGCGATACCACAAAATTTCTCAAAAAAAACATCCTTCGCTTGCTGATGTAAGGCAACCGAAGGATGTAATTAATTAAGCCGGAACAAACAAGTTAAATTGCAGGTATAGGTCACCTTTTATAGAAACTACCCGCGTTAGGGTTTACATGATGCCGGATTATTATACAACTTAGTTTACAATTGCTCAAAAATGGTTCAGATATGGAATTTATACCAAGTATTCTGCTTAATTTGGTAGTAACCATATATTTAAACCAGCCTGTTTCAAGCTTATCGTACTTTAATATGAAAACTATTTTAGGTATAATCTTTTTCCTGGCAAATTATCCTGCGTTGGCACAAACAACTGTGCTTGCCGACGTTGCTGATGATGGTTGTAAAATAAAGGTGGAAAGGATTAAAGTAAAAATTGAAGACAGGCGTAAAAAGTATGAATTTAATGTGCAGGAATACAGGAAAGGTTTATTTTGTAGTGAATGCGGGCGAACCAAAAGCGAAATTGAAGAGAGGGCACATTTAAACTTTAACGAGCATATAAAAGAAGGGGCCGCCCATAACAGGCATACGTTGATTGCTACCCAGGAGATCTATGACCATCTGTATGTTGAATATTTTACCGATTTTAATAATCTTAAAGAAGAATATGATAATGAGTATGCCGATTGTGGTGGTGACCTTTCTTCGGCAAACCTGCAAATAATAACCGACCAGCAACTGCAATTTTATACCAAGAAGCTTAACGGCGATGCCAGCTTATATAATGCAGAATTTGGCTTATTACGCATTGATTACTATTTTTATTATGCGTGGACCATAAGGATTAACATTATTAAATGGCAAACTATCCGGATCCATACTATTCAGTTTACAAAAAACAGCTGCCGGGCCGGGGGTACTGATACAGGCAATGCCATCTCACAAGCAGGCAATATGTTAAATGATTATTTAAAAACGTTGGCCGACAAACAGCGCACCTTTTTTCCGGGTGCAGATCCACAGCCTTCCAGGACATTGCAGAACGTATTTGTAAATACACAGTAATAAAATTAATCATAATACAATAACCAAAAAGGCCCGGGAAACTCCCGGGCCTTTTAATTTTGCAGGCAAAATAGCTTAGTGTTTTTCTTCGTGAATTTCTTCTTCCCTAAACAGCTTTGCGCTGAAGAAATCATTATTCATGCGGGCAATGTTGGTTAGCTTAATTTCTTTAGGGCATTCGGCTTCGCATGCACCTGTGTTGGTACAACTGCCAAATCCTTCCTCGTCCATTTGGGCTACCATTGATTGTGCACGGCGATAGCGCTCTGGCTGGCCTTGCGGCAATAAACCTAACTGGGTGATCTTAGCCCCAACAAAAAGCATGGCCGAAGCATTTTTACAGGCAGCAACACAAGCGCCGCAACCTATACAGGTAGCAGAGTTAAAGGCCTCGTCGGCAATTACTTTGGGGATAGCTATGGCGTTACCATCTGGTACGCCGCCAGTATTAACTGATACGTAACCGCCAGCCTGCTGGATCCTATCGAACGCTGAACGATCAACTGCCAGGTCTTTTATAACCGGGAAAGCAGAGGCGCGCCATGGCTCAATAGTGATGGTTTGGCCGTCATGAAAGGTGCGCATGTGCAGCTGGCAGGTTGTAATACCCCTTTTTGGTCCATGCGGGTGACCGTTGATATACAACGAACACATGCCGCAAATACCTTCGCGGCAATCGTGGTCAAAGTTGATCGGCTCGTCGCCTTTATGGGTCAAACTTTCGTTAACAACGTCAAGCATTTCCAGGAATGACATATCAGGCGAAATATTTTCGGCCTTGTAAGTCACAAATTTGCCCGATGTCTGAGCGTTTTTTTGACGCCATACTTTCAGCGTCAGGTTCATATTTCCGTTCATTCTATTTAGATTTGAGATATGAGATTTGAGATATGAGACATTTTATCAGATCACTAATTCAATAACATCTTTTGAAAAGCATAGTTCATTTTCTGCAATTCTTCAATCTGTTTGAGTAAGTCATTCAATAATTCATCTTTTAATAAATTTAATTTGTTTGATATAACTAATTGCGTTTGCAACTCATAAGCAGAGCCATTAGCTATGCCTAAAAAATTACAAAATTCCTTTTTCGAATTTCTACCTGCACCTTCAGCAATATTTGAAGAAATTGAAACGGCTGCTCTCCTTATTTGACTTGTTAATCCAAACCTCTCATCGGCCGGATAACTTATAGTTGCTTTATATACAGCAACTGCCAGATCAATAGCTTTTTGCCAAATTTTCAATTCCTTCAGATTATGCATTTTTTAGATATGAGGTGTGAGATTTTAGATATGAGATCAACTCTTTTGCAATATGGTAAATTTCTAATCTTCACTTTATTCAGATACGTGATTTAAAATTCCGGTCTCAAATCTCATATCTCACATCTCAAATCTAACTAAGCATAATTTCGTTGTGATAAATGAACTGATTCAAATACCAATTGTTCTTTGTGTAACACTTCGGGCTGGTTTTCACCTTTAAATTCCCAGGCTGCAACAAACGCGAAGTTTTCATCATCACGTTTGGCTTCGCCATCTTCGGTTTGCGATTCAACCCTGAAGTGACCACCGCATGATTCGCGGCGCATCAGTGCATCATCAACCATCAGTTCGCCCAGCTCAATAAAGTCGGCAATCCGGCCTGCTCTTTCCAGCGAAGCGTTTACTTCTTCATTTTCGCCGGTTACGATCGCGTTTTTCCAGAAATCAGCTTTCAGTGCCTGTATTAATCCTTTGGCTTTTTTCAATCCTTCTTCTGTACGGGCCATTCCGCAATATTCCCACATGATGTGGCCAAGGTCGCGGTGGTATTCGTTAACAGTTTTGGTCCCTTTTAAAGCCAGTAATTTATTGATATAGGTAATCACATCCTTTTTAGTTGCTTCAAAAGCAGGGTGTGATGTATCCACTTTTTTAGGCCCAATTTTAGCCAGGTAATCGCCAAGGGTAAAAGGGATTACAAAATAGCCATCAGATAAACCCTGCATCAAAGCAGAAGCACCTAAACGATTAGCGCCGTGATCAGAGAAATTACATTCGCCCAAAGCATATAAACCCGGTACATTGGTGCTCAGGTTATAATCAACCCAAAGTCCGCCCATGGTATAGTGAACGGCAGGGTAAATACGCATTGGCTGTTTGTATGGGTTCTCATTGGTAATCTGGATATACATATCAAACAGGTTACCGTATTTTGCTTTCACTGTTTCTTCGCCTAAACGCTTGATAGCATCGGCAAAGTCAAGGAATACCGCAAAGCCCGAGCCGCCTACACCTTTACCTTCTTCAACCATTTCCTTTGCGTTGCGTGAGGCCACATCGCGCGGAACAAGGTTACCAAACGCCGGATATTTACGTTCCAGGAAGTAATCGCGGTCGTCCTCTTTAACCTGGTCGGCCCTAAGTGTTCCTTTACGTAACTGCTCGGCAATCTCTACAGTTTTGGGCGCCCAAACGCGGCCATCGTTACGTAACGACTCAGACATCAGCGTAAGCTTTGACTGGTGGTCGCCGGTTACCGGGATACATGTTGGGTGAATTTGGGTATAGCAAGGGTTACCAAAGAAAGCACCGCGTTTGTGTGCTCTCCAGGCAGCGGTTACATTTGAACCGATTGCATTTGTTGACAGGTAGAACACGTTGCTGTATCCGCCGGTACATAACAATACCGCGTGGCCTGCATGTGTTTCAATAGCACCGGTGATCATGTTACGGGTAACAATACCTTTGGCATGGCCATCTATGGTAACAACATCCAGCATTTCGGTACGGGTGTACATTTTTACTTTGCCGGCGTGAATCTGGCGGTTTAATGCCGAGTAAGCGCCTAAAAGTAGTTGTTGCCCGGTTTGGCCGCGTGCATAAAACGTACGTGACACCTGCGAACCACCGAACGAACGGTTATCCAGCAAGCCACCATACTCGCGTGCAAAGGGAACGCCCTGTGCAACACATTGGTCAATTATATTCACAGATACTTCGGCAAGGCGGTACACGTTACCTTCGCGGGCACGGTAGTCGCCACCTTTTATAGTATCGTAAAACAAACGGTGCACGCTGTCACCATCGTTCTGGTAGTTTTTTGCTGCATTGATACCACCCTGTGCTGCAATAGAGTGCGCACGGCGGGGGCTATCCTGGAAACAAAAAGATTTTACGTTATAACCCAACTCGGCCAATGAAGCCGCGGCTGATGCGCCTGCCAAACCTGTACCTACAATAATAATATCGTATTTACGCTTGTTGGCCGGGTTAACCAGCTTCAGGTCAAATTTATGCTTGCTCCATTTTTCGGCTAATGGGCCTTGAGGAATTTTAGCATCTAAACTCATTTCTTATCTATTTTATATTTAGTGAGTGGTTGATTGGGTGAGTAGTGAGTGGTTAATAACTCACTTGTCCAAACTAAATCAACCTAATCTAACTTAATCAACCTTTATTTAGCGTACAAAAAAATAGTAGTACACCGGCATGGCTGCAAAAAGCAGCGGAATAATCACCGCAAAGAACCATGTACCTACCGCGTATACTATAGGCGTGTATTTACGATGTACCCAGCCCAGTGTGCGGAAGGCGCTCTGGAAACCATGCAGCAGGTGGAACGATAGTGCGCCCATTGCTATTACATAGAAAAGCACATACCACAAATGGCTAAAGCTATATACCACACGTGCATGCAGGTTTTTTAACCTAACTATTTCTACATTGTTTTCGGTAGATACAGAGTGGTTAAAGTCTTCAGATACCGGAGTATAAGCAGACTCGKTTGTTTTGCCTGTTGCCAGATCTGTGCGGTACTCCTTAAAAGCAACATCGTTGGTATATTTATACTTGAACCAAAAATCGCCCATGTGGATCACGATGAATAAAAACAGGATTGAACCCAGCAACCCCATGTTTTTTGATGACCAGCTTGCATCAGATTTTGCGGCCACCGCATAACCAACCGGGCGTGCCTTACGGTTTTTAACCGTTAAAATAAGCGCGTACAGCGCATGTACCAGGATTGAAAGGTAAAGCAGGTATGCAATAACCTCGATAGGTGGAAAATGTGTTAAAAAATTGGCATACACATTAAAACCAAAGCCATTATCGTTGCTAAATAACAACAGGTTGCCCCCAAGGTGTACTATAATAAAAGTACACAAAAACAAGCCTGTTAAAGCCATGATAAGCTTTTTTCCCAGCGATGAGTTAAAGGTTTGTTTAATTTCGCTCATTATGAATTAGATTTATTTTGGCAAAAGTATTTATTAAATGCCAAAAGATATAAATGCATCCGGCTTATTAACCGCAAAAAAGCTATTTAGAATCAATCTAAGAAATTACAATGCAATTACACTCCTTTTATGCGTAAAATGCTTGCTGCAAGGCCGCGTGGTTAGGCAATAACAATTACCTTATCCTTCAAAACAGCAAATATTTTATCTTTTCGCTGGCTGCGAATAGCCACTTTGCCGGTGAATTTGCCAAAGGAGGGTAGTATAGCCTGCCTGCCGCTAAATGCAAAACAGGGCAGGGTAATGCTTTGCCTTCCCTTGCCGCTAAGGTTTACCCCAGGGTGAATATGCCCGCAAAAAACATAACCGGCAGCGTTTTGCAGCGTATCATCGGGCAAGGGGTGGTGCAGCATCAGGAATGGAGCCATCAGCAGTTCATCATGTAGTTCGATGTTGAGTTTTTGGTAGTGGCTGTCGGCTATAATATCGTGATTACCTTTTATTAGGATGATCTGCAGAGCGGGGAACTGGCTGCGCCAAAGAATGAACCAATCCCAGTCATTGTTCATATCACTGTGGAACAGGTCGCCAAGGAACAGTAGCTTTTCGGGTTGATGTTCATAAATCAGGTCGGATATAGTAGCCAGGTCGCTTTGTTCCATATCCCTTGGCACGGCTATGCCTGCTTTACGGAAATGCCCTACCTTGCCAAAATGCACATCGGCAATAATTAAAGCTTTTTGCTGCTGCCAGTAAATGGCTTTTTGGGGTAGCAATAAAAGATCCTGGTTGAGTAAATTAAATGGAGTTGCCGCACTGATCGTCATAACAGGGCCAAAGTTAAAATTTATTTTTTGAGATCAGGAGGTAGGCGCGCAAAGATGCTAAGACGCAAAGGATCGGTTTATTTTAGAATAACATTGTTTAATAGTTTTTCTTAGCGTCTTAGCACCTTTGCGTGAGTCAAATAACACAACATCATAATTTTCTTATTACTTTTACCACAACCAATCCGGTTTACATGAGTAATACCTTTAACCGACCCATCCGCGTTTTAGTTGCCAAAGTAGGGCTTGACGGGCACGACCGCGGGGCACGCATTATTGCTACCTCGCTGCGCGATGCCGGCATGGAGGTAATTTATACCGGTTTGCGCCAAACACCCGAAATGGTGGTAAATACCGCCCTGCAGGAGGACGTGGATGCCATTGGTATCTCCATATTATCCGGAGCGCACATGACCGTTTTCCCCAGGATACTCAAATTAATAAAGGAGAAGGAGATGGACGATGTGCTGGTTACCGGCGGGGGCATTATCCCCAATGATGATATGATAGCGCTGAAAGAACAGGGCGTAGGCGAACTTTTTCCACCAGGAACCAGCACCCAGGACATTGTTAAATATATAACAGGCTGGGTACATGAGCACCGTAACTTTTAAATAACAGTTGCAATGAAATTTCAAAATTTATTGATCACCAACCAGGATCGCGTACAATATATCACCATAAACCGCGAAAATAAGCTCAACGCGMTTAATAAGGAAACGCTTACCGAACTGCATACCGCTTTTTTTGATGCATTTAATAATCCGGCCATTGGCGGCATTATTATAACCGGAGCAGGAGCGAAGGCCTTTGTTGCCGGGGCTGATATCAGCGAATTTGCCGACCTGGATGCCGATGCCGGAACATCACTTGCCCGCAATTACCAAACTAAAGTTTTTGACCAGATTGCTAATGGCAGCAAACCTGTACTTGCGGCTATAAATGGCTTTGCTTTAGGCGGAGGTCTTGAACTGGCCATGGCCTGCCATATCCGTATAGCTGCCGAAACTGCTAAAATGGGCCTGCCCGAAGTAACTTTGGGATTAATACCCGGCTACGGCGGCACCCAGCGCCTGGCACAACTGTTGGGCAAAGGCAAGGCGCTTGAAATGATACTTACGGCCGATATGATCACCGCTGCCGAGGCGCTCCATTACGGATTAGTTACGCATGTAGTCGGCCAGGAATCCTTGCTGGAAAAAGCCGGGGAACTAATGCATAAAATACTGCTTCGGGCTCCTTTAGCCCTTGCTGCCGCCATCCGGTCGGTAAATGCAGGGTTAAATGATGGCGTAAATGGTTTTCAAACCGAAATAGAAGAGTTTGGCAAATGTTTCGGCACCGAAGATTTTAAAGAAGGTGTTGCTGCTTTTTTTGGTAAACGCAAGGCAGAGTTTAAGGGAAAGTAATAGCCTTTCTGATTCTATCTATTACTTATTTGCTAAAGAAACTCTTTTGTCATCCTGAACGGAGTGAAGGATCTACTGTCCGCCATGCTTCTTCACCCTGTACAGTCTGCGAATAGATCCTTCACTCCGTTCAGGATGACAAATCTTTTAAAACGTCATTCTCTCTATAACTATCAATGGCGTTTACTTTATAGAAAAAGATGTGTGTACAAACGTGAGCCCACAAAAAAGAATCGCGCAACTTTTTTTCTTCAAATTTCAGTCTCCATTGAGGAAAACACCCATTTCACGCAGAAAAATTAATTTTTCCCCTTCCAAACCGATGTTGATTCTGCGTCAATTCTGACAATAAAAAAGCAATCGCTGCCTTATTTTACAATGGGCTGACCTTGATACCCGGATGGTCAAAAAATAAATTATTGTTAATCAAACGCTTAAATATTCGTGACTTTGGGATGAAAAATCATATATCATCTGGTGCTTTACTTTGCCATGTGTTTAAAACAAATAAAATCAAAAACACAACAATTGTTATGAAAAATACATTCAAAATTTCAGCTTTAATTTTAGCTTTTGCCGGATTAGGATTGGGCGCAAAAGCACAAACAACTACCACCACTACCAGTACTACATCATCAACTACTACCCCGGGTGGTATCCGTTACAGCATTGGTGTTGATGCGGGTATCCCTGTTGGCAACTTTAAAGATAACTACAAATGGAACTTAGGTGGCTCGGTACAGGCAGACATCCCTTTGTACAAAAACCAGTTATTTGCAACTGTTAACGCGGGTTACAACAATATTTTTGGTAAAAAAGATATTGGCGGTATTGCTAATCTTGATGCACCCGATTTTCATTTAATACCTGTAAAAGCCGGTTTAAAATTCTTCCCGGTTGAGAATTTTTATGTACAGGGTGAAGCTGGCGCGGCGTTTTTGCTAAACAAATCTGATGTTGGTGCTAATAAATCAACTGCCTTTGTTTATGCTCCACAAATAGGTGTTCAGTTCCCGGTAAGTGCAGGCAGCTTTATTGATGCAGGTGTACGTTACGAAGCAACTACCAAATATGCAAGCGGTGTTGATGCCAGTAAAGTAAACTTTATAGGTGTACGTGTAGCATACGGGTTTTAATATCGATCCTACTTATACCTATTAAATTGAACAAAAAAKGGAGGCCAGATCGGGCTTCCCTTTTTTGTTTTCGGATATTTTTTTAACCTGTGAAAAACTATAATTAAATAAAACATCCTAAAATTAGCAACATTGTTTGTAACTTAACGCCTTTAATACATTTTACCACCTGTTATAACTAATATGAAGAAAATCCTCATCATTGATGATGAAGTTAATGTAGGCTTGTTGCTATCTAAATTTTTAACACGCAATGGCTTTGAAGTAAGCACCGCAACAAGCGGCACAGGCGGAATGGAGGCACTTAAAGAAGGCGAATACAACCTTGTACTTTGCGATTTTAGGTTGGAGGATACCGATGGGCGGGAAATGTTACGTAACATCAAAACACAGTATCCAAAAACCGGTGTTATCATTATTACCGGCTACTCGGATATTAAAATGGCTGTTGAGCTCATTAAAATGGGCGCCTATGATTACATTACCAAGCCCTTGTACCCCGACGAAATATTAAATACCATTAATAAAGCCGTTGAAACCCATTATGCCCTGGTTGAAGACGCAGAAAATGCTACTTCTGTAGTAGCTGATAAGTCAAAAAGCAGGGAGCACAAAAAGCAGGTTTTTGCAAGTGAATTTGTTGCCGGTACCAGCAAGGCTTCAAAAGAACTTTTGAGGCAGATTGAACTTGTTGCGCCAACCAATTACAGCGTGATCATTTTGGGCGAGAGCGGTACGGGTAAAGAGTCGGTAGCCAAAAGTATCCACCTGAACAGTCCGCGCAATAACCAGCCATTTATTGCTATGGATTGCGGTTCGCTAACCAAAGAGCTGGCCGCCAGTGAGTTTTTTGGTCATGAAAAAGGATCATTCACCGGTGCGCTATACACAAAAATAGGGCACTTTGAAATGGCCAACGGCGGCACCTTGTTTTTGGATGAGGTAGGTAACCTATCTTATGAAATACAGGCCGCCCTGTTGCGTACCGTGCAGGAGCGTAAGGTTAAAAGAATAGGCAGCACCAAAGAGATTGACCTTGATGTGCGCATTATTATAGCTACTAACGAGAGCCTTCAGGATGGTATCCAAAAAGGAAAATTCAGGGAAGACCTGTACCATCGCTTTAATGAGTTTACCATATATATGCCGCCTTTGCGCGATCGCGGTAATGACATTATGCTGCTGGCCGAGCATTTTTTAAGAATAGCCAACAACGAACTGGGGCGCGATGTAGATACGTTTTCGCCCGAGGTGATTGATTGCTTTATGAATTACCGCTGGCCGGGAAACATTCGCGAGCTAAAAAACGTGATCAGGAGGGCAGCATTACTTGCCGAGGATAATGAGATAACCATGAAAGCATTACCGCTGGAGATCTCGAACTTTAAAACACCATCGTTTGATAGCTTTCACAATTCATCAGTAAACGATGCTCCGGAAGTAAGGGAAAATCGCCATGATCTGAAAAACGCGGCGCTTGAGGCCGAGTATGAAACTATTATCAGGGTTTTAAGGGAGGTAAACTTTAACAAGACCAGGGCAGCCGAGATATTGAAAATAGACAGGAAAACATTGTATAATAAAATGAAGGCCATCAATCTTAAATAACGATGGGTTTACTGCAACAACATAGGGAAGGAGAGGATGAGAATATGCGCAAGCTGAAGCACGATATAAAAAATCAGCTTTCAAACATTCACCTTGCACTTGAGCAGCTAAAATATGAACTGCCCGATATTACTGATGATTGCCTGTTTTATATTGATACTATTACAACAAGTGCAACCAAAATAAATAACCTGTTAAACAATACGGATAAACCTTAAATACAGCGTATATTCTTTCAAAAACGCTAAAACTTTTTGGCGTTTTTTTGTTTATAAATGAAGAGAATCAATAGATAAAGATCAGAAGGAAACTTTTTGATCGTTAGTCTTATCCTGGCTCTTTTTTCCTGACTTTCTGAAAAAAACTCCAAGCCTTTAATGTCAATTTTTAACTATAAGCAGCGCAATAATATCATCCTGGCAAGCATCATTTTACTGGGATGTTTTTTGCTTTATGCGCTTAGCGGTTTGTTCAGCAGCATACTTGGGGCAATAGTGTTGTACACTATTTTCAGGCCGCTGTATATTAACCTGGCCGAGAAACGGGGATGGCCAAAAGCGCCGGTTGCACTGCTCATTATTTTTACCTCCCTTATTATTATTGTTATCCCTTTTCTTACACTGAGTATTATGGTTGTAGGGAAAATATCAAGCATAAATCTTAAAGAGCTTCCCATTGAGCAATGGACTTCAAAAATTGATGCTTTTACAGGTGCAAACCTTAATCAGCCACACTTTGCCGAAGATACACTTCAAAAACTGGGCACTATTGCCACAGGTTTATTTCCATCCATATTAAGCAGCGCGGCCAGCATTATCATAACATTGCTGGTTTTGTACTTTATTCTGTATTTTATGCTTACGCAGATGAGGGAATTTGAAGCCGGATTACTTAAGTATGCGCCATTCAGGGAGCAGCATGCATTAAAATTTGCAGCCGCCCTACGCGATTCTACCTATTCGAACGTTTTAGGACAAGGAATAATAGCCATAACACAGGGAGTACTGCTGGCCAACGGCTTTTTGATATTTGGCATACCCGATCCTGTATTCTGGGGGGTTATTGCTATATTTATTTCGTTTTTACCGGTTGTGGGCGCGCCAACATTGTGTATACCGGCAAGCATAGTGCTGTTTGCGCAGGGACATAACTTGCAGGGCGTTTTGCTGTTGGCTTATGGCTTGTTGTTTATTGGTAATGTAGATAATTTTTTAAGGATGATTATCAATAAACGTATAGCCAATACACACCCAATAATATCCATCATCGGGGTATTTATCGGGATACCTCTTTTTGGGATTTTGGGCCTGGTTTTTGGGCCGGTATTATTATCGTACTTTTTACTGCTGATGGAGATTTACGAAACCAACCGTTTGGCTGCCGATCGCCTGGAGCGGATACGTACTGTGCCGGAAAACTGACACGTATATTGGATACTTTTGTACACACAGCACCAAAAACGCACAAACAAAAAAACAATTTATACATTAATTGCATTCAAATAATACAATTAATGATATTTGGCAAGGTATTAGTATTAATCAATCAAATGTTCAATTTTTAAATTATATTACAATGAACGATAACACAAAAGTAGTTGTTGCTTTACTTGCAGGCCTGGCAGCAGGGGCAGCTTTAGGTATTTTATTTGCTCCGGATAAGGGAGATGAAACACGCGATAAGCTTACAGAATCATTAAAAAACCTGGGCGAATCTATCAAAGAAACCGCCGCGGCCGAAATTGATAATCTGGTTGGCTTAAAAGACAAGGTGGTTGGAAACATTAAATCAAAAATCAGGGGCGCCGAAGAAGAATACCAGGACGATTTGGAACACGCATAATTTTAAATTACCCGGATAATTCATCCTAAATGAGTTATCCGGGATTATAAAATTATAATACAAACAAACACCTATGGAAGCCAAAAAAGAAACACCACCGCCATTACCACCTATTATTGATCAGTTAAAAGAATACGCCGAAACGCGTTTTAAGCTTTTAAAATATGAGGCTATTGAAGGTGGAACTTCAATTTTAGCAAGTATTATTACCGACGTAGTTGTTACAATAAGTATGTTGCTGGCTTTTATTTTTGCCAGTTTTACGCTTGCTTTTTATTTAGGTGATGTGTTGAACTCATTGTGGGAGGGCTTTGGATGCGTGGCACTTATTTATTTAGTGATCGCGATTATTATAAAACTCAATAAAAATGCCATTGAAAAGCCTTTGGCTAACATTTTTATCCAAAAAATATTTAAAAGGTAAACACAATGAGCTATCAAATAAAAAGTATAAACGATCTGCAGGACGAGATTTTCAGGTTAAAAACGGTAGAAAGCCAGCAAAGCGTGGCGTTAAAGGCGCGCTTTAGCAGTCCTTCTGCCATATTTTCATCTGTTATGTCAATATTTCCGCGCTCGGTGGATAGCGAGGGTCGTGATCATGGGGTTTTTCACCCGGATATTATAAACCTGGTTTCACGGTTGGTTATTCCGCTAACGTTAAACAAAACCATTTTTAAAAACTCCAACTTTTTAATTAAAACCCTGGTGGGGCTGGTATCTCAAAAAGCATCAAACTATGTTAACGAGGATTCGGTTTCGGGCATTTGGGGTACGGTAAAGGGGCTTTTTGAAAAATTCACCAAAAAGAAGTCAAAGGATGATTACAAGCCCGCACCTTACAAAAAACCAGCAACAGGTGCAGTTGTTTAAGGCTATTTTAAACCCCATTCTGCTCAATTAACAGAAAAGCCTATTTTTGCACTTTATTTTTATAAAGTGGGAAAAGATAAGTTAAAACGATTTGCTGAGATTGATACTTTTAGTAATGTATTGCAATTAGACGCCGGTAAACCCTTTAAGGGTCAATGGAGCGCCGGTTTTTTTAAAAATGACAACCCCGTTGTTTTAGAGCTGGCCTGCGGTAAAGGCGAATACACTGTGAACCTGGCCAATTTGTTTCCCGATAAAAATTTTATTGGTATTGATTATAAAGGCAACCGCATTTGGCGCGGCGCCAAAACGGCTATTGAAGATGGTGTTGCTAATGTTGCTTTCCTTAGGATACAAATAGAAAACCTGTTGGATTATTTTGCCGATGGCGAAGTTGATGAGATCTGGATTACCTTCCCCGACCCTCAACCCCAACTGAGTCGCGAGAAAAAACGGCTTACTTCGCCACGCTTTTTGAATAAGTATATTGAAATACTAAAGCCATCGGGCTGTGTTAATCTTAAAACCGATAACGATGGTCTGCATGCCTATACTGCCGAAAAAATTGAAGAATTGAAACTTAATTTGCATGCTAAAACCGAAGATTTGTATCATTCGCCATATGCCGATGAGGTTTTATCCATCAAAACTTATTACGAGAAAATGTATTTGAAAAATAATAAGAACATTAACTATCTTAAATTTTCTTTTGCGTAACCCGGCTACCAAGTGTAATTGTATTTAAGATTGTAAATAATTACAGCAACCAATTGTTCTGCATTTAGGCCTTAAACTTTTAGCTTTTATAACATGGAAGAAATTAACTTTTTTGATAAAGTTTACCAGGTTGCCCGGCTGATACCAAAAGGGAGGGTAACTTCATATGGCGCCATTGCATCGTACCTGGGCACCAAAGGTTCATCGCGTATGGTGGGTTACGCCATGCAGGCCGCGGGTAAGGTTGATCCGCCGGTGCCGGCCCACCGGGTAGTAAACAAGCAGGGATTGCTCACCGCCAAGTTTCATTTTGGTGGAAACCGGATGCAGGAAATGCTGGAAAGCGAAGGCGTAAAAGTAACTGACGACCAGGTGCAGGATTTTAAAACAGTATTCTGGGATCCAAATACCGAGCTGGCGTTATAGCATCTGCAGCAACTCCATCCGGTTACCAAACGGATCGATAAAAGCAAAGCGTTCGCGGCCTGCTATTTTGGGTTCTTCCACAATTTCAATCCCATGATCTTTGAGGTGCCTGCGGGCAGCAACAACATCTGTTACCTCAAAAGCAGTATGCCTGATGGTGCGTGGCAGCGATGGTTCAATACCAATATGCAATTGAATATCGCCTATATTAAACCAGTATCCTTTTGAGGTAAATACGTCTGGCCTTTCTATCAAATCCAACCCAATAATATCAGTATAAAATGCCTTTGCCTCCTCCAGTCTTTCCGGTGGCACACAAACATGTATATGGTCGGCACGTTTAAAATTGATCATAGGTTCTCTCTAAATCTCCCCCGGTAAGGGAGTCTTTTAATTTACTTTTTAAGCCCCCCCTTCCGGGGATGGGTCTATTCATCTTCCGCAAAAGTGAGTACATAATTGTTATTATCCTTAATTGAAAACTCGGTAGCACCATAAAAAGTAGTTTCAAGGCCCTTTAATACTGGAACCAAATCCTTTATCCCTTCAAAAAATTTCCTGATGTTTTTAAGCTTGATGTAAAGCAGCATCGATGCGCCATCCTGCCGGCTGATTTCAGGTAGCTCCCCACCCAGGCTGGCAAAGGTTTGAAACATGAAAGTAACGTTTCCTTTGGCCATCATGGCCCATACCAGGTCGGTGMCGGTTTCGGGTACAGTAACTACCAGGTCGAAACCCAAAAGCTGGTAAAATTTGATGGTTTCGTTAATATCCTTAACAAAAATATTTGGCGACAGGCTTTCCATGGTTGTTTTATTGCGTGGTAAAAATTGAAATTAATAATCTTGGGATAAAAATAAATATTTATAACTTTAAATGCTAAATAAATTAGTAAAATTGTAAAATAAATAGCTAAAAGTAATTTTATAAATTGATGCAGACTATCACCAGTTCAATAACTCAATAATTTGAAAATGGGAAAACTAATAGAAGAATTTGACGCTTATCGTTCTAAAATGAACGACAGGATAATGGAAACTGCCAACACCAACATTAAGCGTTTTTTTGCACTCGATACCACCAGCTATGCCGATGGCGCCCTCGACGTAAAAACCAAAGAAATGCTTGGCCTGGTAGCCAGCATGGTACTGCGTTGCGACGACTGCATAAAATACCACCTTGGCAAATGCCACGAGGCCGGTGTAAAACACGATGAAATGAACGAGATTTTTATGATAGCCAATTTGGTTGGAGGTTCAATCGTGATACCGCATTACCGCAGGGCAGTGGAGTATTGGGATGAATTGAATGAAGCTTAGAAATTTTTAGGTTGAATATACGAAGCAGTAGGCGAATTTTTAGCCGCATATCTTTGCGGGGGATGAAGGAATGCCCAATCATTGCACGCGGAATGTGTTTGTTTACAATAGGTTGATTTTTAACGCAATAAAAATATTGAACATGCTTATAGCTCTTACTTAATCCATATCTTATGTATCAATCCAAATCACGCCGTAAACTATTGTATGTTGATATGTTTCCTATGATTAATCTGGCATTGATTGTTTTAATGTTTCTATTGATTTGTGGCAGACCTACATTCCAATGTCCAATTAGGGTTAATTTACCTATTGGGCATTTATTTAATACTGTTGATTATGACTCGGATTTCATAAATATTTTAGTGGGGAATAATAAGGTTATGCTTGCCCTTGAATATCCGGAAGTTCGCGAAGACGCCTTAAAACAAATGGCCAAGATATATAGTATCCCAATTTCTTCAGGTGAGGTGATCAAGTTTGGTAAAACTGACTTTATCGGCACACCTTTAGGTTCACTGAAACAATATATCAAGAACTATTACAGTTTTTCTGATTATTACGCTCAACCGGGTTTATTACAGGATCTATCATGTAATGATGAATTGTTCAATTGGATAAAGTGCTCAAGGAGAGCAAATTTCAGGCTACACAACTCCCCATTGCGCATTGCTATACAGGCCGATGGTGAAACTTCTTACCCGGTTATTAAAAACATTATAGATGTATTGCATAAACAGGGCGTCAATAAATTCACTATACTATACTCTTATTTACCAGATTCATGATTCATAATTCAAATAAAATAACCCGCTGTAGTTGGTCTGGAACCGATGAACTCTACATCAAATACCACGACGAAGAATGGGGCAAGGAAGTTCACGATGACCAAATCCTATTTGAGTTTCTCATCCTTGAATCCGCCCAGGCCGGTTTAAGCTGGATCACCATTTTACGCCGTCGCGAAGGCTACAGAAAAGCCTTTGCCGATTTTAACGTACACAAGGTAGCCGCTTTTACCGATAAGGATGTGGAACGGCTAATGCAGGATACGGGTATTATACGCAACCGGCTTAAAATTCTGGCGGCCATCAATAATGCTAAACTTTTTATAGGCGTACAAAAAGAATTTGGCTCGTTTGATAAATACCTATACAGCTTTATGCCTGGTGGTAAACCTATTATAAACCATCATCACAAAATTCCGGCAAGTACTGCAGAATCAGATGCCATTAGCAAGGATATGAAAAAACGTGGCTTCAAATTCTTTGGCACCACCATTTGCTATGCCCATATGCAGGCAACAGGCATGGTGAATGATCATATACCGGAGTGTTCTTTTAAATAGAATATACACGAATGGCACGAATTGATTCGAATTTCACGAATTTTAATGGGCATGAATTGTCCCGGATTTAATTCTATTTTTGCATAAAGCTGTTGCAGTGAATTCGTGAAATTCGCTCTGGTTCGTGCAATTAGTGTTAAATAATATTATGAAAAAACTATTTCTTTTGGATGGCATGGCCCTTATTTACCGGGCGCATTTTGCTTTGAGTAAAAGTCCGCGGTTTACCTCGGGCGGAATGAATACATCGGCAGTAATGGGATTTACCAATACCCTGCTGGATGTTTTGAAAAAAGAAAAACCAACCCATATGGCTGTGGTATTTGATACCGAAGCGCCAACCGAACGTCATACCGATTATGAGCATTACAAGGCCCACCGCGAAGCCATGCCCGAGGATCTTTCCAAAGCATTGCCGTATGTAGTTAAGCTTATATTAGGATTCAACATTCCCGTTATTACATCAGATGGTTATGAGGCTGATGACATCATTGGCACCCTTGCCAAAAAAGCCGAGCAAAAGGGTTACCAGGTGTATTGTATGACCCCTGATAAAGATTTCGCCCAGCTGGTATCTGATAATATCCGCATTTACAAACCAGCCCGTATGGGTAACGAAATGGAGATATTGGGCGTTAAAGAAGTGCTTGAAAAATGGGAAATTGAACGCGTTGAACAGGTAATAGATATACTTGGTTTATGGGGCGATGCGGTTGATAATATTCCCGGTATCCCCGGCATTGGCGAAAAAACCGCTAAGGCGCTTATAAAACAATATGGTTCTATGGAAGAGATTATTGCCCATAGCCATGAGTTAAAAGGCAAGCAGCGCGAAAACATAGAGCAATTTGCCGATCAGGGTTTGTTGTCTAAAAAACTGGCTACTATTCTTTTGAATGTTCCAGTTGAGCTGGATGAGGCAGGCCTGGAAATCTGCGCACCAAGCAAAGAATTATTGGAGCCGCTTTTTGCCGAACTGGAATTCCGCACCCTGGGGAGACGAGTTTTTGGCGATGATTTTACCATAACCGAATTTAAATCGGCAGGCACGCAAACAGATTTATTTGGTGAGCCGGTTGCAACAGCCCGCACCACCATGACCGTTGATGTGGAGAATATTCACGAAGATTTTATCAGTGCCTCAAAAAACATTGATAACGTACCTCACGAATACCACCTGGCAGATACTTTTGAAGCACGTGCCAGCTTAATTGCCCTGCTGCAAAAGCAGGAATCTTTTTGCTTTGATACCGAAACCACCGGCACAGATGCCAACAATTGCGAGCTGGTAGGTATGTCCTTCTCGGTAAAGGCAGGCGAGGCCTGGTATGTGCCGGTACCGGTTGACCAGGAAGCCGTTAAAAACATTGTTAATGAGTTTAAGCCGGTATTGGAAAATGAAAAGATAGGCAAGATAGGGCAGAACCTGAAGTTTGATATCCTGATATTAAAATGGTATGGTGTGCAGGTAAAAGGAAATCTGTTTGATACCATGATGGCACATTACGTTATCGACCCGGATACCCGCCATAACATGGATATCCTTTCAGAAAATTACCTCAACTATAAACCGGTTTCAATCACCGCACTTATTGGTGCCAAAGGTAAAAACCAGGGCAACATGCGCGATGTAGAGATCGAAAAGATAAAAGAATACGCTGCCGAAGATGCGGATATCACCCTGCAACTAAAAGCAGTGTTTGAGCCTAAACTAAAGGAGGTTGAAAGCGAAAAACTGATAAACGAGATAGAGCATCCACTGATATACGTTTTGGCTGATATTGAGTACGAAGGTGTAAAAATAGACCATGATACCCTGCGCGAGTTCAGTAAAGAGCTGGAAACCGATGTTGCTAAGCTCGAGAAAACGGTGTTTGAAAAAGCAGGCGTAAGGTTCAACATTGCATCGCCAAAGCAATTGGGCGAAGTGCTGTTTGAGAAATTGATGCTCGACCCGAAGGCGAAAAAAACCAAAACCGGTCAGTACCAAACCGGTGAGGACGTGCTGCTTTCCCTGGCCGCCAAAAGCGATATAGTAAGGGATATCCTGGACTTTCGCCAGCTGCAAAAGTTGAAATCAACCTATGTTGATGCCTTGCCGACAATGGTAAACCCGAAGACCGGTAGGGTGCATACCTCTTATAACCAGGCTGTAGCAGCAACCGGGAGGTTAAGCAGTGTTAACCCCAACCTGCAAAATATTCCCATCCGTACCGAGCGCGGTAGGGAGGTGCGTAAAGCCTTTATCCCAAGAAATGCCGGCCACAGTATTGTATCTGCAGATTATTCACAAATAGAACTGCGCATTATCGCCGAGATCAGCAAAGATCCAAACATGATGCAAGCCTTTGTTGATAACCTGGATATTCATACCGCCACTGCCGCCAATGTTTACGGCATTGCGTTGGATGAAGTAACCAGCGAGCAACGCCGCAATGCCAAAGCCGTTAACTTCGGCATTATTTATGGGCAATCGGCTTTTGGTTTGTCCCAAAACCTCGGTATCCCGCGTAAAGAAGCTGCCGACATTATTGAACAATATTTTACCCAATTCCCTGGCATAAAACAATACATGGGCGATACCATGAACTTTGCCCGCGAAAACGGTTACGTATGCACCCTGATGGGCCGACGCAGATATTTGCGCGATATTAACTCGGCCAACGCAACTGTGCGTGGTTTTGCAGAGCGAAATGCTATAAATGCCCCGATACAGGGTTCGGCTGCAGATATGATCAAGATAGCCATGATCAATATTCACCGCGAGTTTAAAGCTCAAAACCTGGATGCCCGCATGACTATGCAGGTACATGATGAGTTGGTGTTTGATGTACCGCATGATGAGATCGAGATAGTAAAACCCATCATTATGCACAACATGAAAACGGCAATTAAAACCACGGTACCTATAATGGTGGAGATTGGTACGGGATTGAATTGGCTGGAGGCACATTAATTTTGATGGATGGTGATTAAATGAGGTTAATTGGGTGTTTGATTAGGTCACTTAATTTGATTTCTGTCATTAATAAAATAAAAATTAGTCGTGTCGAATTTATTTCAGCACCCTATAAGCAAGTCTATACTTTTGCATGTCTTATACTTGGTATGTGGGATGCCGAAATAAATTCGGCATCCCATAAGTATTAACAAATAGGCTTCTTGCAGGCTTTTTGCTCTCCCAAACTCAACTTAGTGTACCCAAACACTTATCTCTTCCTTGTCTGTTTTTCTCGTTTTTCTGCCAATCTCTCAACATAAGCAGTAAATATTTAATAAGATTTTTACAATTTATTATCTAAATTTCAAAAACTATATTAATTATTATAGGTTTCTCTTTTGGTAATCTTTCCTTAAATTGAGCCAATAAAACCTAAATGAAAATATTCCACCTGAGTGCCGAATGTTACCCTGTTGCCAAAGTTGGCGGCCTTGCAGATGTTGTTGGCGCACTGCCTAAATATCAAAACCTGGCGGGTTTGCAGGCAGCTGTTGTGATGCCTTATTATGACCGTAAATTTACCCGTGAAAACGAGTTTGATGTTGTATTTAGTGCCGTTACTTTATTAAATACGCGCCGTCTTTATTTCGAAATTTTAAAGGAGAAGACCGATAAACTCGGCTTCGAGCTTTTTTTGGTGAGGATACCGGGCTTGCTTGACCGGGAGGATGTATATAGTTATCCCGACGAAAGGGAGCAGTTCATCGCTTTCCAACTGGCTTTTTTAGATTGGATCAGCTACTCGCAGCAAACCCCTGATATTATCCATTGCCATGATCATCATTCGGGCCTGGTGCCGTTCCTACTTTATCATTCCAAATTATATAAGCGGCTGGCAAATGTGCCAACCGTATTTACTATACATAATGGTCAGTACCACGGCGCTTTTGGCTGGGAGCAACTGCCTTACCTGCCCGAGATTGATATGTCGGCAATTGGCTTGCTTGATTGGGCCGCGGGTATAAATCCGTTAGCTGCTGCCGTAAAATGCAGCTGGTTGTATACTACGGTTTCGCCAACTTATTTGCGCGAACTTACCATCAATTCAAACGGACTGGAGTACCTTTTCTATGTTGAAAGAGCTAAAGGGTACGGTATCATCAACGGTATTGATACCGAAGTTTGGAATCCCCAAACCGATCCTATGGTGCCCAATCATTTTAATATAAAAACACTGGCTAAAGGCAAGCAGGCCAACAAAGAAGCCCTTTGCACCCGCTTTGGTTTAAACCCCGAAAAACCATTGTTTGTGTTTATCGGCAGGTTGGTTATCGAAAAAGGCGCCGATCTGCTACCCGATGCCATTGACCGTACACTGGCCGAATATGGAGACGATGTTAACTTCTTTATATTAGGCTCGGGTGATACGGATATGGAAATGGCTCTGCTCGATCTTAGAGATAAGTATCCCGGCCGTTGTAATGTTTTTATTGGCTATGATGAATCATTGGCCCATGTAGTGTATGCCGGTGCCGATTTCCTGCTAATGCCATCGCGTGTTGAACCATGCGGGCTTAACCAATTGTACTCTTTACGTTACGGCACCATGCCAATTGTACGCAGTACTGGCGGACTAATAGATTCGGTAATTGATTTTGGCGATGAGGGGGGCTACGGTATCCGCTTTAGCCAGATTTCTGTTGATGATATTTGCCATTCTATTACCCGCGCCAAAATACTTTACCAAGACCCCGCCCAACTACAAATACTCCGTAAGCGTATGATGGCCCTCGATTTTTCGTGGGACCGTTCGGCCAAAGAATATATAAACCTTTATGAAAGTTTAAAACCTCAACTATGACATCTAAAGTAATCTCAATTGTGCTTGGCGGTGGCCAGGGCAGTCGTTTATCGCCGCTTACTGCAACACGTTCAAAACCGGCTGTGCCAATTGCCGGTAAGTATCGCCTGGTTGATATTCCAATTTCGAATTGCCTGCACTCGGGTATTACGCGCATTTATGTGTTAACACAGTTTAACTCCGCATCGTTAAACAAGCACATCAAAAACACCTATCACTTCAGCAGCTTTAGCGATGCTTTTGTTGATATTTTGGCTGCTGAGCAAACGCCATCAAGCGTTGCCTGGTTCCAGGGAACTGCTGATGCAGTAAGGCAAAGCCTGCATCATTTGGCAGTACATGAATTTGAGTATGTACTGATCCTATCGGGCGACCAGCTATACCAGATGGATTTTGAGGATATGATGGAGAAGCATATTGAAGCAGGTGCCGAAATTTCCATAGCAACAATTCCTGTTGATGCAGCTGATGTGCCGGGTTTTGGTATTTTAAAAGCTGATGAGAACAGCATGGTAACCGCGTTCATCGAAAAACCAAAATCAAACTTTGAAAGCTGGGCATCTGAGGTAAGCGATGAAATGCAGGCCGAAGGCAGGGTTTACCTGGCATCAATGGGGATTTACATTTTTAACCGTAAACTTTTATATGATTTATTGGAAGGCAATGACCGTACCGATTTTGGTAAAGAGATCATCCCGCAATCAATAGTTGAGCATAAAGTACTAAGCTATCAATATGAAGGTTACTGGACAGATATTGGTACCATCCCATCATTTTTTGACGCCAACCTTGGTTTAACAGACGAGATCCCTAAGTTTAACCTTTTTGGCGAAAATCATATTTATACCCGTGCGCGCATGCTGCCGCCATCAAAGGTATCAGGTACAACTTTAAATAAATCTATCGTAGCTGATGGTTGTATCATCAGTGCAAAAACAATTACACGTTCCATAATCGGTATCCGTACCCGTATTGGGGTTGAAACAGAAATTGAGAACTGCTATGTAATGGGAAATGATAACTACCAAACGTTGGAGCAGATTGCAGAACTGAAGTTAAGCGCATCGCCGTTAATGGGTATAGGCGACAGGTGCAGGATTAAAAATGCCATTATTGATAAAAATACTTACATCGGCGACGATGTTGTTATCAACTGTGGTGAAAAGCTGGAAGACGGCGATTATGGCACCCATACCGTACAGGATGGCATTGTAGTTGTTAAAAAACGTGCTATTATTCCTAACGGGACGATTATTTAATTTGGCAGAAAATAAAACAATCTGTAGTTAATTCGTTATATATAGTATAAAAACTATAAAACATAAGAAGCTATGAAAAAGGTACTTTGTATGATTGCTTTAGCAGCGATCTCTTTTGGAAGCGTTTTTGCACACGGGGCTCCGGTAAAATCTTCAAATGGTGTTATGCAAACTGATACCACCAAGAAAAAAATGAAAAAGAAGATGAAGAAGGATACAACAATGAAAAAAGACACTATGAAAATGAAGAAGTAACCTTCAGTAACAAAAAAGCCTCCTGATTATGTCGGGAGGCTTTTTTATTTGTATCCGGGGTCATTCAGAAACAAGTTCGGTGTGACCATTAGGAAGCTACAGATCTATCGTTTCACCAATAACAGGCAGCTTTAAATTCAATCCTGCTTTGATGAATTTTTCCCTTACATCGTCTTTATCAATTTTGATAACCGGGAAGGAATCGTAATGGATCCCGATGATGTTTTTACAGTTGATGAAAGCACTGGCTTTGATTGCATCATCGGCACCCATGGTATAATTATCGCCGATTGGTAAATAAGCCCAGTCGAGGTTTTCATCTGCCAGCAGTTTCATATCATAAGTAAGCGCGGTATCACCGGCGAAGTAGATTTTTTTACTTTCAACAGATAGCATGAAACCGGCAGGGTTACCACCTGGTGAGCCATCGGGCAGGGTACTGGAGTGCACCGCGTTCACCATTTTAACCCGGCCAAAATCGAAACTAAAACCACCGCCGATATTCATTCCGTGTACATTATCAACACCTTTGCTGTTAAGCCAGTTGGCAATTTCGGCAATACAGATAACTTTGGCGCCGCTATTTTTTTGTACTTCTAATAAATCGGCAACATGATCGCCATGGCCGTGTGATACCAGGATATAATCTGGCTTTATGCTTTTGAGGTCAATATTTTTCGCCAGCGAATTGTGTGATATAAAAGGATCAAACAATAGTTTTTTGCCACTGCTTAATTCTATTTCAACGGTTGATTGGCCGTAATAAGTAGTTTTCATAGTAAATAGTATTTGTGTAATTTTAGGAGGCTTACTTGCCAAATAAGCTGCCTAAGCCGCCCATACCGCCAAGCATTTCCTTGGTCATGGCTGCCATTTCGGCCTGGCTTATATTATCGGCTTGTTCCATGGCTTTGTTAAAGGCCACAACCAGTAATTCTTCCAGTTCTTCTTTATCAGCATCGGCCAAAAAAGAACTATCGATATGCACCGATTGTACCACTTTATTAGCATTGGCGGTAACCGTAATTTTACCACCTTCGGCAGCGCCTGATACAGTGATGGCATCCAGGCGTTTTTTTGATTCGCCAGCCTTTTGCTGGGCTTCCATTAATTTATCAAACATAATATTTTTAGATGTGCAAATTACAGATGTGCAAATATGCAGATGTGCAATTGTTTAAATGAATTGATACTTAAATTTTACAATTGTAAAACCAAATAGTTTTAAGGCAATTCTTACCACTCACCACTCACCACTCACCACTCATTAATCATCACTTGTATCGCCATTGCCGTTGTAGGCGCTTTTACGCACAACTGGCATACCGGCGGCTTTAAAAAGATCGTCGAGTTTTAGCAGGCTGCCATTGGCTAAGTTTGATAACAGTACAACCGTGATATCGTTTTTCATATCGCGCAGGTAAATGTGCCTGAAACCATGCCACCAGCCGGTATGGTAAATAACCTCCTGGCCCGGTGCGGTAAATGTACGCCAGCCGTAGCCATAGCTAAAGTGGCCATGCAGCATAGGGTTGCGGGGGACATATGCCGAATCGAGGGTAGCCTGTTTTAATAGCAGGCCAGCGCGCAAAGCACGGTCAAATAAAAACAGGTCGCCAACGGTGCTGTAAATTCCTTTATCACCCACCGGGCCATCCAAAAAGTTTTGTGCAACAGAATACCTCCACTGACCACGGTCATGCCCTATAACATGCACCGGGATTTTGTCATATACCGCTTTTGAATAAACATTGGTATGCGCCATGCTTGCAGGCTTAAATACATTATCTTTCATGAACTGCGTGTATGATAAGCCGCTCACTTTTTCGATAATAGAACCCAATACCATAAAGTTGGAATTGTTGTAAAGGAATCTTTTATTGGGCACATTAAATGGTCGTGGTTTATAGTCGGCAATCATTTTCATGGCGTCGGCATTGGAGAGTCCTTTCCTTTGGTTAAGATGCTGGCTGCGGTATATATCGTCAACAAAATATACGTAATTCATCATACCCGAGCGATGCGTAAGCAACAGGCGGATGGTGACCCCATCATAAGGGAAATCAGGAAAGAATTTCTTTACATTATCATCAAGGCTAAGCTTGCCGCGCTCCATCAGCATCAATATGCCGGTAGATGTCATGGTTTTTGTTACCGAGGCCAGCTCAAACTGGTAGCTTAGCTTAAGGCTGTCGCGGTGCAGATAATCGGCCCAACCTATGGCCTTCTCATAAACTATTTTGCCTTTTTTGGCTACAAGCACATTGCCGTTAAAACCACGGGTACGGTGCAGCTCCTGCATCACCGCATCTATCTTTTTATCAGCTTGTTTTGGGTTGTAGGCAAGTAGGGCGGTGGTATCTAAAGGTTTGCCGGTAACGTGGTTAACGTCCTGGTTTTTGTTTTTATTTTTTGATGAACAGGCTGTTAAAATCAGCAGGGCGGTAGTAAACGAAAGGACGCTTTTATACAGTAACTTCATAAGTAAATTTCTCACTCTTAAACGAAAGCGAAAATTAGAAATTATACATCAGGTATCTATTAAAGTTTTTATTTTTTTTCTTTTAGTTAAATCTCTTTGTATGTTTAAGTATGAATTTCATTAAAACCATTCGCCTCATTATACCAGTTTTACTGTTTTCTGCAGCTGCTTACGCACAGGAGACTGATGTTGCTACCCTAATAAAACAAGGAATTCAACTAAACAACGAGCATAATTACGCAGGGGCGATTGAAAAATATAAGCAGGTTTTAGCAACCGATCCGGAAAATGCGCAGGCAAATTATCAGCTGGCTTTTAGTTTGAATGCATCGGGTAAGGGAACAGAAGGTATACCTTATTTAAATAAGGTAATAAAGGCGAATAGTAACTTCACCGGACCGGCCTACGAACTTTTAGGCGGAATTTATGATAGTAGCCATCAACCACAGCAGGCCATTGATGCCTATAAGGAGGGACTTAAAATTAAACCCGACTACCAGCCACTGTATTTTAACCTTGGGATAGCCTATTCCCGCGCCAAACAGTATGCCGAAGCAGAGCAGGCAGCAATTGAAGCTATCAGGCTCGATCCTAAACATGCCAATAGCCAGCGGCTTTATGGCCTGGTTACTTTTCATCAAAATAAACGGGCGGCAGCTTTAATGGGGCTTTGTAGTTTTTTACTGCTTGAACCTGATGGGCCGCGAAGCGACGAAGCCTATACCAATATGCAAAGTATTTTAAAAGGCGGAACGCTTAAAACAGAAGACGCCAAAGCCGAACCCTCAACCATTGCCCTGAACAGAACTTTGAACGCGGCTATAGCCAGGGCAAAACCCGGCTCAACCGCTGTTGAATTATTGGAGAACCAATTACAGGCTGTATTTGAAGCCGTGGGCCAGTTAGCAGAGAAGCAAACGGGTAACGATTTTTTCAGGCATTATTATGCCCGATTCTTTTACCAGTTAAGTAAAACTGATAATATGGCCGCCTTTGCCAGGCTGATGGGTTTAAGCGGCAATAAGGAAGCGAGTAAGCAATGGCTGCAGCAAAATGAGGATAAGCGCAAAGCGCTGGATGCCTGGGTAATAGGAGCAGAAAGAAAATTTTAAAATAGCCTCTTTTATCGAACCTTATGATTAAACTTCAAAGCTCATCACCATTTTTCAATAAGAATATCTTCAATCTCATGAAAATGTTTATCACGTGTAATCAGGATTAAATTATGCTGTTTTGCAGTTGCAGCAATCCATATATCGTTTGAAGGTATGGGTTTACCTTTTTTGAAAAGTGCAGCAGTAATTTCTCCGTAATGCTGTGAAGTATTAGCGTCTATATCGATTACTGTACATAAACTAAGGAAGGCTTCGAGTTTCTTTAAATGTTTTGGTTTATTTGAAACTCTATTTATACCTATGTATAATTCTCCTAAAACAATTGATGAGATGTAAAAGACGCCAATTTCATTTATCTTATCAGCGATAGCTTTATTACCTGAAAAAACTTCAATGACAATATTTGTATCCAAAAAACAACTATTTCCAGTCATTCTCATCTATTGTTTCACAGGCTTCCGCAATAGCATTTTTCATGGCTTCAGCTTCCTTGTCCGAAAGAATACCTACAAAATCATAAATGTTAGTTTTTTCAGTATCGGTTTTCAGCGCATTTTTTTTTAATACATTCTCCAATGCAATCCAAATTGATTCACTTTTTACTTTGAGTATCTCCTCAATTAAATGTAATTTTTTTGCTTCCGAATACATAGCTTAAATGCGCTGTTAGTATTACAAAATTAACAAAAAAAATCTGGCAATAAGAAACACGTAGGGTAATTTGATAAAACACGTAGCTTTAGAAGCCCTGGCAGAAGCAGAAGGAAAGTTTTAAATTGCTTTTTTACTTTCAAAATCTTGTACCCCGGAGCCCTATTATGAAGTGACCCCGAGGGATGAAAGAATTATTTATCAGCTAACGTGTTTCGATCAAAAATTCGGATCAAAATTAAAGAATATCGGATTCGACAAACCAACCATGTTGCCGCTCAGCGCCATTGATCCGGGAACCTGCGGGTAGGGTGTAGGCGTCCCCAGGACTTCTACACGATAATAGCTCCGCTCAAGTATAGCCGGGGTATCGGTAAACTCAATCACAGGCGTTTTGCCGGTGGTTTTGAAGCTGCCAAACGGGCTGCCATTTTTCACCACGTTAATGGTATACTCGCCATCGGCGGGGATATTTCCGGTGAGCTTAACGCGGAATTTTACAGGCTTGCCTGTGGCTTTCGTATTATCGCCCATCATCATATCCATTTTACCATCCTGGTTTACGTCTGCATAAAGTTCAATACGTGGTGCGTATGGGTTTGAGCTGATGGATACCCGTCCATTCGTGAGCGCGTCTATTACAGCCTGCGAGGTGCGCGACGTGGCAAATACCCAGGTTGTTGGGGTGCCAACATAGTTTGCCTTGGCCTGGTAGCTGTTCTTGGTTTCCTTATCGGGTGAATCCGGAACGCCATGGTGCGCATCGCTCCCGCCACGGCCTGTCAGCTTGCGACCGGATGACAGCATGTCGTCCCAGATCATGATGGCATTGGCATTTTTCGACCAGATAGCCGAGTTCCATACCTCGATTGAATTAACCATATCGTACGAATATCCGAAATGATCTTTCCCGCTTGGATGGTTGGCCGAAAGATGGATGCCGAGCTGCTTTTTCACCGCGCCTACCACCACATCGCGCTGATCGCGAACGTCATATAACCGCTGGTGATCATAAGGTACAGCCGAGAAGGCATTGCCATGGCCGCGGGTTGTGGTCCATTCGGCGCTATACAGCAACAATACCGAGTCTGATTTAAACTCCGGGTCGGCCCAGGTATGGTTGGCTACGTCACCGTTTACATGGTTATCGTGGTCGGTAATGGCAACGAAATCGATGCCTGCCGATTTAGAAAAGGCGATGATCTTGCTGATCGGGTTGTTGGACGATTCGGTACTGTGGCGGGAATGTACATGCAGTTCGCCCTTTAACCAAACGCCTTTGGTAAGGCTGGCTATTGGCGGCAGTGCACCAACTTCGGTAGCAGCCCATGGATTAGTGTGGTTTGCCTGGGCTAACGCTACATTGCTAATGAATGCCACAATGATAACCAGTAACGCTGTACGGATTGTTTTTTTGTAATTGTTAAAAGTCATATCAAATTAATTAACAGGTAGTATGTTTGGCCGGCAACATACCCCATTCATATTAATTGAATGTTAGGGTAGGCAAAATGAATAAGATTGTGACAAAGTGTTGCCTGCGCATACAGCATTTTAAAAACCCTACAACTCAATGCCCTTTCATAATGATAACAATCAATCGCGCCTGCATTTGGCATCACGTTCGCAGATACAAAGTTATCTGCGAACGTTACGCCAAAGTAAGATAAACTTTTTTTTACCAGGAAAGGCGATTATATATTTTAGTTACTCAATTCTAAAACCCACATACGCATTGCCGGTATAGTTGCTTTTTCGGTTGTGTTTAGCAAGTCGCCGGTAATTACATTTTGGGCTTTGGTAAAGCCTGCTGTCCGTTCAATGTATTTGCCAAAATCAATTGTATTTTCCTTTTTTGCGGTGTTCATAATGCACATTATTGTTTGTTTGGCATCATATCTGAAATAAACATAAAGTCCGTTAACAGGTATATAATGCATCATTTTTCCGGTTTTTAATGCTGATGAGTTTTTCCGGAAAGTGCCAAGTTTTTTAACAATATTTTGAACAGCGAGTTCATCGGTTGTAAGACCTTCGCCGGTAAAAGCGTTTTTTTTATCCCCGGCCCATCCGCCCGGAAAATCGGCCCTTACCAAACCATCGGGGTTTGTAAAGCCTTTTAAAAGTACCTCCGAACCGTAATACAGCTGCGGAACGCCCCTGCAGGTTAATAACCATTCATAGCCGATTTTCTGCTTTTCAACATCCTCGCCCACAACCGAAAAAAAACGGGGCTCATCGTGGTTATCCAACAAAAGCACATTACGGGTAGCATCTTTATTCAAAAAATCGCTGCTTAAGGTATAATACAATTTATTAACTCCATCCGTCCAATCAAATGGCTGCATCAACGCAGGGATAATGCCAAAATACAGGCATTGAAAATCCACCGAACCTTGTAAATTGCTTTTGAAAGGCAAATTAAAATTGTTCTGGTTAAAATACGATTGATTGGCAACACCAAATACCCGTGTTTCGCCAAATAAAGTAAGCTTAGGAAATTCGTCCATAATGGCCTGGTTACATCGGTTGGCAAAATTCATGTCGTTGTAGGTATAGGTATCTATTCTTATACCATCAATTCCAAAGTTTTGTACATACCAGATAATATTTTGTATCATATAGTTTGCCATAAACGGGTTAGATTGATTAACATCCGGCATTTCGGCGGTAAACCAGCCATCTGTCATTTTCTTTTTATCTGATGGTGCTGCGTACGGGTCAAACTGGGTTTGTTCCCTGTAATTCGTCTGGGTAAATTGGGGCCACCGGTGCATCCAGTCTGTTGCTGGTGGATCTTGTTCTAAAAAATGGTAAAGCCCGGTATGATTATATACAACATCCATGATCAGCTTCATGCCGTTTTTATGCAGTGTATTACTTAATTCGGTATAAAGAGAGGCGTTTCCATATCGGGGATCAATTTTATAGTGATCGGTAATGGCATAGCCGTGTTCGGTACGGTTGGGCATGTCGTTTTCCATTACCGGGGTAAGCCATAAAGCGGTTACGCCAAGACTTTTAAAATAGTCGATATGATTTAATATACCCTGAAAGTCGCCGCCATGTCTTAAGTACATCGAATCGCGGTTCAGTGATTGGTCCCTCATTCCCGGTACTCTATCATTTTTTGTATCGCCATTACTAAACCGGTCTGTTAGCAGCAGATCTATAAAATCGCCCGAAGTTACCCCCTGCGCATAGTGGCTGCCGTTGCCCGGCGGTTTTACCAATAAAGGCCATGATATTACCGTGGAGTTAACGCCATCTCCAAAAATGATGTTTACTGATCCCGGCTTTGTGGCAGGGCTGATAAGGATATCAATGGCTGTATATTTTAAGTTAGGGAAATGGTGAGTTTGGAGCAGGGTAATACCGGGGTAATTGATTTTGATTTTTTGCTGAGATAAAGCTTTGTTCTCGCTCCTGATTAATAATTGAATGTGGTTCATTTTCATGCCAACCCACCAATTGGTAGGATAGATGTTGGTTTGCTGCCCATACAGATTTAAATATCCAAGTACGGTAATAAATAAAAAGGTTAAAAGATTTTTCTTCATGATGGTTTAAATGGAATTGATTAATTGGAGGGAGCAAAGTAAATGTTGACTTACACATAGCAAATTTTTGATGCAGACAGCAAAAAAAAGAGGGCGAACGACGTATGATATGGTTTAGCTTTCAAGTAAATGCGTATTACTTTTATGGCGACCTCGCTAATTTTATTACTTTTAAAACGTGCCGGATTTCATCGTTAACAGAAAATTGAAAAAAATTGAATTGTATTTCCTGTACTGGATATGCTACTTGTTGTTATTTACGATACTGCAGGGGCTTACAGAAGGGGACTTTTTGACGGTTTTTAGAAACGAGTTTTTTAGTTTGATCCCAAAAGTGGTTTTTGTTGCAATAGTTGTAGAAACCCTGATGGCAGATTTACTTTTCCATCAAAAAATTATCCGTTTTATAGTTGTGTATGTTTTATTGGTGGCGTTGTTCGCGTTGATGTTACGCCTGATAGATAATTACATTATACTCAGATATTTTTTAATCAGCTGGACAAAAGAACCCCTATTGAGTATTGCTCCGTTTTTATATAATTGTGTTAAGCTTCAATTTGTGCTCACAATTCCTTTTTGTATTAAATTATACCAGCTTTTAAATTCAGAAAAGGTAAGGGCGCTGCAAATTGAGACTGAAAAAAATATTGGTGAGAAGAATTTATTAATGGCCTCTAAGGATGGAGATACGTTCCTGTTTGTTAAATGCGAACGCCGAATGGTAAAGATGAACTTTAACGATATATGCTATGTTGAGGCACAAGGCAATTATCTTGTTATTTTTACGATGAACGGGACTTATAAAACCTATTTGTCAATTTCAGATCTGCAAAGCAAACTGCCTGAAGTTTTGTTTGCAAGGGTACACCGGTCATTTATTGTTGCTTTAAATAAGATTGAAAGGCATAACAACAGTGAGATAATTATAGGTGATAAGAAAATCCCAATCGGGAGGTCCTATATTTCTAAAGTTCGGGAGATCTTACAGTAATAGCGTGTGATTAATGCCCGTACTACTTTGTTCCGGTCAGGCTACAGCATGAAATTTCAATGTATTTAGATACGCCGCGCCTAACGATTTTTTTATAATATTTGTATATGGACAAACCTGAACCAGAAACCATCATTATCGATTATCCAAATGACTCGCCAACTTTCAGGATGCGCCTATATCCAAAGTAAAATTGAAATCCGGCTTACACTCGTTTTGAGAAAAATTATTCCTAATTTGATCGCTTCCCACAACCGGACTTTAAATTAATAAAGGATGAAAATCTTGAATGCAACACTTGTAGTAGCCACTTTGTTGGTAAATATAAATGCATTTGGACAGTCGGCGATTGATTCGACAGAAAAAATCAACTGGATTAGGCAATTGAATAGCAATGAAATCAGTTTAAGAACAAGAGGTACATATTGCAAGGCTTCGGCTGGCTTCGCGTTATATATGTCTAACACTAAATCAATACAAGTTCCTTATTGGGTATACGTACCTAAAAGTTATCAACCAGATGTAAAAACTCCGCTGATTGTTTTTCTTCACGGTGGTGTTACGGGTAGAGCCGGTTTTAGTGATCATAGTTACGCATTAACGAAAGAACCGATATTTTCCTTAGCCAATAAATATGGTTATATCGTTTTATACCCTTTTGCCAAAAACGATTTTGGTTGGGTAAAACAACCTGATGCATTTGGGCATATTTTGATTGATATCAAAGAGGTTAAGCAAAAATATAATATCGACAAGCAAAATATCTTTTTAGGTGGTATGTCAGATGGCGGATCAGCAACCTTTTGGTTTATCACGAATAAAAAGAAAATATTTAAGTCATTCTTTTCTATAAGCGGTTATCCAAAACTATATAATCAAAAAATCAATTTTAAAAACATTACTAAAAAACGGTCATTACATTCAATTAATGCGATTGACGACGACTTAATGTCTTTTAGTAAACTTAAATTGGTTTATAAGCAGCATAAAAGTGAAGCTGAGGGCTGGGATTTCGATTCTGTAAGAGTTGGTGGTCACGGATTTATATATGATAACGAAGGTGTCAAATATATGGATGACGTATTGAATAAACTTTCCGCTCAGGCGATGTTTCTTTCGAACAACAAGATCAAATTCAACAACTCTATCAATTTGCTGGATAGTATTTCAGTGAACGATCAGTTTTACAGGGTTCAGATGGGCAATATCAGGGAAGCATACGGTGGAAATTCGGATCAGATGAAGCATTTGGTAAGGAAAATCAATGAAACCGATTCCCTCAACCTCCTCACGGTTATTCGGATAATCGATAATTACGGTTGGCCAGATCCTAATCTTGTGGGTTCCGAACGCACGCACACGTTATTTATGGTCATACAACATTCGGATTTAAAAACGCAGCAAAGGTATCTTCCTTTGTTACGCGCAGCAACCAACAATAGAATGCTAAGCCCCGCCAGCCTTGCTTTATTGGAGGACAGGGTGGCACTCAGAGAAGGGCGAAAACAGATTTATGGAAGCCAGATATCCTGGAATTTAAAGACCAACAAGTATATGATGATGCCATTAATGGACCCGGATAATGTTGACAAAAGAAGAGCGCAAGTTGGGCTGGAGCCTTTGACATATTATGTAAAAGATTGTTGTAACATGGCATGGGATGTGGAGCAATACAAAAAAGAACAATTTTTGCATCAGAAAAACGAAAAGGATTAAAGTTTAGTTATACCGAATTTACTTACTGTAATAAAATACCTGTAGCACTTTGAGTATCAAACTTACTGTTGCAATCCTTGATCAAACCCAGTAAGTGGCCCTCATAAAATAAATCTCTCGTAAATAGCATCTGAAAATGTAATATTTAGCTGCTTTTTATTAATATTATAAAAATTAAATGAAATCGATAATAATTAGTTTACACTGTAAATAAGATGAAAAAACTCTACTACCTGCCGTTATTTGTGCTGATGCTTGCGGCATCGGCTAAAGCCCAAACTAATTGGGTAACTAAAAAGCTGGACGAAAAACTATCGGTAAAATTCCCTGTCGAACCACAGGTAGTGAAGAAGAACGGCTTTGATAGCTATCTCGCCAAAGGAAACGATAGTGTTAAATATAGTACTACCGTGATGGATTATCAAGTTGTGGTCCATTTAGATTCGGCCACTCTGGCCCCAATGAAAGATACCCAAATATTTGCTGATCAATTGGGGAAGGGTATAGCGTCCAAAAAGCCAAACTATACCTTTGGGGGGGTTACAATAGGCAAGTGGAATACTTATACCACTTATACCATGTCCGCATCTGAAAACACCAATAAAAGTACGTTATTGATGCGAATGATATTAATTGGCAGCAAAATGTACGCACTCTCGTGCCTGATACCCGCTAACCTTGTCACCAAAAATAACGAAGTGTTTTTGGGTTCGACCGAGATATTGAAATAAAAATGGCCTCGTGCCACCGCTGAAAAAATAAGGGGAACACTAACAAGTATACAAATGATCGTTGACAATAATGGTGGCGCAAGCGAGTCGTTTGGCCAACGTAATATTTACCTGTTGATTCAGAATAGAGTATAAAAATCGTAATCCAGCTGGTGGTCGGCGTTATTTAAAGGCCTCCCCCACATCACAAAAAGATTACCATTTCCTCATCTCCCGCATCAGATAAAAACATAACTTTGCCCCTGCAAAATTTAATGCTATGAGTTTCAGAACCGAACACGATACCATGGGCGAGGTACAGGTACCTGCCGATAAATACTGGGGAGCACAAACAGAACGTTCACGCAACAATTTTAAAATTGGTCCGGAGGCATCTATGCCAAAAGAGATCATTGACGCGTTTGCCTATCTGAAAAAAGCTGCCGCTTATACCAATACTGATCTTGGCGTACTATCTGCCGAAAAACGTGACTTGATAGCACAGGTTTGTGATGAAATACTGACAGGTGCATTAGCATCAGAGTTTCCGCTGGTGATCTGGCAAACAGGTTCGGGCACGCAATCAAACATGAACGTGAACGAGGTGGTGGCCAACCGTGCGCACGTGTTACAGGGTAATAAACTGGGCGAAGGCAAAACCTTTATCCATCCCAATGATGATGTGAATAAATCGCAATCATCAAACGATACTTACCCAACGGCCATGCACATCGCGGCGTATAAGATCCTGATGGATGTAACCGTCCCGGGAATTGAAAAATTGCGTGATACTTTGCAGGCTAAGGTTGAAGCCTTTAAATCGGTAGTGAAAATCGGCCGTACCCATTTAATGGATGCTACGCCGCTTACTTTAGGCCAGGAGTTTTCTGGCTACGTATCACAACTAAACCACGGTTTAAAAGCCCTGCGTAATACTTTAGATCACTTATCTGAGCTTGCCCTTGGCGGTACAGCCGTAGGTACCGGCATCAACACCCCAAAAGGCTATGATGTTAAGGTGGCCGAATACATTGCCCAGTTCACCGGCCTGCCATTTATTACCGCAGAAAATAAATTTGAAGCGCTGGCTGCTCATGACGCCATTGTGGAAAGCCATGGTGCTTTGAAACAGATAGCTGTATCATTAATGAAGATAGCCAATGATATCAGGATGCTGGCTTCGGGTCCGCGTTCTGGTATTGGCGAGATCCATATTCCCGATAACGAACCGGGTTCATCCATTATGCCGGGCAAGGTTAACCCAACCCAAAACGAGGCCGTTACCATGGTAGCTGCACAGGTGATGGGTAACGATGTAACCATCTCTATCGGCGGATCCAACGGTCATTATGAGCTTAACGTATTTAAACCGGTTATGGCTGCCAATTTCCTGCAATCGGCAAGGTTAATTGGTGATGCCTGCGTATCGTTTAATGATCATTGTGCGGTTGGTATCCAACCAAATTACGATGGCATCAAAAAGCACCTGGAAAACTCGCTGATGCTGGTAACCGCGCTTAATCCGCATATAGGCTATGAAAACGCAGCCAAAATTGCTAAGACTGCTTTAAAAGAAAATAAATCGTTACGCGAAGCCGCCATTGGTTTAGGTTTGTTAACCAACGAACAGTTTGACCAATGGGTTAGGCCCGAAAATATGATAGGTAGTTTATAAGCCTCACCCCAAACCCCTCTCCTAAAGGCGAGGGGCTTTTTATTTACTGCTTTGATTAGCAATTGTATGCCAAAACCCTTTAGCTTTTACCTTTCAGCTTTCACCTCAAAAAAGGCTTTCAGCTTTCAGCCTTTGGCTTTCAGCAAAAAAAACTTTTACCCTTCGCCTCCTGCTTTCCGCTCAAAAATTAGCCTTACTGCTTTCGGCCTTCTGCTTTCGGCTTTTAGCTCCTGCTCCATGAATCCCGACGTTCAAAAACCGGGTGTTAAATATTTGCAGGGTGAGTGGCGGCAGGATACCGTACCGGCGCAAAAAAAACTGGTTACTTATTCGCTGTACGATCTTAAATTCAGCTGCGATTCTTTTTTGATGAAGATAAGCACCGTAAGCAAAGTAAATTATGGGGCCGATACCTGCATGAACAGCGGCCATTGGACCGAGTACATCCGCGGTACCTATGTGCAAAAGCAGGATACGCTGCACCTTAAAGGCCAGTTTTGCAATGCTGATGGCAGTTATAAGGACGAGAAAAGCTGTTTCCGCTATGGTGATTACGAGGAGTTTTATAAGGTGAAGCAAAAGGCGGACTCTTTAATTGAATTTACCAGTACATCCAATGTAATACCCATTTACGCGCGTTTAATTAAAAGAACAAGTTGCATCCCAAAACCACTATGAAAATGAGCACTAACTTTTTCAAAAAGATCATCCTTTTTGTAGCTGTATGCTACATCCCATTGCAAGGCATGGCATGGGGAACCAACGGTCACCGTATTTGCGGGCAGATAGCAGATAGCTATTTAACCCCAAAAGCACGCAAGGCTATCCAGGCCATCTTAGGTAACGAATCAATCGCTATTACCAGCAACTGGGCCGATTTTATTAAATCAGATCCGGCTTACGGCTACCTGTACAACTGGCATTTTATCGACATGGATAAGGCTTATACCTACCCCGAGCTGCAAACCTATTTAAAAGCAGACACGGCTACAGACGCTTACACCAAAATGAATTTTTTGATTGTCGAACTAAAGAAAAAAACTACCACCAAAACCAACAAATTGCTTTACCTGCGTATGCTGATTCATATTGTGGAGGATGTTCATCAGCCTTTTCATACAGGCCATACCAGCGATAAGGGCGGCAACGATTTTAAAGTACAGTGGTTTGGCAAGGATGGCAACCTGCATTCGGTTTGGGATAGCCAGCTGATAGATAATCAGCAATTAAGCTATACCGAATACGCTGCATGGATAAACCACACCACGGCTGCGCAACGTGCTACCCTGCAAAAAGACCCGATTAGCAAATGGCTTTTTGAAAGCAACCAGCTGGCCGAAAAATTTTATGCCGACATTAAACCAGGCGATAACCTGAACTACAAATACAATTTTAGCCACATAGGCACCCTTAACCAGCAATTGCTTAAAGCAGGCGTACGTTTGGCAGGAGTGTTGAATCAGATATTTGGTTGATTTTGGAGGCGAAAGGTAAAAGGTTAAAGGCAAAAGGTTAGGCAAGTCTGATCCAAAAAACCTTTCGCCTTTTACCTTTCACCCTTTACCTTAAAGAGAATGAAAATACTAATGGTTTGCCTCGGCAATATCTGCCGTTCGCCGCTGGCCGAGGGGATTATGCAGCACCTGAGCAATGAACAGGGCCTTGGATGGGAAATTGATTCGGCAGGGACCGGTAACTGGCATGTAGGCGAGGGGCCCGACAGGCGGTCGACCCGCACTGCGCGTAATCATGGTATCGATATCAGCAACCAGGTTTGCCGGTTATTCAGGCAAAGTGATTTTGAGGAGTTCGATCACATATTTGTGATGGATAAATACAACCTGGGCGATGTCCTCGATATGGCTGGTAATGATGAACAGGCCCAAAAAGTAAAGCTGTTATTGGGCGACAAAATAGTACCCGATCCGTATCATGATGATACCCTGTTTGAGCCTGTTTTTACACTGATTGAAGGCGGCTGTAAGGATATTATCAGGGCATTGACAAAGTAGCCCCCTCTAAATCTCCCCCGGAAGGGGAGACTTTTGATTTGCAAGTTTTTTAAAGTCCTCCCTACCGGGGAGGATTTAGGAGGGGCTCGTCACCCTAAAAAACGGCAGATCCTCTCCATACCAAAAAGCTTCACCGCGGCGCTCAAACCCGGCTTTAGTTAAAACCTTTTGTGATGCAAGGTTATGGGGATGTGTTACTGCGCAAATCTCCACCAGGCCAACTTTATTTAAACCATAATTAACCAAAGCTATAGTAAGTTCGGTAGCGATCCCCTGGCCCCAGTATTTGAGGTGCAACCGGTAACCCAATTCAATACTATTGCTGTCAGATTCGCTGGGTCTCAACATGCATACACCTATGAAATCATTGTCGGTCGCATTAAATATTCCCCAGCGACCCAGGCCCGTTTTGTTTTTATAATCCCTAAGCGTATCCTTAAAAACCTGCTTGCTTTCTGCCGGGGTACGTTTTTTTACATATTGGGTAAGGCGTTCGTCCTCATCCATCAAAAGCGAAAGTTGTTCGTCGGCAGCAATAAATTCACGTATCAGCAGGCGGGGCGTTTGGGTGATAATATTCATGGTTTTCAAAAATATATTAATTGGTGATTGGTAGGAATTGTATAAGGTAAAAAGAGTGTCATATAAAGGGGATGTGCGGGTTTGCCAACGTAATATTAATGGGTGTCGGCAGGTTAGGGGTTTTAAAGGCAGGGGTTGATGGCATGTTCAATTACCTGCATCGCTGTATTTTAAAGCCATTGCTTTGCTTGGAATTTTTTTGTTTTTTTTGTAAATTTGTATGCAAGCGCTACAGCCGGTTTTCAGTTGGCCATATTTGTTTCTTTTTGAAACTGACAAATATTCAAAAAAGAAAAATAAATACATAATCTATTTATTTACAGCTTGTTATGGTTGGATGTCAAAAATAAAAGGTGCGACAAAAGGCAACGGAAGGAGCTTGTAAGGTAACGCAAAGGTGCGCCAAAAGTGGCTGAAAGGTGCACCAAAGGTATGCCAACGGTGTATGTTTTTAAGGTGCTTTAAAATAGCTTTTTTTGACGTTTTTCCCGGCCGCCCGCAACCGGCAACACGCACCAGATTTACAAAACGCATAATTTGCTTTTTTGTACATTTGCCGCATGGCATCCATCAAACCATCCGTACCTAAAGGAACCCGCGATTTTTCACCTGTAGAAATGGTGAAACGTAACTATATTTTCGATACTATTAAAAGTGTTTTCCGTAAATACGGCTACCAGCAGATAGAAACTCCTACCATGGAAAACTCGTCGACATTGTTGGGTAAATATGGAGAAGAGGGGGATAAGTTGATTTTTAGAATTTTAAATAGTGGGGAGAAGCTTTGGGAGGCGGAAGTTCTCAAAGACGTAAAAAAAATATCTACGCCCTTTAAAGGACATGATGCAATTCATATTTCTGACATGCCTAAATATGTTTCTTTGAATAAAGAGCGTAATGAAATTCTTCAAAGCCTCTCAGAAAAAGCCCTACGTTACGACCTTACAGTTCCTTTCGCCCGTTACGTAGTACAACACCAGAACGAGATCACTTTCCCGTTCAAGCGTTTCCAGGTGCAGCCGGTTTGGCGCGCCGACAGACCGCAGCGCGGCCGTTATAGGGAATTTTACCAATGTGATGCCGATGTGGTTGGCTCCGACTCATTACTGAACGAAGCCGAGTTTGTATTGATTTATGATGAGGCTTTGGGCAAATTGGGCCTGAAGGATTTTACCATCAAGATCAATAACCGCAAAATCCTGTCGGGCATTGCCCAGATCATTGATAAGGCTGATAACATTATTGATCTTACCGTTGCTATTGACAAACTGGATAAAATCGGCCTGGACGGTGTTATAAAAGAACTATTAGAGCGTGGCTTTACGGAGGCCGACATAGAAAAAATAAAACCAGTTATTTTACTGGAGGGCTCCAACAGCGAAAAGTTGCAAAGCCTGCGCGAAGCCTTGGCCTCATCAGCAACCGGGCTCAAAGGTTGCGAAGAGATAGAAACGGTTTTTAAATACATAGAAAGCTGCCCGCTGCAAACCGCAAAGCTTGAACTGGATATAACCCTTGCCCGCGGCTTAAACTATTACACAGGCGCCATTTTTGAGGTTAAAACCAACGAAGCAGCCATGGGCAGCATCGGAGGCGGTGGCCGTTATGACGACCTTACCGGTATGTTTGGTTTAAAAGGTCTTACAGGTGTAGGCATCTCTTTCGGTGCCGACAGGATCTACGATGTGCTGGAAGAATTAAACCTTTTCCCAACCGCGGCAAACCAAAGCACCCAGGTGCTCATCTGTAACTTCGATAAGGAAGGCGAAACTTATGCCCTGCCTTTGTTGCAGCAGCTCCGCAGTCAGGATATCAATACAGAACTCTACCCGTCAGGAGCCAAAATTAAAAAGCAACTGGACTATGCCAATAACAAAAACATCCCCTATACAGTAGTAATCGGGGGCGATGAAATACAAAGCGGCCTGTTAACCTTTAAAGATATGGCCAGCGGCGTGCAGGAAAAATTAACAGCTGATGAGATTGTGAAGAGGATGGTAAAGAAATAACGATGTATTCCTCATAGCCCTCACCATAGCGATGGGTTTCAAACCCATCGCTATGGTGAGGGCTATGATATTAAACTTAAACCGATAATCACTATGCCTCAAAGCTATTCTGCACTGTGGGTTCATATCATATGGTCTACAAAAAACAGGGAGCCAATTTTGCACCCTGCCTTAAAAGCTGAAGTTTATAAGGCAATCAAGCTCATAACTAACGAGCACGAGATCTATCTCGATTGTATAAACGGAGTTGCCGATCATGTTCATTTGCTGGTTAGGTTACGTACAGATCAATGTGTTGCTGACGTTGTTAAAACCATTAAAGGAAATTCATGGGAGAACTTCAAGGATGATCCTGATAAATATGTGAGTTGGCAAGATGGGTTTGCTGCATTTTCTGTTAGTCCGGATAATTTAAAAAGGGTTAGAAGGTACATCTATAATCAGGAAAAACATCATATGAATAAATCTTTTACTGATGAAATCAAAGAGATTAAGGCTGGAATAAGGCTTTTGGAAAATTAACAAACACCGTTCCCAATAACGATGGGTTTTAAACCCATCGTTATTGGGAGGAACCGATATCTTCTTATATTGATGGATTTGCTGCATTTTCTGTCAGCCCGGATAATTTGAAACGGGTTAGAAGGTATATCTATTAGCAAGAAAAACATCATATGAATAGATCGTTTGCCGATGAAATCAAAGAGATTAAGGCCAGGTAAGACTTTTGGGAAATTAACAAACACCGTTCCCCATAACGATGGGTTTCAAACCCATCGCTATGGGGAGGAACGAATGTTCCAATACTAAATTAATATATTTTACAATTAAGAAAATAAAACTTATCTCAGTGAAATTTGTTGCCTATAAAAACAATATAAATCACTACTATGAAAAAGTTAAGTTTAATAGCGATGTTGGCAATTGCCGCCATGTCGTTCCAATCATGCGGCGGTGCCAAAGACAGTAAAGATGCTGCCGACAGTACAAATGCAGTTAAAGATTCATCAACAATGGCAGCAACCGACACAGCAGGCATTACCGGTGCACATGGTATAGCTGTTGATGAAAATGATGCAAAATTTGCTACAGATGCGGCAAACGGCGGCCTGGCCGAAGTGGCTTTGGGACAATTGGCCGGCGAAAAAGCTATGAATGCCAAGGTAAAGGCGTTTGGTGCCATGATGGTTACCGACCATACCAAAGCAAACGATGAGCTTATTGCTATTGCAAAGCAAAAAAACATTACTTTACCAACTGAACCTGATGCCGATCACCAAAAAAAGAAAGCCGATCTTGCTGCAAAGACAGGTGCCGACTTCGATAAAGCTTATGTAGATGCTATGGTAGATGGCCATAAAAAAGTAAAATCGATGTTTGAAGATGCCGCTAAAAATTGCAAAGATGCCGACCTAAAAGCATTTGCAGAAAAAACCTTACCTGTTATAAAAAGTCATTTAGCCGAAATTGAAGCGATCCAAAAAAGGATGAAATAATTAATGCTGATTTTATAAAATGACAGAGAGGGGGTAATTTTTACCTCCTTTCTGTTTTTATACCTATTTTAGGGCTTAACAATAAGTTGGCACCTATGAAAAAAGTTTACTTCCTCTTATTTCTCCTTTCTTTTTCCTTTTTTAATGTTAAAGCCCAAAAGGCAGATGAAATAGAAGCCAAAATTAAGGGCTTTACCAAATACACCGGGTATTTTAATTTTTATTGGGATGAAAAAACCGGGAAGATTTTTTTGGAGATAGATAAGTTAGACCAGGAATTTCTTTACGTAAACTCTTTACCTGCAGGCGTTGGTTCAAATGACCTGGGTTTGGATCGCGGCCAGATTGGTGATAGCCGGATTGTAAAATTTGTGAAAAGCGGCCCTAAGGTATTATTGATGCAACCCAATTACAGCTACCGCGCAATTAGTGATAATGCCGATGAACGTAAATCTGTTGCCGAAGCCTTCGCGCAATCGGCCATCTGGGGATTTACAGCTGTAGCACAGGACGGGAATAGGGTACTGATAGATTTTACGCCCTTTTTGCTACGTGATAACCATAAAATAGCCGATAGGCTGAACGATAATAACCAGGGAAGCTTCGGCTTTGATGAAAGCCGCTCGGCAGTATATCTGCCCAATACCAAAAGCTTTCCCGATAATTCTGAGTTTGAGGCTACCATAACCCTTACCGGCAAGGCAAAGGGGACCGAGATAAGCTCTGTAACGCCAGACCCAAATTCGGTTACGGTACGGATGCACCAGTCTTTTATAAAACTGCCCGATGGCAACTATAAGCTGCGCAAATTCGATCCCCGCTCCGGGTATTATAATGTGGAATACATGGATTATGCTACGCCCATAGATCAGCCGATTATGAAAAGGCTGCTAAGTCGTCATCGGCTCGTGAAAAAGGACCCTGCGGCTGCTATGAGCGAGCCGGTGAAGCCCATTGTTTATTATGTTGACCGCGGCGCCCCCGAGCCTGTACGCAGCGCCCTGATGGAAGGTGCCGGCTGGTGGAACCAGGCTTTTGAGGCAGCAGGCTATAAAAATGCTTTCCAGGTAAAACTGTTGCCCGAAGATGCCGATCCGATGGATATCAGGTATAATATTATTCAGTGGATCCACCGCTCTACCCGGGGATGGTCATACGGCAGCGGAATTACCGACCCGCGTACCGGCGAGATCATTAAAGGCCAGGTTTCGCTCGGTTCGCTGCGCGACAGGCAGGATTTTTTAATTGCCGAGGGATTGGTACAGCCTTATGAGGATGGCAAACCGGTAAGTGATAAAATGTTGCAGCTTGCCCTTGCGCGTTTAAGGCAGCTTGCGGCGCATGAAGTTGGGCATACGCTGGGCCTGCAGCATAATTTTACAGCCAGTGTTAATGGCAGGGCATCTGTAATGGATTACCCGCCGGCGGTGGTTAGTTTAAATGCCGATGGCACTATCGACCTGAGCAAGGCATACCGTAAGGAGATAGGCGAGTATGACAAACGAGCCATCCTTTACGGCTACCAGGATTTTGCGACCGGAACGAACGAGGACGAAGCCTTAAAAGGCATCGTCACCGAAACCATTAAACAAGGCTTTTTATTTATATCTGATGATGACGCCCGCCCCGCAGGCAGCGCACATCCGCAGGCACACTTATGGGATAGCGGTACCAATGCCGCTGATGAGTTGAATAGAATAATGGTGCTGCGTAAACACGTATTGGATAATTTTTCTGAAAAGGCAATTCGCCAGGATGCGCCTATGGCTACGCTGGAAGAAGTATTGGTGCCAATGTATTTGATCCATCGTTTCCAGGCTGAGGCCGCTTCAAAAATGCTGGGCGGTTTGTATTATACCTTCGCTTTAAAGAACGATGGACAGATCATCACTAAATTTGTGCCGCCAGCAGAGCAATGGAAAGCTTTTGCCGCGCTGATGGGCACCATAAGCCCTGATGCCCTTGCCCTGCCCGAAAAACTGATAGAAAAAATACCGCCACGGCCTATTGGTTATCCACGTACAAGGGAAACCTTTAAATCGCATACTGGCTTAACTTTCGACCCGATGGCGGCTGCAGAATCGGCTGCGGGCGCAACGCTATCGTTTATGCTGCAACCAGAGCGGGCAGCAAGGCTGATTGAATATCAATCGCGCGATAATACACAGCCGGGTTTGTTGCCTATATTGAATAAACTGGTGGCCCAAACCTGGAAAGCCCCGCAGCCAACCGGTTATAAAGGCGAACTACAACGATTGGTGAATAACTTAACGCTAAAACAGATCCTCACCCTGGCTGCTAATACCAAAGCATCAGAAAGTGTACGCAGTATTGCCCTGTTGCAGATTGATGAGTTAAAAAAATGGATGCAAACGAATTTGAATGCCGCAACTGACAGTCGTAAAGCCAATTTATTGTTCGGTTTGTCGCAGATCAGCCAGTTCGAGCGAAATCCTGATAAGTTTCAGCCGGCAGCAGTGTTGAATATGCCCGACGGATCGCCGATCGGGATGGATTAGGGGAGATCGTCATTTATTACCGACGAAAGTCAAAAACACGCCGATGAAAGCCGGATATTATGCTATGAAAGGTTAATTGGTTGATTATTAGTGTTTATATGCAGGTTTACCGATTGAAATAAGTTCTTGGTCTATAATTATATAACCGCCGTCTATTGCATTTTTTTGATGCTGAAAGATGTTGTTGATTTGAATATTGAAACAGAAAACAAAATTCAAAAACAATATTTAAAATCGAAAAGATCATGAAAAATTCAATCAAATTATCAGCATTACTTTTGTTATTAAGCGCAGGCATTTTTGGTGCAACAGCTGCAACAGCTGCAACAGCTAAAACACTTACCGAAGGATCAAAACCCGTTATAACATTATCTGCGATGAAGCAAGGCCGTGGTGTTGCAGTAAATGTGGTAAAGGCTGACGCCGGTAAATCAGTAGTAAAAGTGTATGACAATAACAGCCATCTATTAATAAAAGACTTTTTGCCAAATAAAGCTGTGGCTTCAAAAGGTTATGTTTTAACCGACCTTGAAAATGGTGATTACACCATTGAAGTTGCGTCAGACAATACCGTAGTTACAAAAAACATCCACATATATGATGAGGATCAAAAGAAAACTTTCTTTTTTGTTGACTAAGTTTAGCAATAGCTATAAAACTAAAAATCCCGCCATAATAAGCGGGATTTTTTGGTTTTATACTTTTAATCCCAAAGTTTTTCGGGATAGGTACCATTGGCTACCAGTTCTGATATGCTCTTTTGTACAATAGGCTTATCTTCTTTATAAGTTACTCCAAACCATTTTGATCCGGTAGGGATAACTTTAAACGATGCCGTACCTGTTTTTATCAGTTCATCTGCAACTAAAGGAATAAAGAACTCCGATTTTGGATTTTCTTCATTCGCGGCAACAAATTCCCTGAACATTTCCTCGCTTTGGCCAAAAACAGCAGGAGTAAAGCCCCAAAAGTTCATAGATACACGGGTATCATTGCTCAGTGCATGCTCGCCGGTGGCATCTTTATAGGCAACGCTGCCATCTTCTTTAAAGTAAACCTCGGTACGCTCGTTGATCTCGACCATGTTACCTTTATCATCAACTTTACAAACACCACGGGATACAGATCCATAGTCAGAAAGGGTTCTGTCTATCTGGTAACCTATCAGCGAATAGGTATCATCCGCAACTTCAGTGGTTAAAAATTTGGCCATTTTTTCAAACGAATCGTAACCATAAAAATCATCGGCATTAATCACACAAAAAGGTTCGCTTACCTGGTTGCGGGCAGCAAGTACCGCGTGGGCAGTGCCCCATGGTTTTGCACGTTCAATGATTTTATCGATACCGAAAGGTTTCAGATCAAAACTTTGAAAAATGTAGTCCGTTTCAATACGGCCTTTCAGTTTGGGTTCAAATATCGCTTTAAAATTGTCCGCAAATTCCTCGCGGATGATAAAGCCAACTTTGCCAAAACCTGCCTTAATGGCATCGTATATCGAATAATCGATAATTGTTTCTCCGTTGGGGCCAAAGCCGTCAACCTGTTTCATGCTGCCGTAGCGGCTGGCCATACCTGCGGCCAAAATAAGTAGTGTGGGTTTCATAGAGTGTGTATGTGGGGCATTTATTTACTAATATCTATTAATGGTGTATAAGGGAATGGCCTAGGGTTGAAATTGTTTTGATGGTTATGTTATTTGATGTATCTGAAATCCTGCCCCGCTTTAATGTTTAACAAAACTTCGTATATCAAACGGATAACATTATCAACATCCTCTTTGTGGATCATCTCGACAGTAGTATGCATATAACGGAGCGGTAAGGATATTAACGCCGATGGTACACCATCATTTGAGTAGGCAAATGCATCGGTATCGGTACCTGTGGACCGTGACGAAGCCTGGCGCTGAAAAGGGACCCCTGTTTTTTGTGCTGTTTCGATGAGCAGCTTATTCAGGTTGTTTTGTACCGCCGGAGCGTATGATACTACCGGGCCACGACCGCACGCCAGGTCGCCCTGGGTTATCTTATTGATCATTGGAGTTTGGGTATCATGCGTAACATCGGTTACGATGGCTACATTTGGTTTAATTTTGTGGGCTATCATTTCGGCGCCACGTAAGCCAATCTCTTCCTGTACGGCGTTTACGATATACAAGCCAAATGGTAATTTTATATTGTTCTCTTTAAGTAAACGGGCAACTTCGGCAATCATAAAGCCACCGGCACGGTTATCCAGTGCCCGGCCCACATAATAACGATCATTAAGGATCATGAATTCATCCTCATAGGTAATAACACATCCAACATGGATGCCTAATTTTTCTACCTCATCTTTAGAGGTACAACCGCAATCTAAAAAAATATTTTTCAGCGTTGGAGCTTCCTCTTTTTCGCCGCCTAAACGGGTGTGGATAGCAGGCCAGCCAAACACCGCTTTTACAATACCGTTATCAGTATGAATGTTCACCCTTTTTGACGGAGCTATCTGGTGGTCCGAGCCTCCGTTGCGAATCACGTAGATTAAACCATCGCTGGTAATATAGTTTACAAACCACGATATTTCATCGGCATGTGCCTCAATAACTACCTTGTAATCGGCTTTTGGGTTAATGATACCAACTGCAGTACCATAATTATCCACATAATGATCATCAATATAAGGCTTTAAATATTCGAGCCATAATTCCTGGCCTTTCCATTCAAAGCCGGTAGGTGAGGGGTTATTAATATATTTCTCGAAAAAAGACAGTGAAGTTTCGTTTACTATTGAAATATGTGAAGCGGAATCAGATTTTTTTTTAGCCATGTTTTTTTAGTAACCTTACATTGAGCAATAAGCAAATATAATAAAGTGACTGATAATGCACAAAATAACTTGCCATAATGGAAATAAATAAGTGTTTTTATTATAAATTTAATACTTCAATGTCCTGAATTGATGTTTTTTTAATTATTTGGTGAATTAAACCATTTGATTAATTATTTGTCATTAACTGTAAGTTATACAGTAATCTGCAAATCCGGGTTATTTACAATAATTTTGATCTTTATTACCTAATTCATACCATATCGTGAAACGATTTGCCCCATTTTTTATACTAATAAGTGTCCTTTTAGTATCATGCAGCGTGCCGCAGTATGTTACCGTGCCTGTTAATTATGGTCCTAAGCTGGGCTTCAGGCATGATACCACTACCATTGTAATAATTAATCGTTTTAAGCCCGATTCTATAAAGGTAAGGGACAATAGGAAAAAGGCTGCGTTTAAGGCTGGAGCCTATACAGCTATTGCTACAGCTGCAGATCAGCTGAAGTATTTAAAGGGGGTGAACACCATAAAGCTGGCTGATTCTTTAAATTTAGCGGTAAGCACCGATTCGGTAAAAATGCTGGCTGCTAAATATAAGGCGCATTATGTTTTAACGCTGGATAATTTTAACACGGGTATTTATGTAGATAACTCGATATATGATGGTAACCAGGTTGTTTATTATACTACCAAGGTTAAAACCGGTTTTACATTGTATGAAAGTAATGGCTTGTACTTTAAAAAACTGAGTGGTATGGCCGATGTTCCGCAAAACAATGAAGGTTATCCTGGTGGGTTTGCCTCCCTGTTTTTTCACCCTACTATAAATGGTAGTATCCCGGCTATAAATGCGGCTGCACGGGAAGCCACTTTGGATGCCCTTAAAGATTATCTCCCTTTTTCAATATCAAATGACAGACCGCTTTATGCCGATAGCGGTCCGCTTGAATCAAGTGTGGCGCAGATAAAAGCCGGAAAGTTTGATTTGGCTTTTAAGGTCCTTAATCCTTTGATTGATGGCACCGACGTAAAGCTGGCCAGTAAAGCAGCTTATAACCTGGCGGTTGTTTACGAAGCACAGGGCGATATTGAAGAAGCGCTTAAAACCGCCAAACTATCGAACGAGAAAAATCAGAATGAATATGCAAAGGCGCTTATTGTTGATTTAATGAAAGAGTAATTTTGATATGCAGATATTGCAGATGTGCAGATTTCAGATGTGCAGATTTTGTCTGAACCTGAATTTTAAGAATTTACGAATGGGCAGAATTATAGGCGGCATTCTGTTAATTCATTAATTCGGTAAATTCAGGTTCAGACCTCATTTGTACATCTGATACCTGCACATTTAAATTACCTTCTCCAATATCTCGTAATCAAAACCATGTTTGGAGAATAGCCGGCCCGATTGGTTAAAGTTAGCTTTTATGTAAAACGCTATGGCCGATAAGCGGGCATTACACCATAAACGTTTGCCTCCGTTTGTAACTGCAAAATTTGTTATGTGATTTAGCAACTGGCCTCCAATACCCATCCCCTGTACAGATTCATCAACCGCAAATTTACGGAACTGGAAATCATCACCCTTTTGAAACAGGGATACCACGCCAACAATGGCGTTATTTTTAAACGCTGCAAAATGCAGGCCTTCGTTATCTTCATCCATTTCCATCTCATACAATCTTTGAGCAGGGTACAATATCCGTTGCCGTAATCGCCAGGTAAGCTCGGGACGGATCTGCTCGATCGATATTTCGGATTTCGGATGTTCAATTTCGGATTTGGCCATTTTGCATTTTAGTATTTGGAAATGTTTGATCTTAGTTAAACAAGCAATTCAAAAATAAGTAATTCCGAAATCTCAAATCCGATATCCGAAATCACAACGGAATATTCCCGTGCTTTTTCCTTGGGTTATTTACTACTTTATTCTCCAGCATTTTAAATGCATGGATGAGTTTAATGCGGGTTTCTGCAGGTTCAATTACTTCATCAATAAAACCACGTTCGGCTGCGCGGTATGGATTGGCAAAGGTATCGGAGTAGAGTTGCTCCTTTTCTTTCCAGCTGGCCTCCTTATCTTCAGCCGTGCTGATCTCTCGTTTAAAAATGATCTCGGCAGCGCCTTTGGCGCCCATTACGGCAATCTCGGCCGATGGCCAGGCATAGTTCATATCGGCACCAATGTGTTTGGAGTTCATTACATCATAAGCCCCGCCATAGGCCTTCCGGGTAATTACTGTAATGCGTGGAACAGTGGCCTCGCAAAAGGCGTACAATAATTTAGCGCCATTGGTGATAATTGCGTTCCATTCCTGGTCGGTACCGGGTAAAAAACCGGGTACATCTTCAAACACCAGCAATGGTATATTGAAGCTATCGCAAAAACGCACAAAGCGTGCCGCTTTGGTTGAACTGTTAATATCCAAAACGCCGGCCAAAAATGCCGGCTGATTAGCTACAATGCCAATACTACGACCTGCAAGGCGGGCAAAGCCGACCACAATATTCTCGGCAAAATCCTTGTGGATCTCTAAAAATGATCCGGTATCTATCACATGATCAATAATTTCACGGATATCATAAGGAATTGATGCAATCCCGGGCAAAAGCGTGTTCAGTTCGGGGCGAAGTTCATTGCCGATTTCGTAGGGTAAAGCAGGAGCCCGGTCCTCACAATTCTGCGGCATATAGCTAAGCAGCTTTTTGATGTTTTGGATGGCTTCTATTTCATTGGTACAGGCAAAATGTGTAACACCCGATTTGGTGGCGTGGGTGGTGGCGCCGCCAAGCTCTTCGGAAGTTACCACCTCGTGCGTAACCGTTTTTACCACATTTGGCCCGGTTACAAACATATAGGAAGTGCTCTCAACCATTAAAATAAAATCGGTAATGGCCGGGGAGTATACTGCTCCGCCTGCGCAGGGCCCCATAATGGCCGAGATTTGTGGCACAACACCCGATGCCATGGTATTGCGGTAAAATATATCGGCATAGCCGCCTAATGAAACGACACCTTCCTGGATACGTGCACCTCCAGAATCATTTAGCCCTACAACCGGAGCGCCATTTTTGATAGCCAGGTCCATAATCTTGCAGATCTTTTCGGCATGAGTTTCGGAAAGCGACCCGCCGAAAACGGTAAAATCCTGCGAAAATACATAAACCAACCTGCCATTTATGGTGCCATAACCGGTTACAACGCCATCGCCGGGATATTTTTCTTTCTCCATTCCAAAGTCGGTTGAGCGGTGGGTCACCAGCATTCCGATCTCCTGGAACGAGCCGTCATCCATTAAAAAATGCAAACGTTCGCGGGCGGTTAGTTTCCCTTTTTTATGCTGACTTTCAATGCGTAATGTTCCGCCGCCTTCAAATGCCTTTTGGCGTTTTTGTCTTAATACTTTTAGCTTTTTATCCACAATTCAGGTTGTTTGTAACACCTTAAAAATAGTAATTTAATTGTAAGATGTGGGTAAAACTGCTATAACATGCTTTAAAGATCGATTTTTGTCTATCTTTGTAATAATGAAGATCAGGAAATTTAAAATACTGGTAGTTGCAATGTTTATGAGTGTCTTTGTATTAAAGATGGCCATATCGCTTGCTCCCGTATTTTTTTACCTTGACTGCAAAGCCGTGAGCTCGGTTATCCTGCAATTGGAGCAGGAGTCAAAAGCTGAAAAAGATTCGCCTGATAAGGATACTTTTAAGGAGAAAAAGATTTTTGACGCATACGATTTACATAGTGTAGCCTTTATCACATTCATAGTAGAAGATAAAGTACTCCACAACCAGGAACATTCGCTATACAAACAGGTTTACCACCCGATAGTACCCACCCCGCCTCCAAACGTTTAAATGAATTATCCGGATAATTACTTATCCGGAGTGTAACGCTTTACAATTCATTTAAATTTTCATTCAAACACAATTCTTATGTCAATTAAGCAAGGTGGGTTTGCCATGGGCAGTCTTAACCTGAAAAAATATTTTTTGCCCAAAAACTTAAAAAGAGATCTTCCGGCAAGCCTTGTAGTATTTTTAGTAGCCTTACCATTATGTCTGGGTATAGCATTAGCCTCGGGTGCGCCGCTGTTTGCGGGTGTACTAACAGGTATTATTGGTGGTATAGTTGTAGGCTCATTAAGTGGTTCGCAATTGAGCGTGGCTGGTCCGGCGGCTGGTTTAACGGTTATTGTATTAAATGCCATAACCAGCCTTGGTTCCTACGAAACATTTTTGCTGGCCCTTGTGCTGGCCGGTGCTTTCCAGATGTTGCTTGGCGTTTTAAAAGCAGGAGTTATAGCCAACTATTTCCCTTCGGCAGTAATTGAGGGGATGCTGGCCGCTATTGGTATCATCCTTATCATGAAGCAATTTCCGCATGCAGTAGGTTACGATGCCAGTTTTGAGGGCGATGAAAGCTTTAGCCAGGCAGATGAGCATAATACATTTTCGAGCATACTGGGTGCAGTAGCTAAGATCAACTACGGAGCTGTGATAATCAGTTTGGTTTCATTGGCGCTGATGATCTATTGGCCAAGATTTAAAAAACTGGCCATGGTACCAGCACCTTTATTAGTAGTATTAGCCGGTATTGGTTTGAGTATGGCTTTTGCGGGTACCGGTTTTGCCTTGCTTGATAAACAGTTTGTGCGGATACCAATAGTAAATAGCAGTAGTGAATTTTTTGCTTTATTTAAAACAGCTGATTTTCATGCGATAGGTAACAAACAGGTATGGATAACAGCCTTTACCATAGCCGTTGTAGCCAGCCTGGAAACACTATTGAGTTTGGAGGCCGTTGATAAAATTGACCCGATTAAGCGAATTTCGCCAACAAATCGTGAGCTGGTAGCACAGGGGATCGGGAATATCACCAGCGGGCTATTAGGTGGCCTGCCCATGACAGCTGTTATAGTGCGTTCATCGGCAAATGTAAATGCCGGTGCCCGTACCAAAACAAGTGCGGTGATTCATGGTTCGTTGCTGATGGTATCGCTATTGTTTATCCCTACGCTTATCAACCTTATACCGCTATCATGTTTGGCAGCCATCCTGCTCATGACGGGTTATAAACTGGCCCGCATATCGCTGTTTAAGCACATGTGGCATTTAGGTTTAAACCAGTTTATTCCTTTTGTGGTAACTATAGTGGCTGTTGTTTTGACGGATTTGTTGATTGGAGTTGGCATTGGTATGCTGGTAGGGATCTTTTATATCCTGCGCACCAATTTGCGCAACCCTTATTTTTACCAGATCATCAAAAATGGCAATAAAAATGTAATCATCATCAAACTTGCCGAAGAGGTTTCCTTTTTAAATAAAGCGGCAATACAAATCACTTTAACAAGCTTGCCAAGTGGTACCGATGTGATCATTGATGCATCAAATTCGCGTTACATAGATCCGGATGTGTTGGAGATCATCCACAATTACAAGCATAACGCCTATACAAAAGGCATAGTTGTGCAATTACTTGATATGAAGGAGAAGTACGATATACCTCCTTTAAAAGAATTAATGTATAACCCTAACTAAGAAAAATCATGGCACTTATAGAAGATAAAAAGAACGACAAACCGGTAATTGATATCAATAACATAACACTGGCCCAAAAAGATAGTTATAAAGCGTTGATCCGCGGTAACGCCGAGTGGGTAGAACGGAAGCTAAAAGAAGACGGCGATTTTTTTAAAAACCTGGCAAAAGGCCAAAATCCGCAGGTGTTGTGGATAGGCTGCTCAGACAGTCGTGTACCAGCTAACGAGGTTACCGGCACCAAAGCGGGCGAAGTGTTTGTGCATCGCAACATTGCCAACGTATGTGTACACTCGGATATGAACATGCTGAGTGTGCTGGATTATGCAGTAAATGTGCTTAAGGTAAAACACGTGATAGTGGCAGGGCATTATGGTTGTGGCGGAGTGGCTGCGGCCATGAGTAACAAACAGTTTGGATTGATTGACAACTGGCTGCGTCATATTAAAGATGTGTACCGCCTGCACAGTCATGAGCTTGATCGCATTACCGATGAAACTCAAAAGCTGAACCGCCTTGTTGAGCTTAATGTGAGCGAACAGGTATACAATTTATGTAAAACATCCATCATCCAAAACGCCTGGATGGAACGCCACGATCTTGAAGTGCACGGTTGGGTTATCGACTTGGGTACTGGCCTGGTGAAGGATATTAAAGTAAGCAGCAGCAACCCGCATAATTTAGGTTATGTGTATGAACTGGATAGTCTTGAGGCCGTGACTTCGCATTAATATTTATGGAGATAGCTTTTCTGTGTTTGATTGACACAGATAGGTTTATTATGTTTGATTAATCCCGGTTCATAAAAATGGCCGGGGTTTTTTGCTTAATAAAAAGGCATGCTGAACTTGTTTCAGCATCCTACATGCTGGGTATTCACCTTACCTGTTTGCGACTTGTCCTATGGGGCGAGATAAAATTCGGGACAACTGTGCTTGATATCCAGACTTACAAAGTTTAACTCGATAATATTGTTGTTGGCCCCATTGAGGGCTTCGCCATTTAAAAACTAAGTCTTTTACCTGCTGATTGCACAATCCACTAAATTTTTATCCTATTTTTAGACGGTTTTAATAAAGCGTTTATTATGCTAAGGCAATCAAAAGAAGATCGTACCCTTAAACAAAACCTATTGCTTGCGTCGTCAACGGCATTTGTATCGGGCGTTACCAATGTTGCGGGGATGGTGGCTTTTTTAGCTTTTACCTCCAATATCACCGGGCATGTAGCCAACCTGGCCAAACATATTGTTGAGCAGAATTTCAGGGAGATCACCGTGTTTGTTATCTGGCTGCTGTTGTTTTTTGCCGGAGCATTCTTATCCAACTTTATTGTGAGATCGCTGGAGCGTAAAAGCCGTTACCGGGCGCACTCCACACCAATCATTATCGAAATTATATTGCTGTTATTTGTTGCTGTATACGGGCATAACTTTTATAAAGAGACGGACCTGGAACGCGAAATAGTTATAGGAGTTATCATATTTTCGATGGGATTGCAAAACAGCCTGGTATCAACCATATCGGGCGGACTCATCAAATCAACCCATTTAACAGGTTTGTTTACCGACCTGGGAGGTGATGTATCTGAGTGGTTGCACCCTAATGTCGAAAAAACTACTGTTATCCGTAATAAAATAATGGTGCGCCTTACAGTGCTTTCTTTTTATTTTATCGGGGCGATTGCAGGTGGGTTTTTATTTAACCTGTACGAGTTTGCTATTTTTTACTTCATACCATTAATTTTGCTTACAATATTGTATTATGATCTTTCGCCCATTGCATTGCACAAAATAACCCGTGTGTTTTGGACGACGAAAACGAACCAGTATAAAAAATCTTCCTAACTGATAAACTAAAAAACTATGTGCGCTAAAAAGTTAATACACGATACCAGCCATATCACCTACGAGAGCCTGTTAGATGGCAATAAGCAATTTATTGCCGATACATTAGCCGAAGACCCTGAGTATTTTGCAAAACTTGCCAATGGGCAAACGCCACCGGTACTTTGGATTGGTTGTGCCGATAGCCGCGTACCGGCCAACCAAATCACCAATACTTCGCCGGGTGAAATTTTTGTGCACCGTAATATTGCCAACATGGTTATTCATTCTGATATGAATATGTTATCGGTACTGGATTATGCTGTAAATGTATTAAAGGTAAAACATGTTATTGTAACCGGTCATTACGGCTGTGGTGGCGTTATAGCAGCCATGAGTAACAATGAATACGGCTTGATAGACAATTGGCTACGCCATATTAAAGATGTTTACCGCCTGCATGCCGATGAACTTGACGCGGTTGAAAACGAAGAGGAGCGTACTAACCGCCTGGTAGAGTTAAATGTAATAGAAAACGTTTACAACCTGTGCAAAACCTCTATTGTACAAAATGCCTGGAAACAAGGCCAGGAATTGGCTGTACATGGTTGGGTTTACAGCATCAGCACCGGTAAAATTAAGGATATGAAGGTAAGCACCAGCGACAATGCCAATTTGGGCGATGTGTTTAAGTTTAAATAGGGGGGCAGCCCCACCCAACCCTCCCCGGAAGGGAGGGCTTTAAAAATAAAAAAGTGATGAGTTTAAAATTCATCGCTTTTTTTCAAAAGTCTCCCCAACCGGGGGAGATTTAGAGGGGGCTTATATTTCCTTCGCCAAAAACGGGTACCTGTAATCCTTTGGCGGATCAAAAGTTTCTTTGATGGTGCGGGGAGATACCCAGCGTAACAGGTTGATCATAGAACCGGCTTTATCGTTAGTACCCGATCCCCTGGCGCCGCCAAATGGCTGCTGACCAACAACAGCTCCTGTTGGCTTATCGTTGATATAGAAGTTTCCAGCTGCGTTACGTAAATGTTGTGTCGCTTTGGCAATAGCGTACCTGTCCTGCGATATAATAGAGCCTGTAAGCGCGTAGATAGATGTTTTGTCTACAATGTCAAGCACCGCATCAAATTGATCGTCCTCGTACACGTAAATGGTTAATACGGGCCCGAAAAGCTCTTCGCACATGGTTACATAGTAGGGGTCTTCAACTTTTAGCACAGTTGGCTCAATAAACCAGCCTTTGCTTTTATCATAGCTGCCACCGGCAACAACTTCAACACCTTCATCAGTCTTGGCAGCATCAATGTATTTAGCGAGTTTATCAAACGATACCTCGGTGATCACTGCATTAATGAAATTCTCAAAATTCTCAACCGGGCCGATCTTGAACGATGTAATATCACGCTGCATATTGGCTTTTACCGCAGGCCATAAAGAGGCTGGTACGTAAGCTCTGGAAGCAGCCGAACATTTTTGTCCCTGGTACTCAAACGCGCCGCGCACAAGAGCGGTACTTACCACATCGGCATTGGCGCTTAGGTGGGCAAGTACAAAATCTTTACCACCGGTTTCGCCCACAATGCGCGGGTAAGTTTTATATTTATGAATGTTGGTGCCTATTGTTTGCCAGATGTTCTGGAACACTTTGGTTGAGCCGGTAAAGTGGATGCCAGCAAAATCGGGGTGGTTAAATATTACCTCTCCTGCAACGGGGCCGTCAACATAAATCAGGTTGATCACGCCAGCAGGTACACCGGCTTCTATAAAGATCTTCATGATCACGTTGGCAGCGTAGATTTGCGTGTAAGCAGGTTTCCAAACCACAACATTCCCCATCATAGCTGCCGATGCAGGTAAATTACCTGCTATAGCTGTAAAATTGAAAGGTGTTAAAGCAAATACAAAACCTTCCAGTGGGCGTTGCTCCACACGATTCCAAACGCCTTTGCCTGATACGGGAGGCTGTTGCTTATAGATCTCGGTCATGTACTCTACGTTGAAACGCAGAAAATCTATCAGCTCACAAGCCGAATCGATCTCGGCCTGGTAAGCGTTTTTGGATTGGCCAAGCATGGTAGCGGCGTTTATAGCAGCACGGTACGGACCGGCAATCAGGTCGGCGGCTTTTAAAAATATGGCGGCACGCTGCTCCCAGGGCAGGTTTTCCCAATCGGCTTTGGCAGCAAGGGCCGCATCAATGGCGGCGGTAACATGGCTGGCATCACCTTCGCTAAAGGTGGCTAATAAATGTTTATGATCATGTGGCGGACGAATTTCCAGCTTTGTGCCGGTGCGAACTTCCTTGCTGCCAATGTACATGGGTATATCTAACTGCTGCGCGCGGGCTTCGTCTAAAGCAGCCTTAAGGGCTACACGCTCTAAACTTCTGGGTCCATAGTTTAAAACCGGCTCGTTTACAGGAGCCGGGACATTAAAAAATCCTTTAAGCATAATGGGTCGTCAATTAATAGGGGCAAAGATAGGTATTTTGGGGTGGATGGTGGGTGGAGGGATTGTCAAAATGTTGATGGGGTTGAATGGGGCTTTGGGATGATATTTGGATGCCCGGTTTGATGCACCGATGCGACACCTTTCATGCACCTTTCAGATACCTTACCGCATACCTTTGCAGCACTTTTCATACACCTTTGAGTAATCTTTGGTATACCTGAGTTTTTGTATTAAGTATCTAATAATTAGATGCTTGTGCTGTGCTTTCTGGATTTTAGATGCTTTTATTAAAGAAAACAGCACAGTTTTTTTGAGTGAGGATTGTGCATCTATCGGGTATACACAAATATACAAAAAGTGCCCCGGGTTTCCAAAAAAACCATTCGCCATTCGAGGGATTTTTTGGAAATAGGAATGATATCAGTATTTATCCAGCATCAATAAAAATAAACTTATTTTTTTTATTGAAAGTTTAGAATATTTAATAAATAACAAAAAAATATATTACCTTGGCTGCATATTTATAATTTTAAGAAACCTCTAAACCGTATTGTCATGGAAAAAATTGAAATAGCCAAAGTGAAGGGCTATGCCTTTGCCAACATCACAGCCTTTGCATTAATTGGGCTTAATGTGCTATTGCTGCACGATGCCAACGTATTCGTATATGCCGAGTTTGTCATCATCCCCATGCTCATGGGGGTTGTTTACACCTGGTTTATGCGTTATTTCGAATTGTCTACCCGTCAACTGGTGGGTGCTTCGCTGGTAAATGGTATGATAGGAATTATACTAAGTATTGGTTTTTTAAAAGAAGGGTCGATTTGTTTGATCATCGTTTCGCCCTTGTTATTTACTTTCATCCTGTTAGGCTCGCTTATTGGGCGGGCAATTTTCCGCCGGAATAATGATACCCTTAACGTAAGCCTGGTTACTGTGTTACTGCTGCTTTTTATTTCGGATTCCTTATCTACCCATCATTACGAAAACGAGGTGTCTGATCAAATTACCATCAATGCTCCTGTAAGAGAAGTATGGAAACATGTGGTTGCTTACAAAAGAATAACAGCTCCTGATAAATACTGGCTTTTCCGGGTAGGTATGCCGAGCCCGGTTGAATCCACCGCCGAAGGCTATTACCTGGGCGCTAAGCGGAAATGCATTTTTAGCAACGGTTATGTGTTTGATGAGAAAATAGTAACTTATGATGAGCATAAAAACCTCACCTTTGACATCACCAACCAGCCCCGCGACCCGGAGATCATGGGGCATATTGATATTTTGCGCGGCCAGTTTTTATTGAAGGATAACGGCAACGGCACCACAACGCTTACAGGCAACAGCTGGTACCGCTTGTACGTTTTCCCGGTTTGGTATTATGATATCTGGGCTAAAAGCATCACCCGCAATGTGCATTTGCGTGTAATGGATCATATTAAGCAATTGAGCGAGGTAGAATAATATGTTTTCTTTTGTTATCAGGTATTTAGGCTTTTTGAAATTTGTCCCAGGTTTGGGTATACTGTTTGATGGTTGGCTCAAGATTTACATGCTGCTAACAAAACCCAACATGCTTGATTGGATAGATGAGATTGAAGCCCAAGCCTTACGCTGGCCCGGCATCAGCATAAGTACCCATAAATATGGCGGTCTGCAAATCAACTGCAGCGGTAAAGAAGTAGGGCATATTCACAGCAACGGTCTGTTGGATATGCTGCTTAACCGAAAGATAAAAGCCCAATTGATGCTTGAAGATAGTAGGGTTGGGGAGCACCACTCTTTTAAAAATACGGGATGGATAAGTTTTTATATGTGTACCGAAACAGATGTAAATTATGCCATGCAACTGTTGAGGCTGGGGTATGATAGAATAGTTGAGAAAGAATTGCAGCCATAATTTGGCGATGGGCCTTACAATCCCCATCAATGTGGTGATGCGTTCGGTGCGGGCCGAACATACTGAGCCATTGAATAAGAGAATGTTATAAAATATCAGGAATCTCCTTCAGCTACCACCACTACATGCCTTGCTAAAGTTTTGAATCTTACACCGTTTTTTTGTTTAACGGTAATGGTAATATGTCCTGTTTTACTCGTGTTTATATCGCTCACTTTGCCAGATTTTCCAATATGTGTTCCTCCAACAACTTTGCATTCGTCCCCATCCTTTAAATTTTCTGTGGCCATATTTATCTTTTGTTTAGTTTTTGGTTTTCTGTTTGTAATCTGCGCTCTGGTATTCTGGCCTCACGCGTAAACGCTATCTGGTATGAGCAGCACCGCCCGGTTTACGAGTAGAAGATTTGTTTTATGTTCTAATCATTCGTACATTGAACTAAAGGTAGTCAATGGAACCCGAAATATAACCTGATAGTTATGACTATAGAAACCATACAAGCCATTTGCCATAAACTGCCAGGCGTTACCGAAGACATTAAACTGGGCGAGCATTTATGTTTCAATGTAGGCGGTAAAACTTTCCTGTTTACCGGGCCCGATTCGGTGCCGCCAACTGCATCTGTAAAAGTACCGGATGATGATTTTGAGGAAACCCTGCAAAAAGACTGCTTTTCGCCCCAGGCTTATATCGGCAGGTATAAATGGGTGCATATAGCTGATATCGGCTGTTTGAGCGTCCACGACTGGGAGTTTTACATCAAGCAATCTTACCGGCTGATTGCAGCAAAGCTCCCGGCCAAAGTGCGCAAGCAAATAGGGGTGTAGGTAAGGCTGTCAGTAATCGCCCTTTAATTGTCGTATTTGCACCGCATGGGTTTGGGTGTATGGATTTACATTTGTATCATAACATTTAACAACAAACTATCATGGCAACTCAAATTTTTGTAAACCTACCGGTTAAAGACCTTAACAAATCAATCGAATTTTTTACCAGCCTGGGTTATACCTTCAATCCGCAGTTTACCAACGAAGTAGCCGGCTCGTTAGTCATAAGCGATGCCATTTTCTTTATGCTGATAACGGAGCCTTCCTTTAAAACTTTTACCAAAAAAGAAATTGCCGATGCTACAAAGGTAACCGAAGCCATTAACTGTATCTCATTAGATAGTCGCGAAGCAGTGGACGAAATGATAGCCAAAGCAGTTGCCGCCGGTGCCACCACACCAAACGACAAGCAAGACCATGGCTGGATGTACGGCTGGGGTTTCCAGGACCTTGACGGCCACCTATGGGAGTTTGCGTATATGGACATGAGCCAGCTGCCGCAGCATGTTTCTTAAGGATGTGCAGATTTCAGATTACAGATGTGCAGATGATGGCAATTATTTGAAAATTTGAAAATGAGTTTGTCTGAACCGGAATTTGTGGGATCATTAGAATTCCTTGAATTGAGATTCTGTTAATTCTCTAATTCTGAAAATTCCCGTTCAGACAAAATTTTGCGATAGGGATCGGCGCGGATACCGGCCAACGTGGCTAAGACCTGTGCAGTATGAGCATAGAGCCCGGGCCGCAGGCATCGCCCTTTTTAGTAGTAAGTAGTCAGTATCAAGTAGCGAGATTAAACCGTTCGTGCCTTATAATGACGTGACTGTAAGTTGCTGACCATCAATATGAAAAATCGTCATTGCGAGGAGGAACGACGAAGCAATCCCCAACTACACAGGGCGAATTTGCAAGCGCACCTGCTTATTGGGGATTGCTTCGTTCCTCGCAATGACGATTCAAAAAATCACGTCATCACCTTTTTTTCCAGGATTACCCTGGTGGATACTCGTATGGCGGTGGGCGAGAGATATAATCTGCAAAAACAAAAAACACCACCCGAAACCGGATGGTGCTTTTTTATGTTGTCCCACACCTTTCAGTGGGCCGGGCATCTATCAAACTTTGATTTCAACTTCAACGCCGCTCGGCAACTCAAGCTTCATCAAGGCATCTACAGTTTTCGAGTTCGAGCTGTAAATGTCTAATAAGCGCTTGTATGAGCATAATTGAAATTGCTCACGTGCCTTTTTGTTTACGTGTGGTGAACGTAAAACGGTGAAAATTTTCTTTTCGGTTGGTAACGGAAGTGGTCCGCTAACTACAGCGCCTGTTGGCTTTACTGTTTTTACGATCTTCTCGGCAGATTTATCTACCAGGTTGTAATCGTAAGATTTTAATTTGATCCTGATTCTTTGGCTCATGTTAATTTGATTTTAATCACCCTAAGAGCTATTTATTAGGGCAATTGATTGTTTATTGTTGTATTTGAAAATTTGGTAATTTGAAGATTTGAAAATTAAAAAAGCATCCTCAAATTTTCAAATCACCCATCTTCAAATTATAATTACGCGTTTGCAGCAGCTTTTTTGCCTTTTACTTTGGCAACTACTTCTTCCTGTACGTTACGTGGCGCTTCAGCATAGTGATCAAACTCCATGGTTGAAGTAGCACGGCCAGATGTGATGGTACGTAACTGGGTTACATAACCAAACATTTCTGAAAGTGGTACAGTAGCTTTAATTACCTGTGCACCTGCACGTGAATCCATACCTAAAAGCTGGCCACGACGACGGTTCATGTCACCGATAACATCACCCATGTTTTCTTCAGGGGTAAGGATCTCGATTTTCATGATCGGCTCAAGCAATACTGGTTTACATTTTGGCAATGCCTCACGGTAAGCCATCTTAGCTGCTAACTCGAAAGATAGCGCATCTGAATCGACCGCGTGGAACGAACCATCAATTAAACGTACTTTTAAGCTGGTTAACGGGAAGCCGGCTAATACACCGTTTGCCATTGAAGCCGCGAAGCCTTTTTCAACAGATGGGATAAACTCACGGGGGATTGAACCACCGCTGATTTCGTTCACAAACTGTAAACCTTCTTTACCTTCATCGTTTGGTGAAAGTATAACCTGGATATCGGCAAATTTACCACGACCACCGGTTTGTTTCTTGTAAGTTTCGCGGTGCTGAACGGTACCTGTAATTGCTTCTTTATAAGCAACTTGTGGCGCGCCCTGGTTAACCTCTACTTTAAACTCACGTTTCAAACGATCCATGATGATATCTAAGTGAAGCTCGCCCATACCGCTGATTACAGTCTGGCCGGTTTCTTCGTCAGATTTTACGTGGAAAGTTGGATCCTCTTCAGATAATTTACCAAGAGCGATACCTAATTTATCAACGTCAGCCTGAGTTTTAGGCTCAATAGCCAAACCGATAACCGGGTCAGGGAAATTCATCGATTCAAGGATGATCGGGAATTTCTCATCGCAAAGGGTATCACCTGTTTTAATATCTTTAAAGCCTACTACCGCTGCAATATCACCTGCACCTACGTTAGGGATAGGGTTTTGCTTGTTAGCATGCATCTGGAATATACGTGAAATACGCTCTTTATTATCTGAACGCATGTTATGCACATATGAACCAGCCTCTAAATTACCAGAGTATACGCGGATAAAGCACAACCTACCTACGAAAGGATCAGTAGCAATTTTAAACGCTAATGCTGCAAATGGTTCTTTTTCAGATGGTTTACGTAAAATTTCTTCGCCGGTATCTGGGTGATGACCGATGATACCTTCAACATCCATAGGAGAAGGAAGCAATTCCATCACGTAATCAAGCATGGTTTGTACACCTTTGTTTTTGAAAGATGAACCACATACCATAGGAACAATTTTGGCATCTAAAACAGCTTTACGTAAAGCATCAAGCACTTCACGCTCAGTAATTGTTTCAGGAGCGTCAAAGAATTTCTCCATCAGGCTCTCATCGTAATCAGCAACTGATTCCAATAATTTCTCTCTCCACTCGGTAGCTTCTTCAATCATATCCTCCGGGATAGGCACTTCGGTAAAGGTCATACCTTTATCATGCTCATTCCAAACAATACCTTTCCAGTTAATCAAATCCACTACACCTTTAAAGTGCTCTTCAGCACCAATAGGTAACTGCAATGGTACTGCGTTACTGCCTAACATGCTTTTTACCTGTTTTACAACATTTAAAAAGTCGGCACCGCTACGGTCCATTTTATTAACGAAACCTATACGGGCAACGTTATAATTGTTGGCAAGTCTCCAGTTGGTTTCTGATTGTGGCTCAACACCATCAACGGCGCTAAAAAGGAACACCAAACCATCTAATACACGCAGTGAACGGTTTACCTCAACGGTAAAATCCACGTGACCCGGTGTATCAATAATGTTGATATGGTATTTTTGACCTCTGTAGTTCCAGTTAACTGTTGTAGCAGCAGATGTAATTGTAATACCACGTTCCTGCTCTTGTGCCATCCAGTCCATGGTGGCAGCACCTTCGTGCACTTCACCAATTTTGTGGCTTACGCCCGAGTAGTAAAGGATACGCTCGGTAGTGGTAGTTTTACCGGCATCAATGTGAGCGGCAATACCTATATTTCTTGTAAATCTTAGATCTCTTGACATTTTTTTTATTTTATGATTTCACCGGCTTTTTAAAATGATTACACTGATTTACTGATTTTACCGCTGTGGGCGCAATCATAATAAATCAGTGTAACCTTAATATATAATCGGTGTAATCCTTTCTATATCGGTGTAATCCTTGTAATTAGAATCTAAAGTGCGAGAACGCTTTGTTGGCTTCAGCCATTTTATGCGTATCTTCTTTCTTTTTCACTGCTGCACCTTCACCTTTAGCTGCTGATATGATCTCACCGGCTAATTTCTCCATCATGGTTTTTTCACCACGACGACGGGCATAGCTGATCAGCCATTTCATACCCAAAGCTATTTTACGCTCCGGACGAACTTCTGTTGGCACCTGGAAGTTTGCACCACCTACACGGCGGCTTTTTACTTCAACAGCTGGCATAACATTGTTTAAAGCCTTTTTCCAGGTTTCTAAACCGCTTTCGCTGGTTTTCTTTTCAACAATATCAACTGCATTATAAAATATAGAGTATGCGGTAGATTTTTTACCATCATACATCATGTTATTTACGAACCTTGTAACCAGGGTATCATTGAACCTTGGATCAGGAAGGATAATTCTTTTTTTTGGTTTTGACTTTCTCATTGCTTTCTATCCTCCTTAATTATTTCTTTTTCTTAGCTGGTGCGCCTTTTGTAGGTGCAGCTGCCTGACCTGGTTTAGGGCGTTTTGTTCCGTATTTACTACGACGTTGGTTCCTGCCGGCAACACCTGATGTATCTAACGCGCCACGGATGATGTGGTAACGTACACCTGGTAAATCCTTAACACGACCACCGCGGATCAAAACGATAGAGTGCTCCTGTAAGTTGTGACCTTCACCCGGGATGTAAGCATTTACTTCTTTTCCATTGGTTAAGCGCACACGGGCAACTTTACGCATTGCTGAGTTTGGTTTTTTAGGGGTAGTGGTATACACGCGTGTGCATACTCCTCTTCGCTGTGGACAGCTGTCCAACGCTGGCGACTTACTCTTGTCAACCAGAGCTACTCTACCTTTTCTAACTAATTGCTGAATAGTAGGCATTTTTTCCTTTTTGTATTTACAGTTTTATCCTTATTTTAAGGACTGCAAAGGTACGGAGTATTTTTTGATTTTCAAGGGATTGGGTAGAAAAAGTTTTGTAAATGGTTGATTGGGTGGAGGGAAGGGCTCAATAACCCCAAAAAATGCTTCTTTAAATAACTTTGGCTACTGTAGCCGATACTTTTTAAAATACCCCTTTTCGAAAAAAAATCTATTTAAATCGAGATAAATCTCATTTTTATAATACGTGTATAAAACTAAGCCTGGTTTTATCAACATAAGTTAACATCAATAGTAATTTAAAAAGTTTTAGCCGGCTTGTTTTGAGTACGATAAAACTTAAGGGCATAAATTTCAAAACCCCGGCCCCGGTTTTAGCCAAATAGCCCGGCCATCTTTTTGTAGATAGCCGGGCTAAGTATGTATTCCTTTCAGATTTTTAAATGAACGTTTACAATGTTCTGTAAACAAACAAAGCGATGATCCAACCGATCACCGCCTTGCTATCAATCACTCTAAAACAACACTCAAAAATTAGTAATGGTTATAACCATCATGGCCATGGCCACGGTCGCCGCCATTATTATATCCGTTATGGTACCTGTCATGATGACCTCTGTGGTGTCCGTATCCATCGCGTACCACGCAACCTGAGGTTACTGATACCACTGCTGCTGATATTAATAGTGCAAATGCAACAAATCTCTTTTTCATGATATATATTTTTAATGCGTCATCTAATATTAAGATGTATACATGTATGATGTATTTTTAATGAAAAGGATTAATCAGGCAGGGATTATTTTAATTATTCAACAAAAAGGCCTTTAACTTTTAAGGTTAAAGGCCCCAATATTTATCGCGCCGGTGTTGGCGGCTTGGGTGGGTGCGGCATGTTCTTGGGCGGTGCACAGCTTATAGCTAAAGTGGCAACCATTGCGGCAAGCAATAGTATGGCGGTGAATTTCTTTTTCATAGTTGTATGTTTTATATACATAATAATATTGGCTGATAATTGTTTTAAACAATTGGTTTTCAGTTAAATCATTTATGTATCGATTGCACCCTTGCCCAATCCCCGGTAAACTATTATCTTAGGTTTTTTCAAATCTATTCTGTATGAAAAAGTTAGCCTTCCTGATCATTCCTTTTTGTATCCTCATTAGCTGTAAGCCTAAATCTTCCGGCGATAGTGCGCTTTCGGGCGATGCCGCGTTTCAAAAACTGGCCGATGATTATCTTGACGGCTACCTGGCCTGGCGACCGGCTTATGGTGTTGCTTTGGGATATCACCAGTATGATGGTAAGGTTACGGATATCAGCAAAACTTCTATAGATAAGGAACTGGCCCGTTTAAAAGATTTTGATGCGAAGTTAAGCAGTGCGGATACTGCATCCTTGAGCCCAAAGGCGTTTTATGATTACCGCATTTTGCGTTCGGCTATAAAAGGCGAGATCTGGACTTTTGAGGACCTGGGGACCTACACCAAAAATCCTATGACCTATGCGGGAATAGTTGATGTAAGCATTTATGTGAAACGTAATTTTGCACCGATAGAAGAGCGGGTAAAATCCATCATCGCCATAGAAAAACAGGCACCCAAATTATTGGCCGATGCCAGGCTTAACCTCAACGATACTTTAGCCAAACCGTATGTAGAAACCGCTATCCAGATAGCACAAGGCTCGGCCGCGTTTTTAGGCGGCGACCTGAAAGTAGCACTGAAAGATGTGAAGAACGATACGCTGATTAAAACTTTCAACAAAGTTAACGCGGCAGCCATTGTAGCGGTTAACGATTTTGCTGATTTCCTGAAGAAAGAAAAGCTGCCCAAGGCAAATAATAAATATGCCATTGGCACAGCCAGCTACCAAAAAATGCTGCTGTATAGCGAGGGCATTAAACTTACGCCCGATAAGGTATTACAGATAGGGTTAACGCAGTTAAAAAAAGAACAGGAATCATTTAATGCCGCCGCGAAGATCATCAACCCCAATAAAAAACCGGTTGATGTGTACCACGATTTGCAAAAAGACCACCCAACTGCCCAAAGCCTGATCCCCGATGCCAAAAAGAACCTGGAGCAGATCAGGCAGTTCCTGATCGATAAAAACATTGTAACCATGCCATCGGCGGTAAGGGTTAAGGTGGAAGAGACCCCGCAATATGCACGCGCTACTGGCACAGCTTCTATGGATACGCCCGGTCCGTTTGAAACAAAGGCAACCGAGGCTTACTACTATATTACCCCGGTTGATCCCAAATGGACAGCACAACAAAAAGAGGATTGGCTAAAGCAGTTTGATTATTATACTACCGATAACGTGACTATTCACGAAGCATATCCCGGCCACTATACCCAGTTTTTACACCTTAATGCCTCGTCGGCTACCAAAATTGAAAAGATCTTTGGCAGCTACGCCTATGTAGAAGGCTGGGCGCACTATTGCGAAAAAATGATGGCTGATGAGGGTTATGGTCATAATGGCGATTCGGTAAAGGCAGCTAAGTATCGCTTGGCACAATCGGGCGATGCATTGCTGAGGCTTTGCCGTTTGTGTGTATCCATTAAAACCCATACCCAGGGCATGAGTGTTGATGAGGGCACCAAATTTTTTATGAATAACTGGTACCAGGGCGATAAACCATCAAGGCAGGAAGCCTTGCGTGGTACCTTCGATCCCGGATACCTGTTTTACACCATTGGCAAGCTGGAAATACTAAAACTGCGCGAGGATTACAAAAAACAGGAGGGCGCCAGCTTCTCCCTCAAAAAATTCCACGACCAGGTACTCGACCATGGCATGCCCCAGATTGGTATGCTGCGCGAAATTATGCTAAAGGATAAAAGTATATGGGGGGATGTGTTGTAGAGGATTCATTCAATAGAATATAAATAGACCGTCATTGCGAGGTACGAAGCAATCCCCAATTTACAGAGTAGCTTTGCAAATCCGATCTGCATAGTTTGGGATTGCTTCGTACCTCGCAATGACGCGTGGAAATGTACTTCATTAGAAGTATAAAAACATTAATGAATCAAATTTAAACGGCTTCTAAATGTACACATGCCAGTTACCCCGGATGCCGAAATAAATTCGGCATGACTTTGCATGGGTTTAGTCGTGGCCCGGTTGGAATTATGCGAGGGTGAAATCGAAAAGGTCAGAGATCGAATAAGATTTTGTTTCCCCTTTACGTATCTCCTTTACTTCTTTCAACCCTTCTTTTATCTCGTTTAAAAGTTTAGCCTTCTTTGCTGCTGCCTTATCCGAAGAAATAGAAATTATCTCGCCACCCAATTCTTTTACAATTGCCGACAATTTTCCCCTGGCTTTTTCAGGAACTTGTATGGTTATTGTGGTCATACATCAAATATAATTATTATCTACAATTATACCAACCCCATGCCAACCCTATACTCCTGCTGAACAACCAGCAGGCAATTGGCGCATAAGCACCCCTCGTAAAGCTCACTCACATACTGCACCTCGTTAAGAGTAAGCTGCACAGTACTGCACTGGCACTTGGTGAATGAATTTGCTTTACATTCAAAAGGGGCCTCACAGCGTTCGCAACGGATGATCTCGTGTTTTGGGTGCATTTTTTAGTTCATGGTTCATGGTCTATAGACCATGGGTATGTGCGAAGGTAGAGAAAGTTGAAATAATTAATAAAACATCAGTGTCATTAAATATAAACAATTGTGCTGTATGATGCAATACGTTATCCCCCCCAAAATGCATCAAAAGAAAAAGTCCATAAACCCTGTGGCTTATGGACTTTTTCTATAGTCCTTTATCTTTTGTCCAAAAATCCTTTGTCTAAAGGATTACGCAGAACAGGTAACGCAACCTTCTTCCATTGAGCAGCTTGGGCCTTCCGGAACGTTATCAGCAAGCTGGTTTACATGCTCAGGGATAACTGGTTCCATGTTTGATCCGCCCTGGTTTTCAACAGTGAACTTAACAGCTTGTGAAGCGGCTTGTGTACGCAGGTAATACATACCTGTTTTTAAGCCTTTCTTCCATGCGTAGAAGTGCATTGAAGTAAGTTTGGAAGCGTTTGGCGAGTTGATGAACAGGTTTAATGATTGTGACTGGCAAACATAAGCACCCCTGTCAGCAGCCATATCAATAATGTTACGCATCTTAATTTCCCAAACTGTTTTGTACAGTTCTTTGATATCGGCAGGTATTTCAGCGATATCCTGTACAGATCCGTTTGCTGTGATGATCTTATCTTTCATAGCAGGGGTCCATAAACCAAGGTTAACCAAATCGCGCAGCAAATATTTGTTTACTACAATAAACTCACCACTTAATACACGGCGGGTGTAAATGTTTGAGGTATATGGCTCAAAGCACTCGTTGTTACCCAATATTTGTGAGGTTGACGCGGTTGGCATCGGTGCAACTAACAGTGAGTTGCGTACACCATGGTTCATTACATCAAGGCGCAGGTTTTCCCAATCCCAACGGGTGCTGGCAGGCGATACATTCCAAAGATCAAACTGGAACTTACCTTTTGACAATGGCGAACCTTTAAACGTTTCGTAAGCGCCATCTTTTATAGCCAGGTCTTTTGAAGCCGTCATGGCAGCAAAGTAAATGGTTTCAAAAATCTCTTTGTTCAGTTGTTTTGCCTGGTCGCTTTCAAACGGCATACGCAGCTGAATAAAAGTATCTGCCAAACCTTGTACACCTAAACCAATAGGGCGGTGACGTAAGTTTGAGTATTCGGCTTCTTTAACCGGGTAGTAGTTATGATCGATGATCTTATTCAGGTTTAAAGTAGCCTGGTAAGTTACATCGTACAATTTATTATGATCAAATGTGCCGTTGCTGATGTAGCGTGGCAATGCTAATGAAGCAAGGTTACAAACCGCTATTTCATTGGCATCGGTGTACTCCATAATTTCGGTACAAAGGTTTGAGCTTTTTATAGTACCTAAATTTTGTTGGTTCGATTTGCTGTTGGCAGCATCTTTATACAACAGGTATGGTGTACCGGTTTCAACCTGGGCATCCAATACGGCAAACCAAAGTTCCTGTGCTTTAACCGTACGGCGTGCGCGGCCTTCTTTCTCGTACCGGGTGTACAATTCAACAAATTCGGCACCAAAGCAATCGGCCAGGCCTGGTGCTTCATGCGGACAGAACAGGCTCCACTCTTCGTTGGCCTCAACACGCTCCATGAATAAGTCGGATACCCAAAGGGCATAAAACAGGTCGCGGGCGCGCATTTCTTCTTTACCGTGGTTTTTGCGCAGGTCTAAAAATTCAAATATATCCGCATGCCATGGCTCAAGGTAAATAGCGAAAGCGCCTTTACGCTTGCCGCCGCCCTGGTCAACATAACGGGCAGTATCGTTAAATACACGCAGCATCGGGATAATGCCGTTGCTTGTACCGTTTGTACCGCTGATGTATGAGCCTGTAGCTCTTACATTGTGGATGCTTAAACCGATACCACCGGCACTTTGCGATATTTTAGCAGTTTGTTTTAAAGTATCGTAAATACCATCAATGCTATCATCTTTCATGGTTAATAAAAAGCACGACGACATTTGTGGTTTTGGTGTACCCGCGTTGAACAGCGTAGGCGTAGCGTGTGTGAACCAGCGCTCGCTCATTAAATGGTAAGTTTTGATGGCGCTTTCTACATCCTCCTTGTGGATACCTACCGATACGCGCATAAACAGGTGTTGCGGACGCTCAACAATTTTACCGTCAACCTTTAACAGGTATGATTTTTCTAAGGTTTTAAAACCGAAGTAATCGAAACCAAAGTCGCGGTCATAAATGATGGTGCTATCCAGCAGTTCGGCATTGGCCTCAATAACTTCCCATACGTCATCGGCTATAAGTGAAGCATTTTTACCGGTTTTGCCATCCACGTAATTGTACAGGATGCGCATGGTTTCTGAAAACGACTTGATAGTGTTTTTGTGCAGGTTTGATACCGCGATGCGCGATGCCAGCAAAGCATAATCAGGATGCTTCGTCGTTAGTGACGCGGCAGTTTCGGCAGCAAGGTTATCCAGTTCTGATGTGGTTACTCCATCAAATAAACCTTCAATTACCTTTTTTGCCACATCAATTGGGTCAACCAGCTGGAACCCATAGCACAGTTTTTCGATACGTGCTGTGATCTTGTCGAATTTTACCGATTCTTTTCTACCGTCTCTTTTTACTACAAGCATGTTAGTGGTATTTAGTAGTTAGCACCAGGTAGCAAGACCTGAACCAACTTGTGTATATATTGTATATTGTTAACTCTTATTTTTTGTATCAAGTAGTTAGTATCAGGTAACAAGACCTTTTACCAACCGGTGATTTTTAGGGGTAATTAAGTATCCTGATACTTGATACTAATTACTTGATACTGACTTAAAAGTCTTCATCCAATGAAAACGCCTTGCTTTCGGCGTTGTTTAATACACCGCTTTTCTGGTAGTCGCCAACACGTTTTTCAAAGAAGTTGGTTTTGCCCTGCAGGGATATCATCTCCATAAAATCGAACGGATTACTTGCACCGTAGTGTTTTTCGTAACCCAGCTCACCCAGCCATCTGTCGGCCACAAATTCAATATACTGGCCCATCATTTTGGCGTTCATGCCAATCAGGTTAACCGGCAATGCATCGGTAACAAATTCTTTTTCAATTTCAACCGCGTCGGTAATGATCTTTAAAACGGCATCAGCGCTTAACCTTTTGTTCAGCATTTTGTACAGCAGGCATGCAAATTCGCAATGCGAACCTTCATCACGCGAGATTAATTCATTGCTGAAGGTTAATCCCGGCATCAGGCCGCGTTTTTTAAGCCAGAAGATAGAACAGAAACTACCCGAGAAGAAGATGCCTTCAACAGCTGCAAAAGCCACCAAACGCTCGGCAAAGTTGCCATTGTTTATCCAGCGCAGCGCCCATTCTGCTTTTTTGGTTACACATGGTATAGTATCAATAGCATGGAACAGGCGGTCTTTTTCGGCCGGGTCTTTTATATACGTATCAATTAACAGGGCATAGGTTTCTGAGTGGATATTCTCCATCATGATCTGGAAGCCGTAAAAGCAACGAGCCTCTGGCAACTGTACCTCGCTCATAAAATTCACGGCTAAGTTTTCATTCACTATACCGTCGCTTGCTGCAAAGAAAGCCAGGATATGCGAAATGAAATGTTTCTCGCCCGGATTCAGGTTTTCCCAATGCTTCATATCATCCGAAAGATCGATCTCCTCGGCTGTCCAAAAACTGGCTTCAGCCTTTTTGTACATTTCCCAAATGGCCGGATACTTAATAGGTAGTATCACAAACCTGTCTTTGTTCTCTCTCAGTAATATTTCGTCTTCCTGTATCATTGGTACCTGTTTTTTTTCGTTTTATTTTTACGTAGCGCCATCAGACACCAAAGCAAGCCTTATTATACATAAAGCTTTCAAGTTTTTGTGATTTGGTTTGGTTAACCACAATGTTTTAGCATGTAAATCTCTGACAGTTAAGTGTTTGTATTGTTGGATGACGAATGCATCCGGCTGTCTGTTGAATACTTTTTTATTGCCTTGTACAACAAAGTTAATGTTTGCTTTGGAAAGCTGTTAATGATAGTTTTTAACAAAGCCCCGAGTTATTAACACTTAGTGCAATAACTTTTTAAACCATTCAACGAAACAGAAAATTAATGAACTTGATTACAGCTAATTAAAAATCACCACTAAAATGCATAGTGTAAAAACTTGCCGGATACAATAATTTAACATTATAAATTACTTTACTTAACACCGACAGTTATTGAAAAATACATAACACCCTTGCTAAGGGTTGGTAGGGATTTCGGAAATTGCTCCCAAAATGCGATCGCAAAACCCGGATGTGGAAAAACAAAATATCCGGGACGATAATCATTACCCGGATATTCCTGAATGGGGTAAAAATTATTTAACATTTTCGGCCGATACAAATTTCATCGACACAGAATTTACACAATGGCGGGTATTTTTTGGAGTGAGGTATTCGCCTTCAAAAACGTGACCCAAATGCGCGCCGCAATTTGCACAAACAATTTCAACCCGGTGACCATCGGCATCTGTTACTCTTTTTACCGCGCCGGGAATCTCATCATCAAAACTTGGCCAGCCGCAATGCGATTCGAATTTTGATTCGGACGTGTAAAGCGGGGTATCACAACGTTTGCAAACATATAAACCATGGGCATCATTATTTAGCAAAGCGCCCGTAAATGGCCGCTCGGTACCTTTGTATAGTATTACCCTTTCTTCTTCGGGCGTTAATTTGTTATATTCCATTTATTTATGATTACACTGATTGTTAGGGTGATTTCATCGATTGATTATTGATTTTACCGATAACAACCCGATTTTTACCTACATAAAGATACGACAAATTGAGGGCATTAAATGTTTTAGAGGGGGATGTTTACATTGGTTTGACGGTGCGAAGAAAGGCACTTTTACCGCTGAATTCCCCTTCAGGGGGCCGGTGGGCTTATATCCAAATGATACTCCTGTATCAAAGGCGGGTTCTCCGGCGTGAGCGTAAAACTTACTTTGATACTGGCATTTTCTCCCTTAATAATAAAATATCCCCTCAATTGATTTTCTGCTATCACATCACCAATACTTACCGTTTTGCCTGCTTTTGCAAAAGCTTCAGCGGCCGCTGCTTTTAGTTTTTCGGGAAAGTAATCCATAAAAAAATTGTCGGCAAAAATGCCGCTTTCTTTGGCCTTGCTCCAGTCGGCAATAACTTTCAGGAGGTCATTTTTACGCTGATCAAGTATAACAGAAGGCGGCAATTGGCGTGGTTTAATTCCTGATAGGGCAAGCAATGTATCCAACACCTGGGTGTTAGGGTAGCCTGCGCGCGCATAGGTAAGGTTGGCGAATGAAACCACACCTATACCATAATCGGGCATGATGTTCCATTGGCTTCCAAAGCCCGGTAAACCGCCTGTGTGGCCAATATAAACCCGGTTATCGCAATCCCTGGCCCAGCGCAGGCCATAAGCATAGGCGCTCACATTAGGGCAGGGGCGGCCGGTAGTTGTTTTGGCATTGGCCGTTAAATAATTTACATCCCAGGGGTACTGCATTTCGCGGATCGAGCTGCGTTTTATGGGGCCGGTTTCGGCATCATCCCTTGGCGGCCAGGCATCCAGGTGAAGCGACATATACTTACTAAAATCCTCTATAGTAGTAATAAGGCCGCCCATGGCGCCGTAGGCGCCATCGTGCAGCAAGGGTTGCTCCACCCATTTATCATCCAGCCAGCGGTAGCCCAGCGCCAGTTGCTCTTTGGGTACTTTAGTATATTCCCAATAGGTATGTGTCATGCCCAAAGGTTTCAGGATATTTTCGTTGATGTAGGTTTCATAGGTTTTGCCGGATACCTTTTTGATGATATAGCCCAGTGTAGCAAAGCCAAGGTTACTATACTCGTAGCCTAAACCGGGGTTGTTGGAAAAGGATACACCTTTTTTATAAAGCGCTATCAGCTCATCATCGCTAACGGCCAGTTGCCTGTCGCCCCAGGGATTATCTTCCGGGTAGCCGGCAGCGTGGGTGAGCAGGTGTCTTACAGTTACCGGCGTTGCATCTTTGGTAAGGTACCTGGTATTCTTCATCTCGGGGATGTACAGGTAGGCCGGGTCATCCAGTTTCAGTTTGCCTTCGTCGCGTAGCTTTAAAATGGCCATGGCGGTGAGGCTTTTGGTCATAGATGCAATGCGGAAAGCGGATTTTGGGGTAGCTGCTATCTTATCAGGAATATCGGTATAGCCAAGGCCGCCTACATGCACCAGTTTACCGTCAACCACAATGCCGTAAGCCAGGCCGGGCCAATGGTTTTTTTCGGCATAGTCCTTATAAATCTGGTCGATGATGGGGAAGGTGGTCTCTATTTTTTTTAACCTGTCGGGATCGGTAAAGGCGGCGGGTTTGTAGGTTTGAGCAGAAGCTGTTGCACAGCACGAAAATAAAAGTAACCAAAACAGATTTTTTTTGATCATGGGTGATGTTTTAAAGCTGATGTTCCTAAATTAAAGAATTTTCTGCATTGTTTCCACCCGCTTCCCCGCTTTACCTTTTTATATCCATCGCTGCGGTGGTTTTACGAAAAAAGATGAGGGCATCATAAGCTTCGCCCAGTTTTTGCCGCACAAGCAGCCTCTGGGTGTCTTTAAAATCGGTAAAAATAGCGCCAACGGTATAGGCATAATGTTGCTCGTTTAAAAACTGTTTCAACCCCGCATCTGCCGAAGCAGTTTTGAAATCCAGAATAAAACCAGGGCTGCTTGCACTGGCAAAAGCAGTATCGTAGCTGTCGCTATTGTTTATAGCAGGTACATCGTAGCTGCCATTTCTGCCCATAGCTTTATCAAACGCACGGATAGTGCCGCTGCCAAACCCAAACCCGAAAGCATAATAACTATCCTTAAAACGGCCAGCCAGCAACATTCCCATCCGGGCAACATCATAATTATCCTTTGCTTTGCGCACATGCTCATTATGCGCCCAGATCATCATTTTATCGCCTTGGGTATAATTGTATATCCATGCGCAATTTTCGGCCATAAACTCATCCCTTACTTCTGTGCTTTTTGTGGGATAGAATTTTGAATTAGAATTAATGTAGACCACAAACTGCTCAAGCGCCCGCACATCCTGATTGTATAAATTCACTTTATCACTATCGGTAGATGCCAGCCGGATGCTTTTAAGCAAGGTTATAGTATTCTTCATACTTTTTTTTTCTCCATTGGTAATACTTGCCCATTGTTTAGCCATCACTTTAAAACTCTCCTCAATTTCGGGGCTAAGCTGTTTGCTTTCGGTAAGGAGATCTTTAATCAAACGGGTAGATGTTTGCCCGTCCTGCATATCACAGCCATAAAATTTAACCCGGTTCTGGATAGGTTGCGATTGATTGTACGTTTTAATCCACTTAGCCATTTGTACAAACTCATCTGTCATCCAAATACCAAAGCCCATTGCTGATAGCCCCTGGTAAGGATCGCCTTTGCCATAAAGTACATAATCATTCATGGTTTGAGTACCGGTAAAGCTGGCCTCGATCACAAAGGTTTTAAAACCCATCTCTTTTACCAAAAACTCCAGCATGCGGTGTTTGTACACAAAAAACTCGTGTGTGCCATGTGTAGCCTCGCCAAGGCCAACAATCTTTTTATCTTTTAAAATTTCCTTCAGCGGTTGCAGGTCGCTGTAACCGCTATCGGGGTCCAGTGTTTTAATGGGAATCAGGCTGTTGTTAATAGCCTTAATCAGCTGCTCATTGCTTTGGACATTCACGCTTTCTGAGCAATAACCGGTCAAAAAAATAAAACTTAATAAAAGAAACTTGGACCGGCGCGAAGAAAAAGGCATAAGTATGTGTTTAGATGAAGGAAAAATAAGCCATTCCTTTCATATAAGCAGGCTATTAACATTTTTTAACAAAACAAAAAAATCCCGGCCAAAACTGACCAGGATTCAAATATGTTTTTCCAGTTCCCCCTTTAGGGGGTTAGGGGGCTATAACTTCGCCAATTCTTCTGCCATAGCAGCGCCAATTTCGGCAGGAGATTCTACTACGCGGATCCCGCACTCGGCCATAATTTTCATTTTGGCAGCAGCTGTATCGTCGGCACCGCCAACAATTGCACCCGCGTGACCCATCCTGCGGCCCGGAGGCGCGGTTTGGCCGGCAATAAAACCTACAACCGGTTTAGTGCCAAATTCTTTAATCCAACGGGCTGCATCAGCTTCCATGCTGCCGCCAATTTCGCCTATCATGATAATGCCATGTGTATCAGGGTCATTCATCAACAGTTCAACAGCCTCTTTGGTTGGGGTACCAATAATAGGGTCGCCGCCAATACCTATAGCGGTAGTGATACCTAAACCGGCTTTAACCACCTGGTCAACCGCTTCGTAAGTTAAGGTTCCTGATTTTGAAACAACGCCCACATTACCTTTTTTGAAGATAAAGCCTGGCATAATACCAATTTTGCTTTCATCGGCAGTAATAATTCCCGGGCAATTAGGGCCAATAAGACGTGCGTCCTTATCGGTTAAGTATTCTTTTACCGCAATCATATCCTTTGTAGGGATACCTTCGGTGATACAAACAATAACCTTAATGCCAGCCTCTGCAGCTTCCATAATGGCATCAGCGCCGAAAGCAGGAGGTACAAAAATGATAGATACATCGGCGCCCGTTTGGTCAACGGCATCTTTAACAGTGTTAAAAACAGGCCTGTCTAAATGCGACTGACCGCCCTTACCTGGTGTTACACCGCCAACAAGCTGGGTACCATAAGCAATCATTTGCTCGGCATGGTAACTGCCTTCTTTACCGGTGAAACCTTGTACAATAACTTTTGAATCTTTATTTACGAGAACACTCATTGGTTTTTTTCGTTTAGTACGGCAAAGCTAAAGTTTTTGTCCGAATGTCAAACCCCCGGGGCAGGTAATTTTATATGTTAACATAAAAGTGACTTTATGGTATTAAATAATTGCTTTAACAGGCAGGTTTTGGTTGTTTCACCCGATAAAACCGGGGCCAGGCTTTTCGTTACAAGTCCTCGCTTTGCCTTTGCCTGTAGGTCTGCGCCCGCTGAGGGCTTTTCACGCAAATCCCGTATGTAGGTTTCATCCGCGATTTTGTATTTTGAACGCATGAGCCGCAATTATAAATTCAGAAATCCCGAAGGATTATATTTTGTAAGTTTTGTAAACGTTTTTGGGATAGATGTTTTTGTAAGGATGCAATATTTTGATTGCCTGACATAGTGCTGTCCTAAATGCGTGGTGCATACTAAGTATGTTTATTCCAGCAAATACCCCTGTTTTTTTTATCCACTGAATTAATCTCCTTGAATATGAAAATTACGATTTATTTAATACTATTTTCTTTCATTACCTCATGTGCAAGTAGTCAAGGAATTGCTATCATACAATATAAAAGAAAAAATGCAGACGAATCCCACTTAAGAAATAATACTTACTATATGGCATTGCCCAAAGGGTTTAAGCCTTTAACCTTAGTTGGAGGCCATAACGAATTAGAAAAACAATACATTTATTCAGACTCCTCAAAAATATATATATCTGACTTTGTAATTAGTGTATCAAACTATAATAACATGCGATCAATGGGAGACAGCATAACACATAAACGTTTTGAGAGTACTCAATTAAAAGATAAAATAGCAAGGGAGTTGGGTAAAGAATATAAGCCCGAAACTTTAACCCTGCAAGGTAAAATGGCCAATGGATTATATTGGAAAGATATAAGAATAGGTTATCTAAGTATTGGATATGTAAACGTATCTGAAAAAAAGAAGAATGAGTTTGATAAAGCTTTAGCTTCCTTTAATAACAATCCGAGTTCGATTAAAAAAGTAGAATAAAATTTTCCAATCCCCAGCCGCAAGCGTTTTTCGCTGGGGAAATAGTTAAAGCAGCATTATTTTCCACTATTGCCCGAAAATTCCACCCATTGGTATCTCCTTCGAAAGCTGTCAGAAAAAAACAGACTTAATTGCAACACCCGATTAATATTGTTTTAGTTAATTTAGCAGCATCTAAACATCCTGTTACTTATGAAAACACACAAAAGATTTGCTACACTTATTGCATTTATGTTTTGCATTACTGCCGCCCAGGCCCAATTTGGCGGGCTTGGTAAAAAATTACTGGATAAAGGCACCGAGATGGCCTCGGGCGGTGGTTTAAACAAGATCCTGAAACAACCCCAGGCCATTACAACAAGTTTTAAAGATGTAAACAAAACAGGTTCCAAACCCCCATCATTTATTGAAGGACAGCAACCCGAGCCTTTATACCTTTTACCCAAAGCGCCCGGCGGCGGTTTTAAACTTTGTGCCGGCTTTTTTGAAATGACCAATAAAAGTTATTGCCTGCACGCCGGTACACGTGGGCCAAGCACCGGCGATGGTTATATGCTGGCACCGGTATTGGGCCCCAAGGCCGATGTGGTGATACTGATACTTAAAAATGCCGAAAAGCATCCCGATGTAAAACAGCGCAGTATCCAGGTATTACTTTGGGCAATAGTTGCCCGTACCCGTTTTGCCGATTTTGGTACAGATATCAAACTAACAGCAACCACCTTATTATCGCCGCAGGAACTGCTTATGCTGGAGGGTGGCGCATTGGGTGTACTTCCGGCAAGCCTGGTGGCAAAGGCCAAAGACCAGCTGCCGGCCGCAGCCCAAAGCGTTTTTGAGGCCGAAAATAATATCCGCCAGCTGGCCGCATCGGGCAATGCATCATACGAAGAAATGGAAAAATACGCCATGCTGGCCGGCATTGCTCCGCAACCCGATCCCGAAGTGCCATCGGGCATATGGTCTTTACACCCGGATGGTTATTATGTTCGTTATTTCCCGAGCGGGTATCCGGTTACCAGGGTACAAGTCTATGTACCTAAAGAACTGATCAGCACCAAACCCGACCTGGTTTATGACGGCCCCAAAGGTATTGCCTGCCCTGCCAACGTAGGATCACAGCGCCTTGCCCAAACCAACGAGCCGTTAAATGCCGATTACAGCAAAAAATTAAAAACGATTTGTAACCCGTAATACAACAACTATAGCGGGAAGTTTACAGGTTATGAAAATAAGACCAGCTACTCAACAGGACTATGATTCCATTTGGGAGATATTCTCAACAGTTATACAAACAGGAGATACGTACGCGTTTGATCCCGAAACTCCTAAAGCCGATTTACAAAAACATTGGTTTGCAAGCCCAATCCAAACGTTTGTTGCCGAAGAGGATCATAAAATACTGGGCACTTACATCATGAAGCCCAACCAGGTGGGGCTGGGCAACCACATAGCCAATTGCGGCTATATGGTGCATCCCGATGCCAGGGGCAAAGGTATAGGCAGCCTGCTTTGCCGGCACTCTATGCAAATAGCTAAAGAACAGGGATACCAGGCTATGCAATTTAACATAGTGGTTTCAACCAATCACCAGGCGGTAAAGCTTTGGCAAAAAAATGGCTTTACCATTATTGGCACTACCCCCAATGGTTTCAGGCATCTTCAACTGGGGCTTGTAGATACTTATATTATGTATAGGCCCTTGTGATGTCCTGATGCTGGTAGACGTGTGTCTCGTAAATAGATGAACGTAATATAAAATATTGAATTTGCAAAAGCCCGGATGTTTGTTTTCCGGGATTTTATTTCCTGTTTATTTGCGATGTAATGGTGCTGTCGGTAATTTTGTCATCATCTGCAAGCAGGAAGGCTTTGGAGAGGATGACCGAAAGGCCGGCATCGCCTTCAAAGGGAATAAACAAACCTTCGGTTGGGCTTTTTTGACCCCTGTCGGGCACAATGCATAAATATTGGTCGTTAGGTTCCATTAGTATGTTGGTGCTGCCAATATGTATTTTATAAGTTCGTAGCTTACCCTTTACTACCAGGAACTTGTCCTGTATAGCCGCAACCTTGTTTATTTTTAATCTTGGTACCAGGTTGGTCAGGATCTCTTTACGGTTTTTTGCCAGTTCAGAAAGGTCGCCAAAAGAATATGATGCCCAATAGTTGTTCAAAGCCGGTACCCCGCCCGAATCCTGCCAGGCTGGGTCGTTACCTACGCTGGCCACCCCAACAAAAAGGTCAACATCCCGCAATGCTTCAGAAAGCGCCAAAGCCGGAACATCTACCAGCTCCATAACTGTATCATCGGCTGCACGCACAAATCGCACCTGGTCGGTAGTTATATAATTCCATATGCCAGTGTCGTTATAAGCATTATCCGCGTTAACTTCGTTTACCCAGTATTGGGCTTTGAGCTCATGTTCGGGCAAATGTATTTCGGCAATGCCGTTTTCTATGCCGTTATCGTATGTGCCAAGTAATGAATATTTCCAGCCCCGTGTTTTGGCCAGCATGTTAAACTGGTGCTGCTTTAATACGTGGGCAGCCATTCGGTTACTGTAGGTGCGGGTATTTATTTCAGCTTCGGTAAGCAAATAAACCTCGCGGAACGCTTGTTTCAGTGGTTGCTGAATCTGATGCCGAATCAAAAAATCGCGCCATTTTTGTACTTCGGCAAGGGGGGCCAAAGCTGGATGCCATAGGGATACTTCGGCGTTTTCGTCGAGGATAAACACCTCATCGTTGTTATTAAGCCATACCTCATTTACCCGGATCACGGATGTTGTTTGCCCGGCCTGGGTAACACTCCAGATGATTTGCCTACTGAGGAAACACATCAGCCCATGATCTAAAAAAAACTCCTTGAAAGCCTCAAAGCTCAGCTTACGCCCGGTCCGGAACATCCGGTCTATACGGTCGCGCTGGGCGCTGGTGGTCTGGTCGGTTTGTTTCTGAATATCTTTTATTTTTTTTAACCTGACGGCCTGCTTTTCTTTTATAACCGAGGGGATAGTTTTCTGTTGTACCCCGCCGGTTTTATACCAGTTAAGCTCAGATTTGCCAACGCCGGTAATTTTCAGGATACAGGTGTAATTTTCAAACTGAAACTCACGTGTTTCATTGGTAAGTCCAAGATCATCAACCGCCATGTCCTCAATTTCGTGGGTTGATACACCTTGTTCCTTTGCGGCCTCGTGTATATATTTTTCGATGATTTGTTGCGTATTACTCTGCTTAATCCGAAGTTTCAGACGGGATAAATGGCCTATACCATCCAGGCCTTTTGATTTATAAAGAGCATACAGGCAGGCATTGCCAATGGCCGCCGCTGCCGGGCCGACGCCGGGCATTTTTTTGTAACTCCGTTCGGCCAGTTTAGCCAAGTTATTAAGAGTGGCGTTATCGTGAAAATGCGCGCACATCCATACAAAGCCTTTAATGGCTTCCATGTTGATGGCGCTTAAAAATGTTGATGTTGAGTAATTGTAAACCCTGTTATCATAAGTTTGGGTATGTACTTTAGTTTCTTCTTTTAAATTAATAATAAACAGGAACCAGTTGTTCACAACGTTTTTAAACTTATCGGCACCTAATTGTTTAAACAGCCCTTTACTTTCCTGCAGGTATTTATTGGATGGCTTTGAACCCGAGGCCTTTAATGCCTTTGCAATTAATTGGTACCATACCTGCCGTTCTGCTTCCGGTAAATCCTGGATGATTTGGTTAGCATAGGCAGAAAATGCGTCATCGCCTAAAAACAATGTGGGCTTAACTTTTTCCGGCGATTCTGTTGCACCAAATATCAACTGATCTATCTTTTCTACCAGTTTTAGCTTTTCTTTTTCGAAATAGGTTTGGTTAATCTGCTGTATAGTCACTTTCAGTCCATTCAACAACTCAATCATTTTTTCGGAGATGCCCGATTTGCCATACTGGCGCGTGAGTTGGTTGAGCAGGGCCGAGGTAGGCCATTGGTTTAGGGTAGCCCAGTCCCATTTTTTATTTTGGTTAAATGCAAGCAAGACCCTTTCCAGATCGTGATCATCAATGGCAAGCCTGGTTTTAAACAGCTGGCTTAGGTAGGCCGCCCTTACCTCGTTATCCTGATAGGCTATATCAGTATTTGAGTAACCGCGCCTGTTTTTTTGATATTCGTTAATTTGACGCAGGCAGTAAATGATAAAGTCTATTTTCTTTTTATCATTCCAGTTGGCTACATCCTGCGTGTAAACAGATATTGTATTCAGTTTTAAATTCCAGAAATAGGTATTTATACGCGCGTATTCGATGCGTGAATTACGAATCACTTCGTCAAACTCATTTACTGTTTGAGCTGGCGGCATATCATTTGAAGATGTATTATTGAATAATGCATCTTTAATTTTATCAAAAATATTCATGTTCAACCGCCTACCAATGGCGTTAATTTGATGAAACTAATGGCCATTTCTTTTCGTAGTCCGATCTGTTGATCCAGGCTTTCCGACTGGATATTATCAACCAGTACAAAGAAGCCATTGTTTTGAAAAGCATGCAGGGCAATATAAACCTGCTTTTCGGCGTCGATCACTTTTTTGGGTTTCAGCTTGAAGCCATTCAGCGTTTTTTCAGCGTCTGACGGCTCTATCAGTCCATCAAAATAGGCGGGCATTTTGCTATTATAGTGCTCCACCTCTTTAATTACCCTACTGGTAATGATGTCCTGTATAGTAACCACTTCGGTTTTAAATTCAATATCCAGCTCACGCAATATTTTGCCGGCAAAAGTCTCGTCTTTAATGGTAATAATCATACTGCAATTTTTTTTTGATAAGGTGTTAGCAGATAAACAATAAAGATATAAAAACCTATTGATGAGAATGTATTGGTTAAAATAAAATATGCAGGAAATAATTGTTATTAGTACATTATGTAGTCGCTGACGTAATTGCCAAGAAAAACTCCCCCTTCAAGGGGCCGGGGGGCTAAACTCCCCTTCACTTTTCGCAATAACAATAGTTGCCACTCCATTACCAATTACATTGGTGATGGCCCGGGCTTCGGACATGAACCTGTCTACTCCTATCAGTATAGCCAAGCCCTCAACCGGGATTATTTTTATTGCGGTAAGTGTGCTGCTAAGCACTATAAAACCGCTGCCTGTTACCCCTGCGGCGCCTTTGGAGGTGATCATGAGGATGCCAATAATGGTTAATTGCTGGGCAAGTGATAAGGGTACATTAAATACCTGCGCCAAAAATATTACGCACATAGACAGGTAAATGGTAGTGCCATCCAGGTTAAAGGAATACCCCGTAGGGATCACCAAACCCACAACCGACTTGGAGCAGCCAAATTTTTCCATCTTCTCCATCATGGCCGGCAACGCAGATTCGGAAGAGGATGTACCCAGCACAATCAGTATTTCCTGCCGGATGTATTTGAGGTATTGCCAAAGGCTGAATTTATAGATGCGGCAAATGATATTTAGCACCACAAAAATGAACAGGAGCATGGTTAAATAAACAGAACCCATCAGCAGCGCTAATGGCTGCAAGGTTTTTAACCCATACTTGCTGATGGTAAATGCCATCCCCCCAAAAGCGCCTAAAGGGGCTACCTTCATTACAATCTTCATGATGTTGAAGAACACTTTGGAGAGCTTATCAAACAGCTGGATAACCGATTGACCGGTTTCGCCCATGCGGCTCAACCCAACGCCAAACAAAATAGCGAAGAAGAGGATTTGCAATATATCGCCTTTGGCAAACGCATCAAACACATTGCCGGGTACAATGTGGGCAATAAAATCGCCCCAGTGCATTTCGGCAGCGGCTTTTTCATACACTGCAAGCTTGCTGGTATCTGTAACGGTATGGCTTACAAAACCGGCGCCGGGTTTAATGATATTGGCCACCGTAACACCGATGATAAGGGCGAAGGTGGTAACTATTTCAAAATAAAGCAGTGCCTTACCACCCACGCGGCCAACCTTTTTCATATCGCTCATGCCGGCAATGCCCAGCACAATGGTGAAAAATATAATAGGCGCTATCAGCATAGTAATAAGGCTGATGAACGTTTTGCTGATGAGTTCGGCAGTGGAGGCAAAGCCCTTAAAGTTTAGTCCGACGACAACACCGAGGGCAATAGCGATAAGAACCTGGAAGGAAAGATTTGAGAATAGACGTTTCATTGTTAAGCAAACCCCCAGCACCCTAAAGGGGGAGCAAAAGGTTTTACTTTGCCAATATAATAAGTTATTAGTTCTGATTATAACAAAAAAACTCCCTCGGGAAACTTCCTGTTAAAGCAAATGGGACGGGCAGAAAACTCCTATGACATGCATTCAGGTATGCATGATTTTAGAGCGGGGTGTAGATTTTTCGCTGTGCTCAAGAAACAGTTTCTCCTCACCCCGCGCTTAATTCCCTGTCTATTCAGTCAGTAAGCGGGGAATATGAATGTCTTATAGATCGGTTATAACACCTGCCCGGTTTTAACATTAATGGTATAAACATCGCCATTAATGGTAATCTTGGCTTTATGCCCAGCCATGAATACAATTGTTCCCGAGTAGTTCCAGGTGCCTTTATCATAAGTTCCTTTGGTGGCAAAGGTTCCGTTTCCGCTTATAATATCGGCATCTGCAGAGCGGTCGATAACCAGTGCCGATAAAGTGAAACTGTATGAACCCGCAATGGTTTTTGTAGTGTTGTTTTCTTTGTAGCTTCCGTTTACAGATAAATTCAATTTACCATCCAGCTGAAGCTTTGCACCTGTTTGGCCGGGGTTAAGGCTTTTTAATAAAAAGCTTTTACCATATTTTTCTGTAAGGTTAACGCCGCTGCCAACTACAACTAAATGCAAGCTGTCGTTAACATTTACGCTTGATGGTATGTTGTTGGTGCATAAAACCTCGTATTTAATTTTTTCCCACAGATCGAGTTTTGCACTATCGGTATCAAAGTTAACCGAAAAGGTGGTATCAATTTTAAAACCACAGCCCACGTGATGGTTTGACTGAACTTTGATTTTGCCTTTGTGTGCAAAATCAAGGTTGCTTGGATAATCGATACCATCTTCGATGCTAAAGCCGCCCTGTTCGCCGTACAAAGATTCACTAAGGCTGGCAGCCATTTGTGTGCTTACTATTTTGGTGCTTACCGTGCTGGTGTTGGCGTCGTCTTTTAATTTGCTGCAGGCTGACCAGGTAAATGCTATACCTATAAAGGCCAAAAGGATGAGTTTGTAATTGTGCTTCATGTTTAAGGTTTAAGAAAGTGTTGCCAAATTTAATGCTTATATGGTTAATTACAAATAGGTGGACTAAATAATTAACATCAATAATATCGGCGTTCATCTGTTATTTATTTGTGCACCAGGTACATGCAATGTAGTGTTAAGTCAACAGTACTAAGTTATAAGCCGGATTTGTTCTTTTTTGACTTTGAACTTAAGACTTTCGACTAAAGGCTACCGTCAATTCAAGATTGACACGACAGTAGCAGCATATGGATTAAATTGCATAGGCGCGTTTTATGGGCGGGCTACACTATAATCAACTAATCGCCAATAAACTACCATACTAATAGAGATTTTCTTAATTTCGCAACCTCATACGCGTAAACAACAAAATGGACTATCAATTTAAGGACATAGAGCAAAAGTGGCAGCAGTTTTGGGCACAGAACGGAACGTTTAAAGCCGAAGATAAAAGCGCCAAACCCAAGTATTATGTGCTGGATATGTTCCCATACCCATCTGGTGCGGGGCTGCATGTTGGCCACCCGCTGGGTTATATCGCATCTGATATTTTTGCACGCTACAAACGCTTAAAAGGGTTTAACGTGCTGCACCCCATGGGTTACGATAGCTTTGGCTTACCGGCCGAGCAATACGCCATACAAACCGGGCAGCACCCTGCGGTAACCACCGAAGAAAATATTGCCACCTACCGCCGCCAGTTGGATCAGATAGGCTTCTCTTTTGATTGGAGTCGTGAAGTGCGCACCAGCTCGCCCGATTATTATAAGTGGACACAGTGGATTTTTATGCAGCTGTTTAACAGCTGGTATAATAAGGATGCTGATAAAGCCGAATCAATTGCTAAACTGGTTGAACATTTTGAGCAAAAGGGTTCAGCCGGCATCAACGCTGTATGCGATGAAGAAATATTGAGTTTTACTGCTGGTGAATGGAAAGCGTTTAGCAACCAGGAGCAGCAGGCCGAATTGTTAAAATACCGCCTTACCTACCTGCGCGAAAGCACCGTAAACTGGTGCCCGGCTTTAGGAACCGTATTGGCAAACGACGAGGTAAAGGACGGCTTTAGCGAGCGCGGTGGTTTCCCTGTTGAGCAAAAGAAAATGATGCAATGGAGCATGCGTATTACCGCCTATGCCGAAAGGTTATTGCATGGATTGGATACCATCGACTGGCCCGAGCCATTAAAAGAAATGCAACGGAACTGGATAGGTAAAAGTACCGGAGCGTCAGTTAAATTTCCGCTTGACAAAACCACTCACCATTCATCACTCACCACTCACAATTACATCGAGGTTTTCACTACCCGCGTAGATACCATCTTCGGCGTTACTGTTTTGGTGATAGCGCCCGAGCATGAGTTGGTGGCTACTTTAACCACACCTGAGCAGAAGGCAGATATTGATGCCTATATAGCTGTAACCAAAAAGAAATCGGAGCTTGACAGGATGGCTGATGCCAAAACGGTTTCGGGCGCGTTTACAGGAAGCTTTGTGTTGAATCCGTTGAATGGCGAAAAGATCCAGATATGGATTGCCGATTACGTTTTAGCCGGATACGGTACCGGGGCTGTAATGGCCGTACCATCTGGCGATCAGCGGGATTATTTGTTTGCCAAATATTTTAACCTGCCGATAGTACCTATCCTCGATATTCAAAATATTGAAACCGAAGCCGACCCGACCAAGGAAGGTAAATACATCAACTCCGACTTTATGAACGGGTTGGATTATAAAGCAGGTACGGCAGCCGTAATTGCCAAACTGGAAGAGATTGGAGCCGGTAAAGCAAAAGTGAACTTCAGGATGCGCGACGCCATTTTTGGCCGCCAGCGTTACTGGGGCGAACCTGTGCCGGTTTACTTTAAAGAAGGCTTGCCTCATTTAATTGAAGAAAGTCACCTGCCATTACTGTTACCTGAGGTTGATAAATATTTACCTACCGAAAGTGGTGAACCACCATTAGGGAGAGCTGAAGGATGGAGCTACAAACCGGAAACAGCCCCCTCTAAATCTCCCCCGGTAGGGGAGACTTCTCAACCGCACCAGGCCGGAAGTTACAGGGAAACCGCCGATCCCGTTTATTATAAACAGGTGAAGGATTTCAGTCGTGATAATAGAAATCAACCGACTGAGGCTGAAGAAATGTTATGGCAATTACTAAGAGGCGAAAAACTTGGTTATAAAATAAGGAGACAGCACGTTGTCGGCCAGTTTATTGCTGATTTTATTTCTCTACAAAAAGGCTTAGTAATTGAACTTGATGGCCATCACCATACAGCCAACAAAGAAGCTGACGATGCAAGAACGGAAGTATTAAATCATTTCGGTTTTGAAGTAATAAGATTTTCAAATGATGAAGTATTAAAAGATGTTCAATCCGTTGCTTTATCTATAAAGTCAAAATTGGATAGCCTTCCAGAAAGAGATAAAACAGAAATAACGAGAGAAGAAACAGATGCAGCTAAAGTCTCCCCTACCGGGGGAGATTTAGAGGGGGCTGATGGGGTTGGTTATGCCTACGAACTTTCGACCATGCCGGGCTGGGCGGGATCAAGCTGGTATTGGTACCGTTACATGGATGCGAAAAACGATAAGGAGTTTGCATCAAGAGAAGCTATTGAGTACTGGAAAGATGTGGATTTATACATAGGTGGCAGTGAACATGCAACCGGTCACTTGCTGTACAGCCGTTTCTGGAACAAGTTTTTGAAGGATATTGGTAAAGTAGGAGAGGAAGAGCCGTTCAAAAAGCTGATAAACCAGGGGATGATACAGGGTAGGAGTAATTTTGTATACCGTTTGATTGATGAGGAAGGACGCGGAACGAACACGTTTGTTTCTCACGGCCTTATTAAGCAATATAAAACTTCGCCATTGCATGTTGATGTGAACATTGTGGAAAATGAGATCCTGAACCTAAATAAGTTTAAAGAATGGCGACCAGAATTTGGGGATGCTGAGTTTATTTTAGAGAATGGCAAATACATTTGCGGCGTTGAGGTAGAAAAAATGTCTAAACGGTATTACAACGTTGTTAACCCTGATGATATAGCTCAACGTTACGGCGCCGATACCCTGCGCATGTACGAAATGTTCCTCGGTCCGTTGGAGCAAAGCAAGCCCTGGAATACCAATGGCATTGAAGGCGTGTTCAAATTTCTGCGTAAATTTTGGAGAATGTTCCATAACGAGGCTTGGGAGTTTAGCGTATCTGGCGCCGGGCCTTCAAAATCGGAGTTGAAATCATTACACAAGATCATCCGCAAAGTGGAGGAAGATGTTGAGCGTTTCTCGTTCAATACTTCAGTTTCCAGCTTCATGATCGCTGTAAATGAATTAACAGACCTGAAATGTAATAACCGCGCGATATTGCAGGATATGGTGATCATCCTGTCACCCTATGCTCCGCATATTTGCGAGGAATTATGGACATTATTGGGTAACCCGGCTGGTAGTTTATCATACGCGCCGTTCCCTAAGTTCATCAGCGCTTATTTAATTGAGGATGAATTTGCTTACCCGATATCTATCAACGGTAAAATGAAGATGAACCTAAATATTTCATTGAGCCTTGACGTAAAGGAAATAGAAACTACTGTTTTAGCCAACACCGATGTACAAAAATACCTCGACGGCAAAGCCCCTAAGAAGGTGATTGTAGTTAAAGGCAGGATTGTTAATATGGTGGTGTAGGTAGCCGGTTTAAATATTCGTCAACCCAACAACCATGTCCTTACTTCGTGCCTTATAATGATGTGATTGTAAGTTATTGATTATCAATATGTATTTTTACAATAGATCCCTTTCCCGTCATTGCGAGGTACGAAGCAATCCCCGAATTACAGAGTAACTGTGCAAATCCGATCTGTATTTTGGGGATTGCTTCGTACCTCGCAATGACGATCACGAGGCGGTTCTGGTATCCATATATTTCTGTTTTTTCCAGCTGCGTTGGTCGGTACTCGCAATGGCTTTTTTTTGTTAACCTCGTTTAAGCGTATGTGCTAAGCCAATGACCCCAATCAGTATAAAACAAAAACCACACATACAGCAGGTTGATTATATCCGGGCAATTGCTTCTGTGGCCGTAGCGCTTTTTCATTTAGGGGGCAAAACCCTGCCGGTTTTAAAGTATGGCTGGCTCGGGGTTTATATGTTTTTCCTGCTATCGGGTTTTATCATATGCTGGGCCATACCGCAAAATTATACCTGGAAACTGAGCGGACGCTTCATTTTAAAACGTATTACCCGCATCGAGCCTCCCTATCTCACCTCCATCGCCCTGGCTATCATCGTGAACTTTTTTTGGGTTACAAATTACAGGCCCGACTGGTTTAACGCTGTTTGCCATTTAGCATACCTCAATAGCTTTGTAGGTCAGTCTTATCTTAGTCCCGTTTATTGGACATTAGGTATCGAGTTTCAGTTTTACCTGTTTGTGGCCTTATGTTTCCCCTGGTTTACCGGTAAATGGGGACAATGGCTGTTATTACTTTTAAGCATTTTACCGCTAATAATAAAAATACCGGGAACCAATTTAGCAAATTACTTTTCGGTGTTTGCGCTGGGTATTTTGTATTATTTGTACCTGGTAAAAGGTAAAAACTTAAAGGAAATACTTTTTTTGGGAGTTTTGATAACCGTATGCAGTTTATACACCGTTGGCTGGCCGCAAACCTGCGCCGCATTGTTTGCTTTGGGATTGCTGCTGTTACCTTTAAAAAGTTACCCGGTGGTTAGCTTCTTTTCAAAAATATCGTTTTCGCTTTACCTCACTCATGATATGATAGGCAGCAACCTGGTTGTTTATTTAGGTATGCTTTTGCCTAAAACGCTGTTTTTTAAAGGATTGGAATTTATGACCGGGCTTATAGTGAGCATTTTGTTTGCATGGCTGTTTTGGTTATTGGTGGAAGCGCCTTGCTTAAAACTTTCCAAACAAATAGTTTATAAACGGTAGTTCTGCATTATTATTTTCTTAGTGTAACATATACATGACAATTTGCACTTTAGTAAAAAAAGAAAGGTTTAGGGTGTAACATTTAAAGTATTTTCGCCTCCAATTACGAAAATACTTACAAATGAAACGTTTTTACATACTTATAGCACTTTTTTGTTTTGCTCTTTCGGCTAAAGCCCAGTTTAATGTGGGTGGTGGCGGGCCAAATATTGTTGGCCGTATATCTGGTACAGTGATTGATTCAATTACAAAAAAGCCAATGGATTATACTACTGTGGGTTTATACCGCAGCGGTGGCAAATCGCCCTTAAACGGTGTAGTAACCGACGAAAAAGGGAATTTTAAAATTGATAATGTAAAGCCAGGTACTTATAAACTAATAGTATCTTTTATCGGTTATCCATCAAAAACAATTGAGCCAATTACTACCACGGCTTCAAAACCCGACAATAAAGTGGGTAGTGTTTTCATATCCCCTGGAGCAAAAGCATTGGCAACGGTTAATGTAGTGGGGCAGGCGCCGCTCATTGAAAACAAGATAGATAAAATTGTTTACAATGCCGAAAAAGACCTCACCGCAGCAGGCGGTAACGCTACAGATGTATTGCAAAAAGTACCTTTGGTTGCTGTTGATATCAACGGTAACGTATCTATCCGGGGCGATCAAAATGTTCGTGTATTGATTAACGGTAAGCCATCGGGCGCAACATCGGCCAGTTTAGCGGATGTATTAAAAACCATTCCTGCCGACCAGATCAAAAGCATCGAGGTGGTAACTTCTCCATCAGCAAAATATGATGCAGAAGGTTCTGGTGGTATTATCAACATCATTACCAAACAAAAAAATGTTTCGGGCGTAAGCGGTTCTGTAAGCGGTGGTGTGGGTACCCGTCAAAACAATGGTAACATAAACTTTAACTACAACAAAAACAGGTTTAGCCTGGGTATTAATGCGGGTGGTAACTTAACCTGGCCGCAAACATCTACAACCACTTTCGACCAGGTATTTAGGGATGCCGATGGTACTGTTACCCGCCATAATTATAATAATTCTTCAAGCCGCATTAAAAGGCATGGTGCTATAGGCTCTGTTACTGCCGGTTATKAGGYTAATGCTTTTAACAGCTTTAACAGTACCATCAGGCTTAATGATGGTGGTTTTAATATTGAAGGAAAGGGAATTAACAATATTGATTTAGGAGGTGTACTAAGCCAATATACCAGCACCACCCAATCGCATAATAAATTTAGCGGATTTGATTGGAACCTTGATTACACGCACAAGTTTAAAAAAGAGGGCGAGGAATTCACCCTATCCGGGCAATGGAGCCATAGCGATATAAAAACTGATTATGCCAGCTTGTTTACCGCGGTTAACCCAAGCCAAATGGGTAATAATAATGGTATAAACAATGAATATACCTTCCAGGCCGATTATACGTTGCCTTTAAATAAAGTAATAAAAATTGAGGCCGGCGGTAAAACCATACAACGCCGCATAAACAGTAATTACGATATTTTCAATACCGATAGTTTGGGTAATAACTCAGCACGTGATTCGTTAAACTCAAACCTGTATGATTATAACCAGAATGTATACGCCGGTTATGCGGTATTAACCTTCACTTTGCCAAAAAGTTATTCGTTACTGGTAGGCGGCCGTGTTGAAAATACCAGGATAAAAGGCGACCCTCAAAATCCTTTCCAGGATCCTGAGAAAGTAGGCGACCTTTACCAGGATTTAAAACCGTTTACATCAAGTTACACTACTTATGTGCCAAGTTTAACTATCCAAAAGCAATTGGGTACCCAAACTATTAAGTTATCATACAGCAAACGTATCCAAAGGCCAAGCCTGCAGTTTTTAAATCCGTTTATTAACCGCAGCAACGTACAAAGCCAAACCGTAGGTAATGTGAACCTTGCGCCCGAGGTTTCACAAACTGTGGAGTTAAACCTAAATAAGTTTGTTAAATCATCTGTGCTTAACTTCTCGGTTTATTACAAGCATACCAATAACCTGATAGAGGGTATTGCAAGCCCTTTAACCGAGACTATAAATGGCCAGGTAATAAACGGAACCCGTACTGCTTACCAAAATGTTGGTAAAAACAATTCATTTGGCGCAAGTTTCTTTGGGTCGATAAACCCGGTGAAGGCGCTTACCATACGGGCAAGTATTAACGGGTTCACTTATAATCCAACCATATTTCCGCAGTATGATATTGCAGCCTCAAAAACAGGTGTTTATTTCCAGTATACCGCTTTCGGAAGCGCCTCATACCAGTTTAGTCATAATATACTGATGGAGTTATTTGGCTTTACCAATTCGGCACGCAGAACAATCCAGGGTACCAACCCGGCATTTGGCATATACGCTTTTGGTTTAAAGAAACAATTTATGGATAAAAAACTGGCTATTGGCTTTAATACTGTACAACCTTTTGCCAGGGATAAACACTTTAACTCCAATATAAGCAATGCTTCGTTTACACAAAGCAGCTCAACTGCATTCCCTTTCCGTTCTTTCGGTTTAACGTTTAGCTATAACTTTGGTAAGCTAAGCTTCAGCAATCCGCAGCAACAGAAAAAAGGCGTAAACAATGATGACCTTAAACAAGGCGATCAGGGTGGCCAGGGTAATACACCTGCAGGCGGTAGATAATAAGGATTTAGTATCAAGTAGTTAGTATCAGGTAGCAAGATTAAAAAATGCAAGAGCCGGGAGATTTGATCTTCCGGCTCTTTTTATTTTTAAAGAATGTCATTGCTTTTACCTCTATTCCACCTCCACATTAATCCCTATCTGTTTCAATAATAAGGTAGCGTTAAAGGTTTTGCACTCGCCATGTTTAATTTTATAATCAAACAGCATTTCGCCATCCTTTACCTGTATGTCGAAGTAGAAATTGCGTACATAATCAGGGTATTTATCTTCCAGGCGGGCAATCTGCAGATCATGGGTGGCAACCAGCCCAACGGCGTTTTTACTTATCAGTTGCTCTATTACCGCTTTTGAGCCAAGGTATTTATCAACCGAGTTGGTGCCGCGCAGCATTTCATCAATCAGGAAAAAGATCTTAGGTTCATTCTCCACAGCAGCCAGCAGCATTTGCAGTCGATCGAGTTCGGCTTTAAAGGTGGAGGTACTCTCGTTCAATGAATCTTTGATGCGCATATAGCTGATCATGGTAATTACCGAAACACGCATGCTTTTAGCGCATACCGGAGCCCCGCAAAGGGCCAGCACGGTGTTGATGCCGATGGTACGTAAAAAAGTGCTCTTACCTGCCATGTTTGATCCGGTGATGATATCAATTTTAAAGGTATCATCCAGTTCATAGTCATTTTCGATGCGTTTACCGGCATCAATAAGCGGGTGGGCAAGTGATTGGGAGATTAGTGTGTAGCCGGGTTTGCCCTCAATTTGTGGAAATGCCCAGGCGGGATAATTAATCGCCAATCCGGAGAGGCTGATCAGCGCTTCAAACGCAGCAATTACATCAAAGGCGGCTTCCAGGCTTTCGGTGTTCTGGCGTTTCCAGTTTTCAATGGCAATCACCTGGCGGATATCCCACAAAAAAAACAGGTTCAAAACAAAACCTACTATCATATTTAAATGATAATTGAGCTTGTTGATAAGCGCGGCGAGTTCCTTTATTTTGTTGGAGGTTTTACTTTTTTTCAATATTCCTGCCAGCGAAGCATTATAGTTAGCCTGCCATGGCTCTTCTTCAATGCGTTTAAACACATTGGCGTAGTTGGCCAGCGTATCGCCAATTTTACCGGCAATTATATCGGCCTTGCTAATATACATGGCTTTGGAGAAAACGATACCCATATTGGCTATCCCAATTATAATGGCCGCCAGCTTTGCCTGGGGTATAAACCATGCCAGTATTAATGTTGCGGTAAATAGCCAGGGGGCAATTTTTACATATACCGCAAGCCATTTTTCGCCGGGCATATCAAGCGGAAGGTGCAGGTATTTAAACAGGTTTTTAAGCTGGTTAACATCCTGCTGTATGGCAAACAGCAGGCGGGTTTGGATCTCCAGTTTCCAGTCGTTTTTGGTGCTTATCTCTTTGATAGCTTCCTGTCGTTGTAAAATAACGTCTTTTGCTGATGGCTTATCAAACCACTCAGCAAGTTTGGTATTACCTGTTGAAGTGGCGGTGCGGTTTGCCAGCTGATACAGGGATGCATTACCAAAAATATCCAGGTCGGCAGTATAAAAATGTTTTTCGCTGGCAAAGCGGGCGCCATCGTTATAAATATTGGTGTGGGCTTGTATGCTGTCAACTTCGTTAAGGTTTACCTTTTGCAGATCGTCGAAATATTGTTTCAGCTTTTCGAACCGGCTTTGGCGCGATACAAGCCAGGCAAAAGCGAAAACCAATATAATAAAAGCTACCGCCACAATGGTAAAGTTATCCTGCTGTACTGCAATGCTAATGGCTACAACAATGAGCGCGAAAATGCTGAGCCTGAGCAGCGAATAGGTATTGGCCAGTTTTTTATATTTGGTGGCTTCCTGCTGCGCGGCATCGGCCCGTTGAGTATAATCGTTGATAATATCCTGTTCCATTTTTTGGTAAAAAAGTTGAGGCTAAATAAACACATATATTTCAAATAAACGTTTATTTGTTTCAGATATGAAGATCACGTTTTTAACAGTTGGCAAAACCGAGGATGCTTATTTAAAAGAGGGCATTGATAAATATATAAAGCGCCTGAAGCATTATACTAAATTAGAGCTGGTTGAAATTAATGAACTGAAAAACACCAAGGCCCTTAGCGCCGAACAGCAAAAAGCTAAAGAAGGGGAGCTGATCCTCAAAAAAATAAACCCGCTTGATCATGTTATCCTGATGGATGAGAAAGGTGCCGAATATTCATCCACCCAATTCGCTGCCTATATCAACAAAAAGGAGATCAGCTTATCGGGCAACCTTGTATTCATTATAGGCGGCCCTTATGGCTTCGATCAATCGGTATATCATCGGGCAAACGATAAGATCTCGCTGTCGAGAATGACCTTCTCGCACCAGATGGTCCGCCTGTTTTTTGTTGAACAGTTGTACCGGGCCTATACAATAATGAAGGGCGAGCCGTATCATCATGAATAGATATGCGGAGGATTGTCTGAACCGGAATTTTTAGAATTCATGGAATTATTTGAGTTTTAAAAATCCTGGGTCAGATGAATTTTTGATTAAGACAAACACCTGCACACCTGAAATCTGTACATCTGAAATCATTTTCCCTATCTTTGTTATTATGTCAGGTCACGATCATTCACATGCACACGGTCATCATCACCATGATCATGCCCCCCGGTTAGATCATTTGAACACCGCGTTCATCATCGGTATTATATTAAACTCGGTGTTTGTGGTTGTGGAGGCTGTTGCGGGTTTTATAACGCACTCCCTGTCGTTACTAACGGATGCCGGGCATAACCTGAGCGATGTAGCTTCGTTGGCTTTAGCCTTGCTGGCCTTTAAATTGACTAAGGTAAGTGCTAATAGCCAATATACCTACGGCTATAAGCGATCAACCATTATTGTTTCTTTCTTTAATGCCCTGATCCTGTTTGTGGCGGTAGGCTTTATAGTTTATGAGGCTGTGATGCGCTTCATGACCCCCGAAACTGTATCAGGCGGAACAATGGCCTGGGTAGCTTTTATTGGTATTGGCATTAATGGCTTTACAGCATGGTTATTTGTAAAAGATAAAGATACGGACCTTAATATAAAAGGCGCGTACCTGCACATGGCTGTAGATGCCATTGTGTCTTTTGGGGTAGTTGTATCTGGCGTTATTATTTATTTTACAGGCCAGTATTGGATAGATAGCGTTGTGAGTATTATCATAGCCTTTGTGATACTTCGTGGCACCTGGGGGCTTTTAAAAGACAGTCTGCGCCTTGAAATGGATGGCGTTCCAAAGGAGATAGACCTTGAAGAAATAAAAAATGAACTAATGAAGGCCAAAGGTGTTGTTGATGTGCACCACATGCATGTTTGGGCGTTAAGTACTACCGAAAATGCCCTTACCGCTCACCTGGTCATCAAACCCGAAGCCATTGCCGATTTCGACAGTATCAAGCACGATCTTCGTCATCGCCTGGAACACCTGGATATTAATCACAGTACTTTTGAACCTGAGTTTGCCGATGAAAAATGCAAGCAGGTGGAGTGTGCATAGGAGGGCTGTAAGTGAAATTTATAGGAAAGAACACAGAAGTGATAAACTACCTGAGTGGGAATTTAACGTTGCTCGATGCAACAATAAACAAATTTGAAATACAGGAGTTAGATCATGTTTTACAGATAAGTATAAAGTTTCATTTAAGTCGCCGTACGAAAGCCGACATAACGGTTCTTTTGATCTTTAAAGATGTTGTTGAATATGGTTTTTACCATAACAATAAACACAACTTTTATAACGTGGAAGAGTTGAAGTTTTTTGAGACTGAAGGGAAGTTCTACTTTTCCGGTGATCCTTATCATACCAAAGGTATTTCAGAAAACGATAACGATTTTGTATTGAGTAAGGAACTCGAAGGATATTCGCTGTAGTAGACTTACAGGATACTGTGCGAGTTTCAAGGGCTACCCGTTTTTCAAATAATTCTTCCTAATTTAACGCTCATTATTTAACCTACCATGAGCAACTCAAACAGAAGAAAATTTATAACCACAACGGCTGCCCTTGCCGCAGGTACAGTAGCAGCATCAGCATTTCCTTTAGTACAAGCAAAAGAAGAATGGCCGGTAATACATCACGTATTTTTCTGGCTTAAAAACCCAGGCTCGGTTGAAGACCGTGATAAGCTGATAGCTGGTCTTAAAACCCTTTCGAAAATTGAAACTGTGCGCAAGCTGCGTGTTGGTGTAGTAGCCAGTACCGAAAAACGTGACGTGGTTGATAACAGCTGGGCAGTATCAGAACTAATGTTTTTCAGCGACCTTGCCGGCCAGGCCACTTATCAAACTCACCCCATACACCTGGAGTTTATTAAAAACTGCAGCCACCTTTGGGAAAAGGTTATTGTATATGATGCGGTGGATGCGTAAAATATAAGATCAACTAATTCAATAAAATACCCGTCATTGAGGCACTAAGCAATCTCTATGCTATACAGATAGGATTTGCAAGGCACCGTAATGACTGTCGGAAATAATTAATGGGAAAAGCAAAAAGCCGATTACTCGGCTTTTTTTGTGGCTTTTTTTGCTTTTGCTTTTGGGGCGGGCGCCGGTTCGGGCTCAGCGGTTACAGCTTCGGCAACCGGCTCTTCCGCAACCGGAGCGTCTGCTACAGCAGGTGCCTGGGTTGGATCGGCTTCGTTAAAAAGCGGCATATCTTTTAATACCTGGAACCATGAAATGATCTTTTTCATATCAGAGGCGTATACTTTCTCCTCATCATGATCCGGCGCTACTTCATAAAAAAAAGTCCTTAGTTTTTTACCATCGGCCTTGGCATCCGGAATATTTGAGGCAGTTTTCATTTGCTCAAAAACGTCCGTAAGTTTGATATCATCATCGACACCAAAAATGGTGATTTCGCTTAATGCAGCTAATTTGGCGGTTGAAAGGTTGGCTACCAGTTTGGTTTTTTGAGCATCAAGACTTTCCAGTACATAACCGGTTTTATTTTGCGCTAAAGCTCTCCACAAGCCCGGTTTGCCCGATACAGCTACAATTCCTTGTAAATTCATTTTTTATTGGTTGATTAGGTTGATTAAGTGAATGGTTGATTGAGTTTTAAACCTAATCAACCACTCACCCAATCAACCAATAACTTAATCTTCTATTACTTCGATGCTTAAAATTTTATCGCCCTGGCGGATAGCGTCAACTACGTCAACATTCTCAATCACTTTACCAAAAACAGTGTGGTTACGGTCTAAGTGAGCGGTGTTAGCGCGGTTGTGGCAAATAAAGAATTGTGAGCTGCCTGTATTGCGGCCGGCATGTGCCATTGAAAGTACGCCACGATCATGGTATTGATTGTCGCCTGTTAATTCGCAATCAATTTTGTAGCCGGCGCCACCAGCGCCGGTACCGGTTGGGTCGCCACCTTGTACCATGAAGTTAGGGATAACGCGGTGAAAAATAACGTTATCATAAAAGTTTGATTTTGCTAATTTTTTAAAGTTAGCTACAGTATTTGGGGCATCCTGATCGTAAAACTCTACGGTCATATCGCCTTTTTCAGTTTTAATTATTGCTTTGCTCATTTCTTTGTTTTTTTAAAAACAGTTGGCAAAGGTAATAAAAAAGCATAAAGCTAAAAGCATAAGGCTGAAAGCTTTTTAGACAATAGCCGCAAGGTAAAAGCCCCACCATTCATGGTAATAACATTAGCTGTTTATTCGTTACATTTGATAAATCGACATCGAAATAAATATTATATACCGTGGTCAACAAAGCGCACAGACAATATCTTTTATCTTTAATCCTTTATCCTTTGTCTTTTTTCCACCTTTCGCCTTTAACCTTTCGCCTTTTACCTTTTTTCCGGCTTTTAGCTTTTTGCCTTTTGCTTTCAGCTCCTGTTATTTCCAGGGCTGCCTCTATTCTCATCCCTATGGATGATGAGCAAAAGGATCACTTGAAATCGTATGGTATCGCTTTTTTGGCCTTGAAGAATGGCGAGGAAGTTGATTGGTTGCTTAATTACCGCGGCGGCAGTTTTATGATGAAGTACAACCAAAAAATGGAGGAGGAATGTAAGATCCGTGGGGTAAGTTACCAGGTACTGGCCGATGCTAAGGTAAACGAGATAATTACCGAGGTAAGTGATCCATCGGTAAATATGGACCTGGTTAAGCTCGAGAAAGCCCCCAAAATGGCTGTTTATTCGCCAAAGAATAAGCTGCCCTGGGATGATGCCGTAACGCTGGTTTTAAAATATGCCGAGATCCCATACGATGTGGTTTATGATGAAGAAGTAATAAAGGGCGATCTGCCTAAATACGATTGGCTGCACCTGCACCATGAGGATTTTACAGGCCAATACAGTAAATTTTATGGAGCATTCAGATTTGCGCAATGGTATAATGACGATGTAAAAGGACAGGAAGCCCTTGCCCATAAGTTGGGCTTTAAAAAGGTATCGCAAATGAAACTGGCCGTAGCCAAAAACATCCGCAATTTTTGTGCGGGCGGAGGCTTTTTGTTTGCCATGTGCTCGGGCACCGATACGTTTGACATTGCGCTGGCATCAGCTAATACTGATATTTGTGAGCGCATGTTTGATGGCGATGCAGCCGACCCGGACGCGCAATCGAAACTGGATTTTAGCCAAACCTTCGCCTTTCAGAATTTTACGCTGGATATGAACCCCATGTCGCACCAGTTCAGTAATATCGATGTAACTACTACCCGGCAGGTTGATCGTCCGCGCGATTTTTTTACGCTGTTTGATTTTTCGGCCAAATGGGATGTAGTGCCAAGTATGCTCACGCAGGATCATGATAAGGTGATCAAAGGTTTTATGGGCCTTACCACAGCTTATAACAAAAGCATGCTAAAACCGGGTGTTACTATCATGGGCGAAATGAAAACAGCCAACGAGGCCCGCTACATTCATGGCGAATACGGCAAAGGCCAGTGGACTTTTTACGGCGGTCATGACCCCGAAGATTTTCAGCATGCTGTAGGCGACCCGCCAACAGATTTGAAACTGCACCCCAATTCTGCCGGTTACCGGTTGATATTAAACAATGTATTGTTCCCGGCTGCCAAGAAGAAGAAACAGAAAACGTAATCGGATACGGGTTCCGGGGTGCGGGGATCGGGTGTTTGGAACCTAATAGCAAACACTATAATTGTTTGAAGATAACTTCGAGTGCTTACGACCATCCCAACTTACACACCATTCGTAACCCGCTCCACGAACCTCGCAATCCACACCCCGAACCTATTGATAAAATGTCCAGCTTACGCCAAATTTCAACAGGTGGTCTTGTTGCGGGTATCGGTTAACGGTATAATAACCCTTGCTTTGAAAGCCCTGGTTGGCATAATCATACATCAGGAACAGGTTGGTACGCTGCAGTGTGGCTTTAAAATACACCGATGCAACCGGGTACGAGGAAAAAGTGATATCAGGTCCGTTATAAAACTGACCAATACCCACTGCATATGATGGCGCAACATATGGTGTATTGTAACGAACGCTTACCCCAAAATTCGACTTTAATACATTAAAAAATGTTTTGCTGAAATATAGGTTGCTGTAAGTATAAACCTCGGGGGTACGCAAGGTTGATTGGTAATCTGTTTTTTGATAAACCACGTAATTATCAAAATGCAGGCTGTGGTAGCTTAGGTTTTTGCCAATGCTAATTTTAAGCAGGTTAATATCATTGCTCAATTGAGCAGGGTGGGCGTCATTGCCGCCGGGCTGTGCTGTAAAATACAAGTAGTTGGCTATCAAAAAATATTCGGCTTTTATATCTAACTGTAACGGATTGTTCACGTAGTTAAATGATGCGCTGGTAGTTTTTTGATTGCTAAAACTGTTATGGAAAATGTAATGGTTCGAGATCCAGTTGGTATATATCAAAGGCGGCGTGCTGTTTTGGGAGTAAGCTTCTAAAATAATCTTACCGGCTTTTGCGCCCCCGGCAAGGGTAAGTTTTGCGCCATAATAATAATCGCCAAAATCGCGTCCCTGTGCTATTTGTCTCAGGTCGCCTTCCAAACCAATCCTATCGCTAAAACGGTAGCTTAGCTTTGCTTTAAGCGTGATATCCTGGAAGGTATTGTTTTGAACCCTTTCCTGGCGAATGTACTGGTAACCATATTGATTAAGAGTGGTATCGCTTACATATTGCCCATAGTGATAAAGGTCATGCACCAGGCCAAGATCAAGTTTAAGTTCATTCTTTACAAATTTTACCGATTTACTCCTGAGGTAAAAACTGTACGAAAATTCATTTTGAATATGTGTAACTACAAGCGAATCTCTTGACCGGTTACTGATGAAATAATAATCAGGGAATATATTATAGGTATCCGGCTGGTTGGTTTGCAGGTAATTATAACTGCTGTTTTGTACAAATAAGGTATGGGCGATGCGTTGCGTGGGTAATATCTTGGAATTATCTTTCCCTTTATTTAAGCTGTCTATCCGGCCTAAATAATAAAACTGCTTAATGTACAGGCTTTTATCATTCCATTTTTCATAGCTATTGGGTAAACGTACTGCTGCCGAGTTTTTAAAAAAAAGGTTGTTGCCGGTGCTTGTATAAACCGAATCATTGAGGATAGAGCCTGTTTCCGGGGATTTTAAATTATTGTATATGATGTTGGCCAACAGGTTATACCGCTTGCCTGGTGATTGGTACCACGTAAATAGCGCGGCGTTTACATCGCTCACATTTTGCTGCAAAATACCGCTGCTACTGTAAAATCCCCTTGAGCCGTTGAAATTAAGATTGAAGCCAACATTCCAGTTTGGTTTGATGTTTTGGGTATGGATTATTTTAAACACCTGCTCGGCCGAGCTGCCAAAACCGTTGAAAAGTGTAAGGTTGGAGTAGGCTACCCGCGCGTTATAATATTTTATATCCTGCGGCCTTAGAGCATACACATCAAGGGCGTGCAAACCGGCGTCAAAGCCAATAGTTTTACTGGGCTCAAACAGCAAATTCCTTTGCGATACCCCGGTATAACCCAGGCTGATACGCGGGTTACGCGGATCAAGCAGCGGGCTGTAATTTTCAAAATTATATATACCTGTATCCAGCGCGAAGGTTTGTGTGCTATCGCTCAGGAACCGTTCCATGGTAACCCGGATAAATTTGGAGCTAAAAACAATCGAATCTTTTTTATTATCTTCTTTTTTACGTAAACTATCCAGCAGTTCATCGTCGCTAACCTTTCGTGTTGCTTTGACTGTATCCCGCGTTGACAGCGGTTTTGCGCGATTTATCTGGCCATATTGTGCAAAAACCGTGTGCATGCAAAAGCACATCAGTAATAATAAAATATATTTTAGCTTTTTACGCATTAATTAGCTGCTATCAGATTTTTTAAGATCAGGGTCAGTTTGGGCTCGGCCTCTTCGGCTATTCTTATAATGTCTTCAACCGATACGGATTCCAGCACTTCTGTAAAACCCTCATCTGTTAATACGGATATGGCAAATACAGGTAGCCCCATATGGTTTGCAACAATAACTTCGGGCACCGTACTCATCCCAACCGCATCGCCGCCTATGATTCTTAAATAGGTGTACTCGGCCTTGGTTTCTAAATTAGGGCCGGTTACAGCAACATAAACTCCCTTATGGCAGGTTATATTGTTTGCCGCTGCAATACTCAAAGCTTTATCAATAAGCGTGCGCTGGTAGGGCTGACTCATATCCGGAAAACGCGGACCAAGCTCTTCATAATTGCGGCCTACAAGCGGGTTTTGCGGCTGCAGGTTGATATGATCGGCAATAACCATCAGGTCGCCTTTTTTAAAATCAGGGTTTAATGATCCGCTGGCGTTTGATACATACAGGGTTTTAATACCCAGGTATTTCATCACCCTAACCGGGAAGGTTATCTGCTGCATGTTATAACCTTCGTAATAATGTAAACGGCCCTGCATAGCCACAACCTTTACGCCGCCCAGTGTACCAAATATTAATTTACCCGAATGAAACTCCAGTGTCGAGATAGGGAAATCAGGTATGTTGGAGTACATCAGTTGTTTTTCAACAACTATTTCTTTAACCAGGCCACCCAGGCCTGTACCTAAAATAATACCCACCTCGGGTTCAAAATCGCCAATACGGTTTTTTATATACCGGGCGGTGCTTTCAATATTGTCTAACATATGTTGTTACTAAATTATCAAACTGCTGCCGGCTCTCATTTAAAAAACTAATTCCTATAGGTAGCACCAAAATAGGGAGCTTTTTTATAGCCGAAAGCAATTCCTGTTCCCCTAAACGCTGCGCATCCTTTTCTGTTGTTATAACTATCTTTTTTTGTGATGAGCAGGCAAAAAAATCATCGGCAAGTTTACTGATATTTTTTAAGCTAAACTGGTGATGATCGGGATATTTATGGTGATTGATGTGCGGAGTTAGCTTTTTTAAATGTGATAACAATGGCTCCGGATTGGCAATACCGGTAAGCAGGAACACAGTTGTATGCTCATCAATAGTATGGTAAACAGTTGAGGCCTCCATGTTACGCATGGGCAGGTAGCTTATTGATGTAAAAAATAAAGATTGGTATGGATAAGGTTTTATGCGTTTGCTGATCCGGCTTTGTTCTTCATCGGTTAACGTAGCCGGGCATTTACTGATGATGATGATATTCGCCCTTTCCAGGCCGCTAAAGGGTTCACGCATATTGCCGGCTGGTAATAACAAATGTGGTTCATATACCCGGCTGTAATCAAACAATAAAATACTAAAACCCGGTTTAAGTGCCCGGTGCTGATAGGCATCATCTAAAATAATGATGTTATGCTTATACTTAAGCTGTTCAATTCCTTCAACACGCTTTTCGCAAACAGCAACAGTGATATCCGGAAATTTACTTTTGAATTGAGCAGGTTCATCTCCAATTGCCGATGCGTTAGGAATAGCATCTGCAATCAAAAAACCCTGGGTTTTACGGCCATACCCCCTGCTAAGGGTTGCCAGTTTATACCTATCCTTAAACAGGCGTACCAGGTATTCTGTCATCGGGCTTTTACCTGCGCCACCCACATCAAGATTGCCTACAACAATAACCGGCAAATTAAACGCCCGGCTTTTGAAAACGCCTGCATCATAACACCAGTTACGAATGATAACCACAAGGCCATAAATGAGCGAGAAGGGGAATAGAAGCCAGCGCAGGTATTTCATATATTACTGCAAACCTTTCTCCAGCCTGTCATTGCGAGGCACGAAGCAATCCCCGATATGCAGATTGGATATACAATTCGGCTCTGTAAGTAAGGGATTGCTTCATACCTCGCAATAACGTCTTTATTCATTTGTATTTATAAAAAAACAAATCTAAATATTTAAAGCCCATTTTAATAACTTAGTAATTCAACATACCATTCCACATGAAATTCAAACTTCTCATTTTTTTCATATTCATTACCACCGCCACCTTTGCCCAAACAGATAAAAAACTTACCGGCCAATTGCAGGATGCAATAAAAGGCTTTCACGGGCAGGTTGGCATCTATGTTCAAAACCTTAACACCGGTAAAACGGTTGCCATAAATGCCGATACACTTTTCCCTACGGCCAGCATGATTAAGGTGAGCATTCAGTGTGGTTTGATGGATAAAATAGAAAAGGGCGAATTAAAATATAACCAGAAACTTACTTACCGCGATTCACTTTTATATGCCGGGGAAGACATTTTGGGATCCTTTAAGGATAAGGACACCATACAGCTAAGTAAGGTAGCTATGTTAATGATAACCATGAGCGATAATACTGCCAGCCTGTGGTTGCAAAAGCTGGTTGGCGGCGAATATATCAATAACTGGCTGCAGCAAAATGGTTTTAAAGTGATGCGTGTAAATTCAAGGGTAGCCGGTCGCGAGGCCATTCGCAAAGTTTATGGCTGGGGGGTAAGTACACCCTATGAAATGTGCCGCCTGTTTTCCATGATAAGGCAGGGCAGGGCAGTTAGTGGGGCAGCAAGCGAACGCATGTACCGCAACATGGGCCGGATTTATTGGGACGAGCACGCGTTGTCGCAGATTCCGCCATATGTACATACCATATCCAAACAAGGCGCGGTTGACGAATCCAGATCGGAAACGGTATTGGTGAACGCCCCGCATGGCGACTATGTATTCTCTATTATAACCAATCATAATACCGATCAAAGCTGGGGCCCTGGTAATGAAGCTGGTTTACTTATAAAAAAGGTGTCGGCACTACTGTGGCATTACTATGAACCTGGCAGCGACTGGAAACCTGCCGATGGCGTTGATAAGTATATGTTAAACGAATAAACTGCATTTTAATTTTTAAGGAAAGAAGGAGCAAGGATTTTAAAATAGGATAAGTTTTAATAAATTAGAGTGATTTATTAAAACCTATCATCATGATTCACACAGTATTAACACAATCTAAAGCATCGTTGGTTCAAAAGGTGTATTTGATAATAAGCCTTGCTGTTTTAACACTGGTTTGTCAATCAGCCCAGGCCCAGGTAATTACCAAACACGGCGATAACGTAAGTACCCTTGATGGCATCATGAAGGCCTATTACGATGTGGTAACGGTGGAAAAAGGTGGAAAGATTAGCTATGAGCGCGATAGCCTGCTGCACATAGCCGATGCCCGTGTAGGTTCGGGCTATATTGATAAGCAGGGGAAACAAAGGTTCGCTTACATGACCTTGAAGGATTATCACCGCCGGTCGGATGCTTCGTTATCACGTGATGGTTTTGATGAAAGAGAAATATCCCGCAAAGTTGAAAAATTCGGCAGTATATATCATGTTTTTAGCACTTACGAATCGCGCAATACTAAAAACGGACCTGTGATTGAGCGCGGAATCAACAGTATCGAACTATTTAATGATGGCACCCGTTTCTGGATCCTGGCCTGGTTTTTTGATGGAGAACGGAAAGATAACCCCATACCGAAGGAGTATTTAAATTAGTATCAAGTAGTTAGTATCAAGTATTAAGACTTGATTGGGGGAAGACTTCTGAACAAAGATCAATTTAATTACGCCATAGCCTGGACTTAGCCTTTTCTGTTGCGGTTTGGTTGCGGTTTGTAAAATATGACAATTCGCAATTTGTTGATTGTTAGATAGATGTAATTTTTTACCGTTTCGCCTGTTGCGAACGCAACAGCAAAAAAATCCTGTCAATCCTGAAAATCGTGTTAGCTCTTCATCTTCTTCAATAATGCCTCAACCACCTTGGGGAAATGTAAGTGTTCCAGTTGCTGGCCTTTGAATTTTATCATCTCCAGATTATCGCCCGGCTCTATTTTGAATTTTGATTGATGAATAATTTCGCCTTCATCAAACTGCTCGTTCACAAAATGGATGGTAATGCCGCTTTCTTCTTCTTTTGCATCCATGATGGCTTTATGCACATGATCGCCATACATGCCTTTACCTCCATATTTGGGCAGCAGGGCAGGGTGCAGGTTGATGATTTTATTGGGGAATGCCTTGAGTAAGGACTCAGGGATCAGCCATAAAAAGCCAGCCAGTACAATGAGGTCAACCTGCAGGTTTTTTAGCAGCCGGATCACGTCATCGGTTTCAAAAAATTCATGGCGGGTAAATATGTGCGATGGCACTTCAAAATTGTCGGCACGCTGTAATACGTAGGCCTGCGGGTTGTTGGTGAGTATCAGAACAACTTCGGCTTCGGGATTACGTTTAAAATGCTCCATTAACTTTTGAGCGTTTGATCCTGAACCTGAAGCAAAAATAGCAATTCGTTTCTTCATTAAAGTTTGTGCTTTTTCAAAAGGTTATGAAGGTACCGGTAGTATTTTTACGTTCCCGGTAATTAAGTAATGAGCTGGTCAATCTATTGTCCAAATATAAATTTTTACGCATTTTAATTAGTATTTGTTGTTGCATTTTGCCTTACAAATCCATATCGTACTATCTGCCGCCTTTTGGTCGGCGAATAATTAGGCTCTACATCGCCGGTTTGCAATACCATCGAGTAATTGCCAAGATTGTATATTTGTGTGTTTTTAAACGGTGTAACTTTACCGGTACCGCCACCTGCAATTGTATCGGTGCAAACCATATCCGAATTAAAATATAATTTGTTTTCGGTAAGCGTCCATGTGCCGGTTGAGGTTTGATCAAGACAATCAAAATTGGTGTATGAGCAGGTGTTGTCTGTTTTAAAGGTAAAAAACTGTGTTTTGTCACAGTCGGTATTTAAAGTATCCGGATCGCCTGTCTGCGCATTGCCCACATAATTGTAAACCTGTATAGAAGCCAGTTGCCAAACACCGGTAGTTAGTAGATGGGGGATATTGCTGCTATTTTCCTTTTTACATGAATTGCTGAGCAGGTTAATCGTAACTAAACCAAGTATAAAAAGTAATGGGAGCTTGTTTTTCATTGAACGTCGTCGCAAAAATAAAAATTCCTGCTTATTAGTTGGCCATCAGGATTCATTTATAACTGTTTTAATAAAAAAATATTACATACCCCCACATGCTGCCAGGGCAAGGTACAAATTTGATTTTGTAAATGAAGATTACGGACGTAAGATCAGGGCGAATTGCAATGGCATTAATACGAAAGGATTTTTATTTTTGATTTTTAATTTAAAAATATGCGTATCCCTTTCCACCAACTCAAAGCCGAATTTAATCGTGTTTTGCTAAGCCTGAATTTTACGGAAGACAAGGCTGAACAATGTGCTGCCATTTTTGCGGGTAATAGTCGGGATGGCGTATATACGCATGGACTTAACCGGTTCCCGGTTTTTGTAGGACATGTAAAGGATGGTTTGGTAAAGCCGGATCTGGAACCAACAAAAGAGGGCGGTTTTGGTGCGATAGAACAATGGAACGGTAATTACGGACCAGGAATATTAAACGCTGTTTTTTGTATGAACAGGGCAATTACCCTGACAAATGAGAATGGAATAAGCTGCGTAGCCATAAAAAACACTAACCACTGGATGCGCGGCGGTACCTACGGCTGGCAGGCTGCCGAAGCGGGTTGTATCGGGATCTGCTTCACCAATACCATTGCCAACCTGCCGCCATGGGGTGGCCTTGACCCGCGTTTGGGGAATAATCCACTCGTTATTGCTGTGCCGCGTAAAGGGGGGCATGTGGTGTTGGATATGGCTATATCCCAATATGCTGTAGGCAAATTACAGCAGTACAAATCAAATAATGAAACGCTGCCTCTGCCAGGTGGTTATGATAGCGAAGGTAACTTGAGTACAGATGCAACTGCCATACTTAAATCAGAAAGGCTATTGCCGGTTGGTTTCTGGAAAGGATCGGGCCTTTCTTTGGTTCTCGATCTTTTGGCTACAATTTTAAGTGGGGGCAATTCTACAGCTAAAATCACCAAAAGCGGCGCAGAATCGGGCGTATCGCAGGTTTTTATCTGCATAAAACCTAACGGAGATGAACAAACCGCGGCACTCAGTGAAGAGATTATTGCTTATACTAAAACAAGCACCCCCGAGCACGAAGGCGGATTAATATCCTATCCGGGAGAAAATACCATTAAAACCCGTGCAAAAAGTTTAAGTGAAGGTGTTTTGGTGGATGAGCGGATTTGGGAAGTAGTGAAAGGGTTGTAAGAGTATTTCAGTTTTTTGCACGATAACCTGAAAGTTCCTAATGAAGTATTGATACAGGCCTATTAACCGGATTACCCAATCATCATCCCCTCAAACTTCTCCCAAAAACCATCGTGCGGAACCGGGGCAACAATTTCAACCGGTTCATTTTTAACAGGGTGTATAAAGGTTAACCTACGTGCATGCAGGCAGATACTTTTGCGCAGGCTGCCACGCGGATAACCGTATTTATTATCGCCAACAATAGGGGTGCCTAAAGTTGAAAGCTGCACCCTTATTTGGTGAGGCCTGCCGGTAATGGGGTCAACCTCAATTAAGTAATAGCCATTAAGTTCGCCAACCAATTTGTAGCTAAGTTCGGCCCGCTGGCTGCCCAGCACTTCTTTATCGTGAGCTTTGGTGACGTTTTTCTGCGGATTTTTAACCAGCCAATGTATTAAAGTACCAGCTTCAGGATATGGTTTTTTGCGTACAACGGCATAGTATGTTTTGTGCATTTCGCGGCCTTTGAACATTTTATTGATGCGCTCCAAAGCTTTGCTGGTTTTTGCGAAAAGTATAACACCGCTTACGGGCCTGTCAAGCCGGTGTACTACACCTAAGAAAGCGCCATTGGGTTTATTGTATTTTTTTGCGATGTATTTTTTTACCTTATCGTCCAGCGATTCGTCACCGGTATCATCCACCTGCACAATATCCCCGGCACGCTTATTTATGGCGATAAGATGGTTATCCTCATAAAGGATATCCGCATCGGTAATATCGTAATTTGTATAATTAAACTCTGGACGCGCCATTTTTATATTTCGAATTTGAGATTTTCGATTTCGGATTCGCCTTTAATTTCAAATTATTTGCATATCCGTACATCTGAAATCTGCTCTTTTAATACTGCTCCTTATCATTCGGAAAGCTCTTCGATTTTACATCCCTGATGTAATTTTTAAAGGCTCCGTTCATTTGTTCGTATAAATTGGTATACTGGCGTAAAAAACGAGGTTTAAAGTTGTTATTAATACCCAGCATATCATGTATCACTAAAACCTGTCCATCGCACTGCCCGGCACCGATACCTATAATGGGAATCTGTACGCTTTCACTTACTTCCTGGGCAAGTTTGGCCGGTATTTTCTCCAGTACAATAGCAAAGCAGCCTAACTCCTGTAACTTTAAAGCATCTTCTCTCAGCTTTTGAGCCTCCACTTCTTCTTTTGCACGTACAGTATATGTGCCAAATTTATAAATAGATTGAGGCGTTAAACCCAAATGCCCCATAACGGGTATACCTGCAGTAAGTATGCGGCTAACGGATTCTGCAATTTCTACGCCACCCTCCATTTTAACCCCATGCGCTCCCGATTCTTTCATGATACGGATAGAGGAATTTAGCGCTTCTTTTGAGTTACCCTGGTAAGAGCCAAAGGGCAGATCGACTACCACCAACGCACGTTTTGCAGCGCGCACCACCGAAGAGGCATGGTATATCATCTGATCAAGCGTTATGGGCAGCGTAGTTTCATGCCCGGCCATTACATTGGAAGCCGAATCGCMTACCAAAATAATATCCATACCCGCATCATCTACAATAGCCGCCATGGAGTAATCATAGGCGGTAAGCATGGCAATTTTTTCGCCACGATTTTTCATCTCCTGCAGTATATGCGTGGTGATCCTTTTAACTTCTTTGTTTACAGACATAGATATAATTGTATTAAAGAAAGCACAAAGGTAGAATTATTAATTTCGGATTTCGGAATTGGTATTTCGGATTTATTTAATTTCGATTTGCAATTTATATAGGTACACTCAAAAAAATAAAAAATCCGAAATCCTGTATCTCAAATCCGAAATAAATTTCTACTTTTGCACCGTGAATCCGGAAGTTCCTTACTTCAATATTTCTATCAGTTTTCACGGGGCTTTGAACCAGGCGATCCGATTTAATAATCCATTCAATTTTTTTGCTAAATGACTTACTTCACCAAATTACCGGCTGTACTTTTATTAGCCGACGGAACCGTTTTTTACGGTAAAGCCGCCGGAAAGATTGGTACTACAACCGGCGAGATCTGTTTTAATACAGGCATGACCGGCTACCAGGAAATTTTTACCGACCCATCATATTTTGGGCAAATAATGGTTGCTACCAATGCTCACATTGGTAATTATGGCATTGCCGATAACGAAGTTGAATCCGGCAATATCCAGATCTCTGGTTTGGTTTGTAAAAATTATAACATTGCTTACAGCCGTAAACAGGCCAATGAATCTATCCAGGATTATTTCCAGGCGCAAAATATAGTAGGTATTTCTGATGTTGACACCCGCCAGATTGTTCGTCACATCCGCGATAAGGGCGCGATGAACGCTATCATTTCTTCAGAAATTTTGGATATTGAAGAACTAAAAGCCAAACTGGCCGAAGTGCCTTCAATGGATGGTCTTGAGCTTTCATCACAGGTATCGACTACAGAAACTTATACCTTTGGTGATGAGAAGGCGGCTTACCGTGTTGCCGTGCTTGACCTGGGCGTTAAAAAGAATATCCTGCGCAATTTTGACGATCGTGATGTATACGCCAAGGTTTTCCCTGCAAAAACTTCGTTCGAAGAAATGGAAAAAGATTTTGCTCCAAGTGGCTATTTTATATCAAACGGCCCTGGCGATCCATCGGCTATGCCTTACGCTATTGCTACGGTAAAGGAAATTTTAGCTGCCGATAAACCAATGTTTGGTATTTGTTTAGGTCACCAGTTGCTGGCTTTAGCCAATGATATTCCAACCAAAAAAATGTTTAATGGTCACCGTGGTTTAAACCACCCGGTAAAAAATATCATCATTAACCATTGCGAGGTGACCTCACAAAATCATGGTTTTGGTGTAGTCCCCGAGGCTGTACGCGCATCTGATAAGGTAGAGATAACTCACGTAAACCTTAACGATCAATCAATAGAAGGTATCCGTGTAAAAGATAAAAAAGCATTTTCGGTACAATACCACCCCGAATCATCACCTGGTCCGCACGATTCAAGATACTTGTTTGATGATTTTATCAACCTGATGAAATAAACTGCAGATATGCAGATGATTTGAAAAGCCTTTTGAGTTTTAAACTTGAAAGGCTTTTTGCTACGTTATCTAAACTACCACTGGGTTACCAACCGCCGCCACAGGCACCGTAAACATAAATTCTGTACCAACGCCTGGCTCACTGGCAACCCATATTTTACCGTTACAACGTTCGACCAAATCCTTACAAAATAGCATACCCATACCGGTACCCGATTCATTTTTGGTACCGGTTTTACTGTTCACCTTACCTTTAAAAAGTTTTTCGCGCTGCTCAACAGGCATGCCTACCCCGGTATCCTTTACTTTTACAGTGAGTTTTTGATCATCTTCCTGCCAGGCAGAGATCTCGATGATATCATTTTCGCGCGAGAACTTTAAGGCATTGGTGATTAGGTTACGGATAACTATGCGGATGGAATTGGGATCGGCCCAGGCCGATAGGGCATTAGGAATACTATCGACCAGGGTAATGCCTTTTAATAAGGCCTGCTCATGATAGCTATCAATTTCAAAGCTAACCAGCTCCTTTATAGAAAAGTTTTTTACAGAAGCATCAAAGTTTTCCATCTGGCTATTGATCCAAAACAGGAGGGTATCCAAAAAGTCGGATGTATACTCCAGCTTTTTCAATACACCAGGTATCATCTCCAATAATTCGTGGTGACTAATGCTATCATCCTGCAGTAAATCAAACAGGCCACGTAAAGTGCTCAGAGGAGCGCGCAGGTCATGCGCTAAAATAGAAATGAGGCGGTCCTTTAAATGGTTAAGGTCATTTAATTTCTCGGCCTGGTCATCAATATTGGTTTTTTGTTGCAATATTTCATGGTTCCTGTCTTCAAGCAGGGCATTTATCTTTTGCTGTTTGCGTTTTTGACGGTAATAAATGCCAACGGTAACTATCATTGCCAGGATAATAATTAAGAATATAGCATTTATAAGGCGCTGACTTTTAATTTTCTGTTGATATATCAGGTCGCGTTCATGTTGCTGTTGGGCTAATTGGCGTTTTTTTTCGGCAAATCCAAGTTCGTAATTGTATGAAGTGAGCTTTTGGATGCTTTCGTTATCGTTAATTTGAGTTTTAAGGGCAATGTATTCATTTAAAAGGCGGTTGGCATCTTCAAACTTACCTAAGCCGGCCATTGCCTTATTTAACTGTAATGCTGCGTTTGATCGTACTGATATATTACCCAATTTAATCGCAAATTGTTCGCCTTGAATAGCATATTTATAGGCGTTTTTGTAATCTTTTATCAAATTATATACAGTTGCATAGCCATTTGATGCATAAGCCTGGTTGTATACAATTTTAAAACTGGTTGCTATTTGCAGCGAAGTATCAAGATATGCTATTGCCAGCTTCATTTGGTTTTTGTGTGCATAGCATAAGCCAAGATCGGTATAAACAGAACTCAGTCCGTCTTTGTCATCTTGTTGTTTAGCAATTATTATCGATTTGAATAAATAACCTATAGCTTCATCATATTTAGCTTGTGCAAGCAATACTTCGCCAATGTTTTCATCTATTGTACCTATAGCCTGCTTGTTATTGGTGGTTTCAAATACCTGTACAGCTTTTTTAAAATATTCAAGCGCATTTGGATACACTTCCATGTTTTGTAGCACCACGCCAATATTATTATAAATCTCTGCAGAGGTGGTAACGTATTTGTTTTTCAAGGCGATAAAAAGCCCTTTGTAGTAAAAGTCAAGTGCATTGGAAAGCTGCCCCCTGCTGAAATAGGTTATACCAATATTTTTATAGCAATCGGTTAACGTGGCTTCATCATTATTACGCAGGCATATTAAACGTGCCATGTCCAAATAGTATAATGCCAATTTGTATTCGGCGAGCAAATTGTACATGCGCCCGTATGAAATATAACATCTGCTGAGCCCCTTGTTATCATTAAGGCTTTTAAACAGCGCAATGGCTTCATCGAAGTTTTGTTTGGCCTGTACCGATTTGCCTTTAAAATAATTTACATGACCAGTTTCCAGTAATCCGTTAGCGATACCCGCGCGATACTTAATTTTTCGGGATAGTTCAATGCCCTTTTGCCCATAATAGTAAGCGCTATCCGGATTGGATTTAAAATAGTTTGCTGCCAGCTTGTTCAGCGTGTTTATGGTAGAGGTGTCTGGTTTTTTTTGATGGAGTGCTGCTATCGACAGTAGATTTTTAATACTGTCAACTTCGGGATGCGATGCTGCTAACCCTTGCAGATGCATGAACAACAAAAAGATCATCGACAAAAGTTTCGATGTTTGAGAGTTACCGGTAACGATTTGTTTTGTAAATTTCAAGCTCAATTAAATAGTTAAAGTGCTTTATACGAAAGTAATGGCTATATTGTTTTATTTAACAATTTGTTCATAATCTATAGAAATGGGTTTGAACCCGATCTCTGTAAGATTTCGCTTTTTGCGTAAGTTAGCTATTTAACACATGAAAAAGAATATCAATCTGGGGCTAACCAGCCTGGAAAAGGCATTATTAAAAAAACAAAAGATAAGAATAAATCAATTGCCCGAATATGCGCCTGATGAAATTGCATCTATATTAAAAGCTCTGCCCCAAAGAGCGAAAGAGATAGGCGCGCTGATTGAATTTCAAAGTATCCCGTCATTGGGCATAAATTTTGCCACCGAGCTGATAGAGCAAGGTTATTATTCGTTAAAGCAATTAGAAGATAAAGATCCTGTAGAACTTTTTAATGCTTTTGAAAAACATTGCGGCGCCTGGGCCGATCCATGTGTGGAGGATTCATATCGCTTATTAGTCCACTATATAAAGCATAAGGACGAGAGTAAACGCTGGTGGCATTTTACAGCCGAGCGAAAAGCTTACCGTGAAAAATACGGTTTCCCGGCTGATAGACCAAACAAACCCTGGTACCATTTGCCACAGCACCTTAAAATGGAACAACGCCACGAAGCCTAAACGCTGATAATTGCGGTATGGATTTTTACCGCCCCTTTTGGAGAAAAAAATTCTGCAACCTTTTTATGCATAACATTCCGCATAAGATTAAAGGTGCTTTTTTTATTATTATTTTTATTTGGATTTATTCTAAATAAGGTTTTACTTTGCTTTTGTTCTTCATATCAGGTCAAATAAACAATCTCCATGAAAAAAATTCTTTACCTCGCCACACTGCTCTGTATGTTTCAAACCACGTTAATAAGTGCGCAAACCAGTTTTGAGCAGGATCGTAAGGCGATATTGGCTTTGGGTGGTTTTTATAAAGTTACTTTTGATTATGCAGAAACGTTTTCGCCGGATACTGCTTATAAAAACCATCAGCAATACCATGCTTACGGTTATGAATGGGCAGTTGTAGAACAGGAATCGCCTAAAAAAATAGTGATACAACATATCCTGGTAACCGGTGATACTTCGGTAATGAAACACTGGCGTGAGGATTGGGTATATGAAGAGCCAAGCCTGCTTAGGTTTGATAAAAGCAGCGCCTGGAACAAAATAAAACTGAGCCCTGCCGAAACCAAAGGTCGCTGGGTTCAAAAAGTTTTCCAGGTAGATGATAGCCCGCGGTATGAAAGCATCGGCACCTGGGTACATGTGGATGGCCGTCATGAATGGCATAGCGAATGCGATTCTCCACTGCCTCGTCGTGAATTTACCAAACGCAGCGATTACAATGTATTGCGTCGTGGTAACCGCATTTATTTAACTGACAAGGGCTGGATGTTTGAGCAGGATAATCAAAAGATAATCCGTGGTGCCGATGGTGATAAACTGCTGGTCCGCGAAAAAGGTTATGAGGAGTTTGCCAAAGCCGATGAAGCCAAATTTGCTTTCGCCCAAAAATGGTGGAAAACTCAACAACCTTACTGGACAGCCGTTCGCACGGTATGGGATGAGGTTTATGCCGGACCGGGAACCCTTAAACTAAAAGGGAAAGTAGATGGCAAAATGCTGTTCGAAAGGTTATTTGAACTGGCTGGTCAATCGGTGAAAGAGAAATGGGATGCCGGGAAGAACAAAGCCGAAACCCGCAAAATAATTGCAGATTACGTTGAGAAATCAGTTTAAAATATAAAGTCCTGCTCTGCAATAAATGCTGTTTGGCTTTATTACCGGGCAGGCACCAATTTAAATTACATACCTATGTGCGACGCAAAAGTATTAAGCCAGGTTGGCGCATCGGTGATTAGCCGTTGCGCGGAGTGCCGTTGTGTTTTTATATGGAATAATAACCTTATCCTGAGCTTTTCGCCCGAACAGTTTGTACAATTCAGAGATTTTACACAGGAGCTTGATTTTGCAAACTATACATTCCCGTTTCCCGATGGGGAAGAGCGTATGGTAATGCGTACACCGGTAAACGATGTGCAATTTACCTTCAGCACCGATGAGTGGGATGATTTTCAGGCCGCTATGGATGAGGCCATTTATATGCAGGAAGTGTATGCATTAATGGAGGGGAAGTAGATAGATGTGCAAATGTGCAGATTACAGATGAACTGAAAACGTAATTACAGTTAAAAAGCGGTGAAGTTTAAATTCCACCACTTTTTTTAATTATTAAAACTTTACTTTATGGCTGTAGCCAAACAACTTTTACACCTTTTTTACTGCTTTCTTTTGATAATTCAAGGGTTACATATACGTTGTTTTTACCATCATAATCTGATATAGAGAATAAGCCCAGGTTATGGTCGTGTTTACCGGCCGGGTTACCAAAAACATAATCTCTTTTTGGTACAGTGCCGGCTCCCGTAAGCCCGTAGTAAAATCCATCTGAATCACTTACTCCTTGTATAGATACTAAACTTCCTTTTTCCTGCTTTTCATTATTACGCTCTGTATCGTTAAATAAGATGAAGCTTTTTGTATTTCCACTGAGGTACGCAAATGATTTAAACTGGTTGCCTTCGTTAAGTTCCTGCCCGGTACCTTCTCTTAAAGAATGATAAAAAGGCTCCAGGTATGATTTGCTTAAAATGTGGTTTTTACGGATAAGAAAGTCATTTGTAAATTCACCTGTTTTGCTGTAATTAACTATGGCCATATCTCCTAAAGTTGTAGAAGAGTTACCGGCAGAGGCTATAGTTATACCATAATTAGTACGGGTTGATGTTTCCATCTCTTCGTATACAACAGTAAAAGTACCATCCTGGTTTATAAAAATATTTTGAGGCAAACCTCTAAACCCCTTTTTTGAACTTGCATATTGATTTACCCTGTCTGAGGGTGAAATAATATTAAATCGGTTTATCTTTTTTTCGAATGGATTAATGAATGCCAAAACAGATGTGTAACCATCATCATTTTTCTTTTCTTTAACAACGGCAGATAATATTAGTGATTTTGTAACCGGACTATAACGGGTAATACCTACGTAAACCATAAGGTCTTTTGAAAAACCTAATTCAGTAAAATTAACAGAAGAAGATCCTTTATCAAGGTTAGCCAAAATAAGCTCACTCGCATCGCCACCGCTGTGTTTAGTGTTGTAACCATAGGCTAATACACAAACTTTATCGCTGCCAAGTACAGCCATATCTACATATTTAAGATATTTATATTTTTCATCAGGCGATGCATAGTAGGCCCTGCTTACTTCTTTATTGTTTGCACCATAAACTACTATTTCTATGCGTTTGCTTCTTTCACTTTCAAAACTGTTGAACATAACTACCGCATAATTATCGCTGTTTGGATCTTTCCGTACAAAAAAGTCGGGTATTGGAACACCGCCGAAGGCCACAGAATAGCCTTGAAACATATTTACTTTATTTAATTCGCCAATTTTTGTATCATCTTTTACGTTCCCGGTTTTACCGTCAACAACAATTCTGTATAAGGTGGGTACTCGCGAATCAAGCGAACTGATCATCAAAACCGCATCCCCGTTAATTTCAAATGCGCCTTTAATGTTACCGCCCCGGCTTATTTTACCGTAAGATGGGTTAATGTGTGTTACCGCTGTTTCATGATGGCCCGGGTTATACATGTGAATATCAATCCCGTCTTTAACGGTAATGTGAATAAACATGGTATTGCCATTCTTCATTTGTAAAATTTTGGCAAACCCTTCTTCAGGTTCTTTAAATACTGGTCCTTCGGCAATGAGTTTAAATTGGGCATTAGCAATGTTGAACGCTAAAATGGATAGAAATAGTAATAAGGTTTTTTTCATATTTTATATTAATAAGGGAGCTAAAGATATAAGTAATACTTATAATCGGGTTTGTCTGTAATAAACTTATTTGACTATATCGTATCAATGCTATAGTTATTCGGGATTGTTTAAGTAAATTAATTAATATTTAATATCTGCTCGCAATTTTTACCGATGCCACTCCATTTTTACCGCTTATTCATCGGTAATTTTCTGCCGTTTACCGGAACTTTGGTTGGCTTCGCCTAATAACTATAGCTAAAAATCCGTTCTGTTTGCACTTTTGAATCTACAAATCGCAACCATCATGAAAACTTTACTTGCTATACAAATCATCCACCTGATAATGAAGGCAGTTGAACATGCCGAATCTATCATTCACTCCATTGGTCACCTGGTAAAATAAGCCCCCCAGCCCCCTGAAGGGGGAGCTTTTGATTGTCAGGTCCTATATAAATCTACGTTACTACCATAATGCTATTTATAAATATTTATAAAAACATAACAGGGAGATAAAGTAAGCTGGAACTGGGGTAAATCGGAAGCCGAGAACAAAATTGTTAAAAAAGCGCGATGAACCCGTAACCAAAATCATAAAAAGCCTCAGTCAGGGGCCCCATCCCAAATGGGGACCTCTGACTGAGGCTTAAAAATAATTCATGGTTATTTCATTATTCTGATGCATTTTTACGCTATGGCAAAACAACCTATTATCACTGTTAAAAACCTGGTAAAAAATTACGGCGATTTTGCAGCCGTAAAAGGCATAAGTTTTGAAGTTTATGAAGGCGAGATCTTCGGCTTGCTTGGCCCCAACGGTGCGGGCAAAACCACTACACTCGAAGTAATAGAAACCCTCCGCGAAAAAACATCGGGCGAGATAACGGTTGATGGTTTTAATATCGAAACAGATAAGGACCGTATTAAACAACGCATCGGGGTACAATTGCAGGCGGCCGGTTATTATCCAAATCTTAACCTGTCGGAGCTGATTAACTTGTTTTCGGGTTTGTACGGTATCGACAAAAGCCCGATGGAGATGCTGGAGAAAGTAGCTTTAACCGACAAAGCCAAAGCAAAATACAAAGATCTTTCCGGCGGGCAAAAACAACGATTTTCTATTGCTACCACGCTTATTAATAACCCAAGGATCATTTTTTTAGATGAACCAACAACCGGCCTCGATCCGCAGGCCCGCCGCAACCTTTGGGATCTGATCCGCGAGATCCGGGACCAGGGAACTACCGTTGTAATTACCACCCATTATATGGATGAAGCCGAAGTATTATGTGATCGCGTCGCCTTTGTTGATGGTGGCCGTATCATCGGTATTGATACCCCCGATCATTTTATTGATCAGTTGGTGGCATCCGGTTTTGAACGTAAAAAACAGGTAAAACTGGCAAATCTGGAGGATGTATTCATTAACCTTACAGGTAAGGAGTGGAGAGAAGGGTAAGCCCCTCCTCTGACCACTGGTGGAGGCGTGAGTTTGCAGTTATAACTGCTAACGGATAACGCCGAACGAAAAGACCAATGAACGAATGAACCATTGAACGAATGAACCAAAAAAAATACAGCAATACAAAAGCAACCCTGGCCATTGCCAAAGCAAGTTTTCGATCGATACTACGCAGCCCTTCGGCGGTGGTGTTTACATTGGCTTTCCCTTTAATATTTATTATTGTTTTTGCCAATATCGGTGGCGGCGGCGTTACTGTTGATGTGGGTGTAGCTAAAACCTGTGATACTTTAAGCCCGGTTTACCAGGCGCTTAAAAATGTAAAGGTTGTGCATTTGATACAGGATCAAACAACCGGGGATATGGAAGGCAACCTTTCAAAGGGTGTTATTGATGCTGTGCTTGATATTCATAAAAACAATGCTCAACCTGCCTATACGGTCAATGTACAATATACCAAAGCATCTGTTGAAAAAGGCAATATCCTGCGGTCGGTACTCAGTAATATTTACTATAATATTAATAACAGTACGCTTGGCGGCAATCCCCCGGTAGCCGAGATTAAAGAAACCACGGTATCTGGCCGCGAATACAAATACATCGATTTTATTTTACCCGGACAGTTGGGTTTTTCTATCCTCAGCAGCGGCGTTTTTGGTACAGCATTCGTGTTTTTAAGCCTTCGTTTAACACTGGTTATCAAGCGTTTTTTTGCAACACCGGTTAAGCGCTCCAGTATAGTTTTGGGCGAGGCGCTGGCCCGTATCACCTTCTCGTTATTAGGTGCACTCTTTATTATTTTGGTAGGCCATTACCTGTTTGGCTTTACGCTGATACATGGCGTAATTACAGTGTTGAATATGCTGGTGCTCTCTACCATGGGGCTTATCATATTCATGGGCTTTGGTTTTATTATATCGGGCATAGCTAAAAACGAAAGCACGGTTCCGCCGCTTTCCAACATCATCACCATGCCGCAGTTTTTACTGTCGGGTACATTTTTTTCGGTAACCGCATTCCCCAAATGGCTGCAGGCGGTTAGTAACGTATTGCCATTAACCCATCTTAATAATGCCATGCGTAAAGTAGCCTTTGAAGGTGCCGGTTTAGGCGATGTAACCCATCAGCTTTTGATACTGTTAATTTGGTTTGTTGCCACCTATGCTGTTGCGGTGAAGACGTTTAAATGGGAATGAGGGGAGTATCAAGTAGTTAGTAACAAGTAGCAAGACATCTTTTATAGCCTCGATGCTCCGAAGAGGAAATACATATTCAGGCGTCATTGCGGTACGAAGCGATTAAAGCGGGCATATTGTAATTGCTTAACATTAATTTAACATTAACACTCTCAAACTTATCATTAAAATAACATTAAGGAAATATATTTGCGGCCATAAACCCTGTAATTATGTTTAAAGTCGTTATTAGTGCAGTTTTAGTGTTTGTTTTGTTAGCGATATACCCATTAACTGTTAAGGCCCAGGATTCAAAGGTTGGTACATGGGGTATAGCCACAGTGGTTTTGCCCGGCGATAGCAGCCATAAATGGGGTGGATATTCGGAATTGCAAATCCGCACCAATGGCGTATTTTCCCAGTTTCAGTATTACGAGGCAAAGGCGGGTATAAGTTATGATCTGGATAAAAATTTTACTGCACTGTTGGGTACCGGTACTTATCATACATATGATTATACCGATTTAAGCAAAGGCTCTATAACCAGCGAGTTTAGGTTATGGGAGCAAATGACAGTTAATCAATTTCTCTATCGCTTTAAATTTGAACATCGTTACCGTGTGGAGCAGCGTTGGGTAAACGGCGATTTCCGGAACCGTTTCAGATACAGGTTAAACATGTTTATCCCTTTAAATAACACTAAAATTGTTGCCAAAACCTTATTCATTTCTGTTTTCGACGAAGTGTTTTTTAACAACAAGGCCCCCAATTTTGAGCGTAACCGTGTATCTGCCGCATTGGGTTACCAGTTTGATAAAAAATGGATCTTACAGGCAGGCTGGATAAATCAGCGCAATTATACGCTTACGCAAAGTAGCGGTAAAAATAATGTTATGCTTATGTTAATGTATCGCATCAATCGTAAAAATGCGGTTGAAAGTGAGCGTGTTCCTACAACAACAGATTAAGAAATATAACAAATACAAGATTTCAATTGTGATTTCTTGTTTTTGCTGTTAACTTAGCCGCCGGTTTACAAATTACAAATATCTGACAATAAAGAAATGAGCTTAATAATTGACGTACACGCCCGCCAGATTTTAGATTCGCGCGGTAACCCTACCATTGAAGTAGAAGTATTAACTGAGAATGGCGCTTTCGGCCGCGCTGCTGTACCTTCAGGTGCATCAACCGGTATTCATGAGGCCGTTGAACTTCGCGATGATGATAAATCAAAATACATGGGTAAAGGCGTGTTAAAGGCCGTTGCTAACGTAAATGATATTTTAGCTCCGGAATTAAAAGGTATTGATGTTTTTGACCAAAATACTATCGATGCGTTAATGATTGAGATTGATGGCACCGAAAACAAAGGCAAAATTGGCGCTAACGCTATTTTAGGCGTTTCTTTAGCGGTTGCTAAAGCTGCAGCACAAGAAAGCCGCCAGCCTTTATACCGCTACATTGGTGGTGTAAATGCCAATACCCTGCCTATCCCGATGATGAATATCGTTAACGGTGGTTCTCACTCTGATGCTCCTATTGCTTTCCAGGAATTTATGATTATGCCGGTTGGCGCGCCATCATTTTCTGAGGCGTTACGTTGGGGTACCGAAGTATTCCACAACCTGAAAAAAATTCTGCACGACCGTGGTTTATCAACCGCAGTTGGCGACGAAGGCGGTTTTGCACCCACCTTTGAAGGTACCGAAGATGGTGTTGAAACCATTTTGAAAGCTATCACTAAAGCCGGTTACAAACCAGGCGAAGATATTTTCATCGCTTTTGACTGTGCTGCATCTGAATTTTACAAAGACGGCAAATACGATTATACCAAGTTTGAAGGCGAAAAAGGTGCTATCCGCACCAGTGCCGAGCAGGTTGAATATCTTGCAGAGCTTGTTGCCAAATATCCTGTTATTTCGATTGAAGACGGTATGGCCGAGGATGATTGGGACGGCTGGAAATTGTTAACCGAAAAACTGGGCAAAACCGTGCAGCTGGTAGGTGATGATTTATTTGTTACCAACACCAAACGTTTACAACGTGGTATTAACGAGGATACTGCTAACTCCATCCTGGTAAAAGTAAACCAAATTGGTTCGTTAACCGAAACTATAAACGCGGTAACCTTAGCGCAAACCAATGGCTATACATCTGTAATGAGCCACCGTTCGGGCGAAACTGAAGATGCAACCATAGCTGATTTAGCCGTAGCATTAAATTGCGGTCAGATCAAAACCGGTTCGGCTTCACGTTCAGACAGGATAGCTAAATACAACCAATTGCTTCGTATTGAAGAAGAATTAGGCAGCAATGCAAAATTCATTGGTAAGGATTTTAAATTTTACAAAAAATAATTTAAACATATTAAAGAGCCATCTGCATAACAGCAGGTGGCTCTTTTTTTATATAAACCTGTTGTCAGCCTGATATCTTTGGTTGATAATTAAGTAACTCCTGTTACGTTATAAACAAATACCGGTAATAAAATTTTGATGGACAAGAAAAGGATTTTGCGTGGATTGGGCTTATTGTTGCTTTTAGCTTTGATTATTGCTTTTGACAGAGTTACCAAGATATATGTAAGGGATCATATCCATTTTTCCATCATCATAACCGTTGTAAAAGATTTTTTAACCATTACCCGGGTTGAAAATACCGGTGCTTTTTTAAGCCTGGGCAATTCGCTGCAAAATCCATGGCGTTTTATTATTCTTACGCTTTTACCGGGAGCGGCGCTTATTTGGGGGTTACTATATGTTTTATTAAAACCCAATCTTAACCTGCTTAACCAGGCAGGTATTATAACAATTTTGGCCGGTGGCATAGGCAACCTGTATGATAGAGCCGTTTACGGCAGTGTAACCGATTTTGTGCACATGAATTTTGGCATTTTTGAAACCGGCGTGTTCAATGTAGCTGATGTGGCTATTATGGTAGGTGTAGGTATGTTGCTGTTAAACGCTTTTCTGCGTGAGCGGGAAGAAAAAAAGCAAGCTGCCAATGATAAGCCGGTTACAGTATAATTATACTCCATTACACACTTGTAATCTCAAATCTGCATATCAGAACCCCTATCTCAAAATCTGCATATTTGCACATTTGATACTATCTGATATTAAAACTGTATCTTTGCAGAAATTTAATGCCTTGTTAAAACATGAGGACATTATCAATTTATAATATTACAAGCACATCTGCACATCATAAATTTGCAAATCTGCACATTTACAAGAATCATGTCATTCGAAAATTTAAAATTAATTGAGCCTATCCTCAAGGCCTTAAAAACTGAGGGATATACAACCCCAACTCCTATTCAGGCGCAAGCCATCCCTATTGTACTAAATCACCGCGACCTGTTAGGTTGTGCGCAAACAGGTACAGGTAAAACCGCTGCTTTTGCATTACCCACTTTACAGTTGTTGTACCAGGACAGGATGGCTCATAAAGAGCAGAAAACCATAAAGGCTTTGGTTTTAACACCAACCCGTGAGCTGGCCATACAAATTGCCGAAAGCTTTACGGCTTATGGTAAAAATACCGGTTTAAAAAACCTGGTGATCTTTGGTGGGGTATCGCAAAATCCGCAGGTTGACGCTTTACGTCGTGGTGTTGATATTTTGATAGCAACTCCTGGTCGTTTGTTGGACCTGATGAACCAGCGCTTTGTACACCTGGAGCATGTTAAAATGCTGATACTGGATGAGGCCGACCGTATGCTGGATATGGGCTTTGTAAACGATGTAAAAAAGATCATCGCCAAAGTTCCCGCAAAAAGACAAACACTGTTTTTCTCAGCTACTATGCCTAAGGAAATTCAGCATCTGGCTGATACTATATTAACGAATCCAGAAAGGATAGAAGTTACACCGGTATCGTCAACTGCCGATACCATACAGCAATCATTATATTATGTAGAGAAGAATGATAAAAAATCATTGCTCATCCACATATTAAAAGATAAAGAAATTAAAACAGCCCTTGTGTTTACCCGTACAAAACACGGTGCCGATAAAGTGGTGAAAGACCTGGTACGCGTTGGTATAACTGCCGAAGCTATTCATGGTAACAAATCACAAAACGCACGCCAGCGGGCATTAAGCAACTTTAAAAGCCGTACTACACGTGTGCTGATAGCTACCGATATTGCCGCACGCGGTATTGATATTGATGAGCTTACCCACGTAATAAACTACGAGTTGCCAAATATCCCCGAAACCTATGTACACCGTATTGGCCGTACAGGCCGTGCCGGTGCGGATGGTATAGCGCTTTCTTTTTGCGATGAGGAAGAGATTCTGTTTTTAAGAGATATCCATAAACTGATAGCTAAAGAAATTCCTGTTGAAGAAGGGCACCCGTACCCAATGAGTCCGGCGGCTATGACTGCAAGGCTGATGGCCGGTGATTCAAAAAAAGGATCGGGTAGTTTTAAGCGCGACAATGGCAGGGGCGGCAGTGGTCGCAGACCATCAGGTGGTGGCGGCGGCCAGCGCAGCGGCAATAGCCGCTCGGGCGGCAGTAGTGGCATGAGTGGAGCAAGTCGTTCTTCGGGCAGAAGGTAGTTCATTGGTTAGTTCAATGGTTCATTGGTCTTTGCAATTGGTTAACTGCTTTGCTTATCTTAAACTTTTCACCAGTAAACTGATGAACCAGTGAACCAAAAAAAACTTGTTTCGCTCAAAAAAAATAAATAGCTTTAAATGAAATTCACAGGGCTCGTATCGATGAAACGCTTAATTGACCTTTTTAAGAACAAATTCTTTTTGGTTACACTGGCTTTTTTAGTGTGGATGATATTTTTTGATAAAAACGACCTGTTCTCGCAGTACGAATATCGCCGCCAGGTAAGCAAGCTAACCCAGGAACGTGATTTTTATAAAGCCCAAACTGACCAGGTAACCAAGGAGCTTAATGAACTCAGCTCAAACCCCCAGCAACTGGAAAAATTCGCCCGCGAAAAATACCTCATGAAAAAAGAGAATGAGGACGTTTACCTGGTAGTGCCGGAGAAAACGGAGAAGTAGAGTTAGGAAGATAGAATCAAGATATAACATATTTAAAAGCGATGGGTTTAGGTCTATCGCTTTTTTAGTATAAGCCAGGCCTGTGCGATTCCCTCCCAACGGGAGGGTGCAGGGAGGGGTTTCTGCAACATTAAAGCAAATGTTATTGTTTTAATAAATCCAGGTCAAAATCCTTCGGTAATTTAATAGCGGAATTATCCCTGATAATTTCAATTACTTTACACTCAAGAGTTCTTAACACATTAAGCATGTCGCTTTTCATTTCGGATTCTGTAAAACGTAAAAATTGGATTCCAAAGCTTTCTAATTTTTGCTGTCTTATTTCATCTTTGATAAATGCCTCTTCATTATTATGCGACATGCCATCAATTTCAATAGCCAGCGTTAGATCCTTACAGTAAAAATCAACTATATAATTATCAATAAAGCGTTGACGATCAAAATCGAACCCTAATAGTTTATCGTTTTTTAATTCATTCCATAATAATAGTTCACCATCAGTCATGTTTTTGCGGAGCTTGCGAGCTAAGGCCTTTAAAGTTGGGTTGTATGGAATGATCTTTTTAGTCATGATAGTACTATTTATGTCGCTTTAATAAACCCCTCCCTGCACCCTCCCGTTGGGAGGGAATCGCACGGGGCCATTGCTTTTGAATTGCTGCCTCTTTACTACTTAGCACTGTTAAACTTCTTGATTCTTTAAGCTTAAACCTCTCCTTCCCGTTTCCTTAAAAACCATTCGCCACTCAATAGCAGGAGTATCAGTACAAACAGCCATTTTACATCAATAATATCGCTGTAATGCTTGTCTTCATATACCACGGTTTTGATGTTGTCATTTTTGCGGATCATATCGGCAAGTTGGCTAATCTGGCCTGGCTGCAACATTTGGCCGCCGCTTTGTTTAGCAAGTGAGTTTAGCAACTGGTGATTGGCTGCGCTTTGGCGGGTTTCCAGGTTAAGGGCTTTAACGGTTAACTGCCCGGCAGCTTTAAACAGGCTTTTGCCGTTTTGGGTGGAAGCATTGTAGGCGTACTCGCCAACGGGTAATGTCCCTGCATCCAACTGGTAGCTTTGCCCTGAGCGACTGAAAAGGAAGCTGTAATTTTTACCTGCGACGCTTTTCAGGTCGATCTTAACATCTGGTGTATTAATGAGTTCGAGGGCATCGTTATATAGCTCGGCGTTCAGGATCACATTTTCACCTTCATCAAATACATTACGGGCCGGGTATACGCGGAAGCGCTGGCGGTTGGCGTTTGCCGTTAAATATTGTACGGTTTGGCTCAATAGTTCATCGGTTGCATTGCGGTTGCCGTAATTCTGAAACTCGGCTAATTGCCAGCGCCAGATACCCTCACCGGCTAATACGGCTGTGCGGCGACCGGCCTCATCGCCAAAAGCAAGCAGGGGATAGGTGGTAGCTATAGCACCAATCTTTTGCCGTAATAAAATGGTAGTTCCTGCGGATGTTCCATAGCTGCCAAAAGGTGCCAGCAAGGGTGGCAAAGTGCTGATCTTTTTTCGTGATGAATCGGATAGGGTAAAGGCCGAAAAGCCAGCTTCGGGCAGGGCATAAACTTCCTGGGTCTCGCTTCGGCCCGCGCTTATTTTTACCACGCTTTGTTCGGCATTAAAAGTCTGCAGGTCGCTTTGCGAACCTATAACATACCAAATCGGTGTTTTGCTACCGGCGATGAAACTTTTTAAGGGTGCAAAACTACCTGCATTAACCTGGTAAAGTACTATCAGGCTATAATCGGCCAATTTAATCCCAGCGATATCTGCCAACAGCGAAGTTTTTACCTCAAAATTCCTGTTGGTTTCAATAGCCTGTTTAATTACCGTAATATCCGGGTGTGCGCTTTGGTACAGCATCAGCACCTTTTGGCGTGCGTCCAACACATCTACATAAATAACTTCCGTATTGTTTTGGGTGGATAACTCATTTTTAACAGGCGTTATACTGATGGTAAATTTTCTTAATCCCTTTTTATCCGCCATTAATTTAATGGGAACAAGCTTTTTTAAATCAGTGCCTGTTACCGGGGTGGTTTGATCGAAAACCTGTTTGCCATTTTCGGTAACGGTTAAATGCATGTTTTCGCCTTTACTTTGATAAGCAGCAGCCAAAACCTCCACCTCAAAATTATTACCTAAAAAAGCGGTTTTGTTATAGTTTACGTTGCCTATCAGCAGGTCGCGTTTAGCAACGGTATCGCCAAGGGCAATGGTATAAATGCTGGTTTTTATGTTTTTGGCTTCGTATTGAGGATCATTACCCTGGTTGTATAAGCCATCGGTAGCCAAAACTAAAGCACCGATATTTTGATTTACAAATTTGTTGTTCAGCTGGCGCAGGGCATTGGCTATATCGGTTTGCCTGCCATTGAATTTATTGGAGAAGCCATTGTATAAGTCTTTATCAAAGTTAAACTCCTGCACATCATATTTATCGCCAAGCTCCTGCTTCAATTTAGCCAGATCGATAACCAGTTTATCAGCATTAAAGCCAGGAGCTTTAAACGTGTTGATAGATGCGGAATTATCCTGTGCAATTAACACCAGTGGTTTCTGCGGATTGTACTTTATGGTTTTCGCTAATGGAGATACCAGGAGCATCGCGATAAAAAATATCACCAACGCCCGGATAACCGAAAGCCCATACCTGAAATATTTACCCAGGTTAACAGGTTGCCGGTACAACAGCCAGGCGTATAATAATCCCAGTACCAAACAGGCGGGTACCCACCATCCCGAAACCGAACCCCATGTAAGTGAAAACTGCATATAAGTTTACGTAACACGCTATCCGTTTTACGTTCACTTGCAAAATGCGAAATTATTGTGAAATGAGCGGAATTAGTTTTAAGGTAATAGCTGTTAACCAAAGAAGGCAAGCGAAAGCTTGCCTTCTTTGGTTAACTATAAGTAGTGCTGAACTTGCTTCAGCATACCACATGCGGGTTACTTGTCCTGTAGCATTCTGAAAAAAGGATGGCCGCCGTTTGTTTTTGACTTTTTCCTTTTGAATTAAAACTAAAGCATTCCGCCATCAACAGGAATTACCTGCCCGGTGATGTAGGTTGCCATATCTGATGCCAGGAAAACACAGGCATTGGCCACATCTTCGGTTTCGCCGCCGCGTTTAAGCGGGATAGCCGCTGCCCAGCCTTCAACCACTTTAGGGTCAAGTATTTCGGTCATTTCGGTTTTAATGAAGCCCGGCGCAACTACGTTGGTACGTATGTTACGTGAGCCTAATTCTTTAGCCATTGATTTGGAGAAACCGATGATGCCCGCTTTTGAAGCTGCATAGTTAGCCTGCCCCGCATTACCTTGTACACCCACAACCGAGCTTATGTTGATGAACACGCCATTGCGATTCTTCATCATGATCTTGGAAGCTGCTTTGGTAACATTGAAGATAGATTTAAGGTTCACATTTAAAACCTCGTCCCATGCTTCTTCGGTCATGCGCATTAGTAAACCATCTTTGGTTATACCAGCGTTGTTAACTACTATATGTAAGGTGCCAAAATCGGCTATAATATCGGAGATCAGTTTTTCGGCTTCATCAAATTTAGAAGCATCAGAGCGATAGCCTTTTACCTGCGTGCCAAAACTCTGCAGTTCCTGTTCAAGGACCTGGCCTTTTTCTACAGATGATAAATACGTAAAAGCTACATTAGCGCCGTGCTCGGCAAACTTTTCGGCTATTTTACGCCCTATTCCTTTTGATGCACCGGTGATAAGTGCGGTTTTTCCTTCTAATAATTTCATTTATGTACTATTTCGGGCGGTGAAGTTAGTTAATTATTGTGAAAAGTCCGAAAGTCGGAACGTTGGAAAGTCCGGAAGTTGGTAAGTTTGAGATGTTCATGAGTTCAGGAGGAATTCTTCAAATTTCTGTTATTTGTGTTCGAAAAGATAATTGTAGTTACATGGTGAATATCAAAAGATTGCTCAGAGAAATAATAAGAAAAAAACTTTCAATCTTTTCTGACTTTCGGTCTTTTCCGACTTCCCGACTAATGAAAAATATCACTACCTTTGCGGCTCAAAAAATCACTGTAAATGAGCCAGTCTGTTCAAATAAAAAACGCTTTAATTTCTGTTTACTATAAAGACAACTTAGAGCCAATAATTCTCGAGTTAAATCGCCTTGGTGTTAATATATATTCAACTGGTGGTACCGAAACTTTTATCCGCAATTTAGGGGTAAATGTAATCCCTGTTGAAGACCTTACATCGTATCCATCTATATTAGGTGGCCGTGTTAAAACCCTGCACCCTAAGGTGTTTGGTGGTATTTTGGCCCGCAGAAGTTTTGATAGCGATGAGAAACAACTGGCCGAATACGAAATCCCTGAACTGGATTTGGTTATTGTAGATCTTTATCCGTTTGAAGAAACCGTACAATCAGGCGCAGGCGCCGAAGATGTGATCGAAAAGATCGATATCGGCGGTATTTCGCTGATCCGCGCGGGTGCAAAAAATTTCAAAGATGTAACCATCGTTGCTTCAAAAGACGACTACGGCATACTGGAAGAAATCCTGAAAACACAGGATGGTGTTACCACTATCGATCAGCGCAAATCATTCGCGCAAAAGGCATTCAATATTACCTCAAACTACGATACCCACATTTTTCAGTATTTTAACCAGGAAGAGCCGCTGCCGGTATTTAAACAAAGCATCCTAACCAGCCAAACCTTACGTTACGGCGAAAATCCGCACCAGAAAGGTACTTTTTATGGTAACCTGGATGCCATGTTCAACAAGCTGAATGGTAAAGAGCTTTCATACAACAACCTGGTAGATGTTGATGCTGCTGTTGCTTTAATTGATGAGTTTACCGGCGAGCCAACTATCGCCATATTAAAACATACCAATGCCTGTGGCATTGCCTCCCGCTCCTTTATTAAAGAGGCATGGATAGATGCTTTGGCCTGTGACCCGGTTTCTGCTTTTGGTGGCGTAATCATAGCTAACGATGAAATAGACGCTGCTACCGCTACCGAGATTGACAAGATATTTTACGAAGTACTGATTGCTCCTGCCTACACAGACGAGGCGGTTCAAATACTACAGGCTAAAAAGAACCGTATTATTTTAGTTCGTCAGCCAGTAGAATTACCAGTTAAGCAATTTAAAACCTTGCTGAACGGTGTTATTGAGCAGGATAAAGACGCGGTTGTTGAAGGACCGGCACAAATGACCCCGGTTACTAACCGCAAACCAACCGAGCAGGAAATGAAAGATTTGTATTTTGCCAATAAAGTGGTAAAGCATACCAAATCAAACACGATTGTATTTGCTAAAAACAACCAGCTGATGTCGAGCGGTGTTGGTCAAACGTCAAGGGTTGATTCATTAAGGCAGGCAGTGATTAAAGCCCACAGCTTTGGTTTCGATCTGAATGGCGCAGTGATGGCATCTGACGCTTTTTTCCCCTTCCCTGATTGTGTGGAGCTGGCTGCCGAGGCTGGTATTACAGCGGTATTACAACCAGGTGGATCAATAAACGACAAGCTGTCTGTAGCCATGTGCGACGAAAAAAACATCTCGATGGTTACTACCGGGGTACGTCATTTTAAACACTAATTTGATAAACACGAATTGAGTGGAATTTAACAAACACGAATCGCACGAATTATTTCGAATTTCATGATTTGAATTGCTGGTGGGCTTCGCGAATAAAATAGTTACGAATATTGCCGGTAAGACAGAATATTCACTAATTAAATTACACGAATTACATTAATTAAAGCGTATTTTCACAACTGCAGATTTACGCGGATTGCATAGCAAAAAAAAGCAAGAATAGAGGTAGTAAAAATACGATAAGAGGAAAATTGGAGTTATTATTACCAACCTGCATTAATTCGTGAAAATTCGCCGACAGGACAATCATTCGTGAAATTCGTGTAGTTTATTATTTAACTTTGCAGATTATTTCAAGGGAAACATTAGATGGGTTTATTTAACTTTTTTACACAAGAAATTGCTATCGATCTGGGTACTGCAAATACCCTCATTATACATAATGATAAAGTTGTTGTTGATGAACCATCTATAGTGGCATTCGACAGGACTACAAATAAGGTTATCGCCATTGGCCGGCAGGCCATGCAAATGGAGGGTAAAACACATGATAATATCCGTACTGTTCGTCCGCTTAAAGATGGTGTAATTGCCGACTTTAACGCCGCTGAACATATGATACGCGGTATGATCAAAATGATTAACCAGGGTAAAGGCTGGTTCTTCCCCTCGTTACGTATGGTTATCTGTATTCCATCGGGTATAACCGAGGTAGAGAAACGTGCAGTGCGCGACTCGGCCGAAATAGCCGGTGCCAAGGAGGTTTACCTGATACATGAACCAATGGCTGCAGCCGTGGGTATTGGTATTGATGTGGAAGAGCCTATGGGTAACATGATCATTGATATTGGCGGCGGTACTACCGAGATTGCGGTTATTGCTTTATCGGGTATTGTTTGTGATCAGTCTATCCGCGTTGCGGGAGATAACTTTGACTCTGATATTGTTCAGTATATCCGCAGGCAGCACAACATTATGATTGGCGATCGTACTGCAGAAAAAATTAAGATAGAAGTTGGCGCTGCATTGCCTGAATTGGCAGATCCCCCGGCTGATTTTGCCGTACAGGGTCGCGATTTGATGACCGGTGTGCCAAAACAGATCATGGTATCATATACCGAAATTGCACATTGCCTGGATAAATCGATCTCGAAGATTGAGGAAGCAATATTAAAAGCGTTGGAAATTACCCCGCCCGAACTTTCGGCGGATATTTACCAAACTGGTATTTATTTAACGGGAGGTGGTGCCCTATTGCGTGGCTTGGATAAACGTGTGGCAGCTAAAACAAAACTGCCGGTTCACGTAGCCGAAGATCCGTTGCGTGCCGTAGTACGCGGAACCGGAACCGCCCTGAAAAATATAGGTAATTTTAAATTTTTAATGCAGTAAATTAGATACGAGATTTTAGATATGAGATTTGAGACATTGACTTACAGTGTTTTTAATCTCATATCTCATATCTCATATCTCAAATCTATCCCACAATGCGTAACCTCTTGATATTTATCACTAAGTATAACGCGTTTTTTTTATTCCTGATTTTTGAAGTAAGCGCGTTGCTTATTTATATCAAATACAACTCTTTTCAAAAAGCTACTTTCATTAATTCGCAAAACCAGGTTACCGGTAGTTTATATGCACAGGTAAGCCAGTTTAAAGGATATTTATCGCTAAAAGAACAAAACGACAGCCTGGCAGGTGAAAATGCCAGGTTGCGGGGAATACTCAAGAGTTCATTTTATGTTGATACTGTTGAGAAGCATAAGGTAACAGATACTGTTTATAAACAACAATATACCTACATAGTGGCCAGGGTTATCAATAATTCCACCAATCAATCCAATAATTACATCACCATAAACAGGGGCCGCAAGGATGGGGTAGCAAAAGATATGGGGATAATTAGCGGTGCCGGTGTTGTAGGGATGGTAGCCGATGTTACAGATCATTTCGCCATTGTTAAATCGTTGCTGCATTCAAAAAGTCAGTTTAGTGCAATGCTGGCAGATGATAAAGCTGTTGGCTCATTTACCTGGGTAAGTAACCTCGATCCGCATAAAGGGGTGCTGAGCCTGCAAAACGAAGCAAAGCCAAAATTGGGTGAACAAGTGGTAGCATCGGGTTATTCGCTTTTCCCTACGGGCATACCGTTTGGTAAAATAACTAATTTACATGCAAAGGAAGGCGGTTTACTGCTTAATGTGGAGGTTAACTTATCAGTTGATTTTACAAAATTGCAATACGTATACGTGGTCGTTAACAAATTTGCACAGGAACAGGCGGGATTGGAGGCCGTACAAAATAAATAATGGGCCGTATTATTATCATTAATGCCATCCGCTTTTTGGTTTTGGTTTTTATGCAGGTATTCCTGCTCAAAAACATCACCTTTTACAACCTGTCTACGCCTTATTTCTATATAATGTTTATTTTGCTGCTGCCGTTTGAGATACCAAATGTATTACTGTTTGCGTTGGCGTTTATATTAGGGCTTACTGTAGATGCATTTTATGACACACCCGGGCTGCACGCGGCAGCATGTGCGGTGCTTGCCCTGGTACGCATACTATTTATAAATATAACTGTGCAAAAAGACGGCTTTGATAATGAGCCCGAACCAACCTTAAGCATTATGGGTATCAGGTGGTTTTTTGCCTATATAGTAATACTCACTTTCTCTCATCATTTTTTCCTGCTAAACCTTGAAGTATTTAGGATTTCTGAAATGCAATACACACTAAGCCGTGTTGTTTTGAGTTCAATATTTACGGTATTTTTGATACTGATTTCGGGACTGCTATTTTTCAAAAGGAAAGAACGTAAATGAATAAATTTTTTGAGCGTCGCTACGTTGTAACCGGTATTTTTATTACTATAATTTTTACCCTGCTGGCAAGGCTTTACTATATCCAGATAGTTGATGAACGATACGCACTGTATGCCACCAAAAATGTTATCCGCAGTGCTATTATATACCCCGCCCGGGGACCGATATTGGACAGGAATGGCAAAATACTGGTTCAAAACGAGCCGATCTACGATATCATGGTTAACCCAAAGGATGTAAAACCTTTTGATACCCTTGAGTTTTGCAGAATGATTGGCATTGATAAGGCCGGTTTTGATAAACGCTGGACTAAAGCCGTAAAATACTCTCCCAGTAAAGATTCGCCATTTGAAAAGCAGGTACCGGCTACACTGTTTGCCTCCTTGCAGGAAAAAATGGGAGATTTTGTTGGCTTTTATATACAGCGCCGTACTGTACGTGCTTACCCTGACTCGGTGGCTGCGCAGTTTTTAGGTTATATAGGCGAGGTACATGACAGGGATATTAGTCGCTCAAACGGGTATTACCGACTTGGTGATTACATTGGTATTACAGGCGTTGAAAAAGCTTATGAGAATGTATTACGCGGGCAACGCGGTGTTCAAAATATAATGGTTGATTCGCGCGGAATAAAAAAAGGATCGTTTGCCAATGGTGCATTTGATACCGTTGCGCGTACCGGCGAGCGGCTCACTTCGTCGCTTGACATCGATCTGCAAAAGTTAGGCGAAAAGCTTATGAAAAATAAGCTGGGCAGTATAGTAGCCATTGAGCCGTCGAGCGGCGAGATACTATGTTACGTAAGTAGCCCAACGTATGACCCAAATTTGATGGTAGGGCGCGAGCGTGGCAATAACGCGGCCAAAATGTATAATAACCCCTATAAGCCATTTTTCATAAGGCCCATACAGGCGCAATATCCACCGGGTTCGTCATTTAAACCACTAAGCGCACTCATCGGCTTGCAGGAGGGCATCATCACGCCACAGGATACTTATTATTGTACCGGGCATTACCGGGCCGGTAATCGCCTGGTGCCGTGTAATAACGGTGAAGCCCACGGTTCGGTTAATTTAAGCAGGGCCGTAGCCGAATCTTGTAATGGTTATTTTTCGATGGTTTTTCAAAGGATCATCGACAGGTATGGGGCAAAACGGACCGAAACGACATTTGCTAACTGGCGTGCCAATGTAAATAAATTTGGATTGGGCGTAAGACTTGATCTGGACATGCCGGCCGAAGGCAGGGGCAATGTACCGACTCCTTTGCATTACGATAATATTTATAAAAAAGGCGGATGGCGCTCAAGCACAATTATTTCGCTTGCCATTGGCCAGGGTGAGCTGTTAGCAACGCCATTGCAGATGGCCAACATTGAATGTACTATAGCTAACCAGGGTTTTTTTTATAAACCGCATTTAATTAAAGCTATCGGAACAGAAAACGTAATTAAAGCAGAGTATACTAAAAGAAATTACGTTGGCATAGATTCGCAATATTTTGACCCCGTGATTAACGGGATGCAGGCCGTGGTTGAGGATGGTACTGCCAGGAGATCAAAGATCCCGGGCATTATTATGTGCGGAAAAACCGGCACAGCCCAAAACCCGCGCGGCGAAGCTAATTCGGTGTTTGTTGCCTTTGCCCCACGAGACAACCCTAAAATTGCGATAGCGGTGGTAGTTGAGAACTCGGGAGAAGGTGCGCATTGGGCCGCGCCTATTGCCAGCTTTATAGTTGAAAAATACTTAAAAGGAAAGATTACTCCCCGTGAATCGGGAATTACGGTGGACTATTTTGCAAACGCCGATCGTCTGCCCGATCTTACCCTTTATGCGCTCGACCTTAAAAAAGAGCGGATGCGCGATAGTATCCGGGCCGCAAAAGCCGATTCAATCAAAAAGTTTAAGGCTGATTCTGTAAAAAAAGCTGCCAGGTTAAAAACAGCAAACAATAAAAAGGCGGGTAGCTGGGTTAATCTTTTAGCAAACCGGGGAACGGGTAAGTAGTATGAGTAGTAATAATCAGCGCAGTTTCTTTTTTAATGTTGATTGGGTAACGGTGTTCCTGTACCTCGTGCTGTGTACTATTGGCTGGTTCAACATTCACGCGGCCGTATTTGATGAAAGGCACCCCAGTTTTATAGATGGAGCTACCAATTATGGTAAGCAATTTATATACATAATTGTGGCTGTGATTGTAGGAATGGTTATTCTGCTATTGGAAAGCAGGTTTTTTAGCGCGCTTTCTCCTGCTTTTTATGCGATAACTGTGCTGTTGCTCATCGTGGTACTTGTAATTGGCAGAAATGTTGGCGGTAACCAGGCCTGGATCAATATGGGCGGTGGTTTCAGGCTGCAGCCCTCGGAGTTTGCCAAATTTGCCACCTGTTTACTTTTAGCCCGTTATTTGAGCGGGCCTAATATACGCGTTGCTGAGCCAAAAGCATTTATGGCAGCTGCAGCTATCATAGGTTTTCCGATGGTGCTTATTATGCTACAGCCTGATACCGGGTCGACACTCGTTTTTTGTTCACTTATTTTTGTGTTGTATCGCGAGGGTTTATCACCTTATTACCTGGTTGTCTCGGGTCTTTTAATAACACTTTTTGTGGTGGCGCTTTTGTTTAATCCACTAAGTATAATTATTGGGTTGGTGGCATTTACAGCCCTGGTTATATTTTTATTTAAACGTAACCGCAAGCTCATTACCACCATGCTTATCGGTTTGGCTATTTCAATATCGTTTATTTTTAGCGTAAAATTTATTTACAGCCATGTTTTGAAGCCTCACCAAACCGAGCGGATTAACATTCTGTTGGGCATCACAACCGATTTACGCGGTAAGGGTTACAATGTAAACCAATCAAAAATAGCCATTGGCTCGGGCAAAATGTGGGGTAAGGGTTACCTGCAGGGTACACAAACCAAATATTCCTTTGTTCCTGAACAAAGTACCGACTTTATTTTTTGTACCATAGGCGAGGAGTGGGGCTTTGCAGGCTCATTAGTAGTTATGGGGCTATTCCTGTTTTTGATCCTCCGGGTTATTTATATTGCAGAACGACAGCGATCGCCATTTTCGCGCATCTATGGTTATGGTGTAGCATCGGTGCTATTCTTCCACGTGGTAATCAACATCGGCATGACCATTGGCATTGTGCCTGTTATCGGTATCCCGCTACCGTTCATTAGCTACGGTGGATCTTCATTACTCAGCTTTACAATCCTGCTGTTCGTCCTTATCAAACTGGACTCAAACCGGATGGGAATTATTTAGATTTCAGATTTCAAATTTCAGAAAAATGACAAACAATTTAGGTAAAATCCTGAGCATTCTTTAACTCAACAGTTCCGGTTCAGACAGGATCAGCGGTCACAGTCGCACATTCATCCCAACCGAATAATTCCTCAACGGCGAAGCATTATAATACCTGTTACCCACAGCATTCAAATCGTTACCCAGGCTGTACTTTTCATTCAGGATGTTATCGGCAGCGACAAAAATCTCTAAACGGGTTTTATGGCCTATAAGCGGTTGCCAGCTTACCCTTGCCTGTAGCAGGTTATAGTGTTTGGCATAAACTGTATTGGCATCATTGAGTGGTATTTTGGAGGTATAATTATGCTGTGCAAACAAAGAAAGATCAGCAGGGAACTTAAGTTGCAGGCTTGATACGAAAACATGTTTGGGTACTCCCGTTAATTGATTACCTGAATAGGTAGCAGAAGTAACAGTGTAATCTCTGAAAGTGAATCTACTGTAGGTATACGCTTCATTGAACTGCAGGCCACGTATAAAATGGGTATCATTCTGACGAATAAGCCAATCGGTAAACGATAGTTCAAAGCCAGGCTGATTAGTGCCTCCCGCGTTTATATAGTGCTCGGTTTCATTGGCATTTAAACGGCGTAAAATAGCGTTGTTAATACGGTAGTAAAATACCGAAGCATCTAATAGTAAAGTTTCATCGTGATTGCGCAGGCGGAAACCGGTTTCATAGTTCCACCCGGTTTGGGCTTGTAATGCAGTATTTACAATATTGTCCGTTGGTCTGACTTCGGCGGTAGTTGGTGTGGAGTATCCCCGGCTTACTGATGTCCGCCAGATAAAGTTGTTTGTAACCTGGTAGGATAATGCCAGTCGCGGCATCAGCTGCGGTGTAAAATTGCGGTTGGTAAAATTACTTTGGTTAAGCGGATAAATATTTTTAAAATCATAACCGTACCAGTTTAAGCTTAACGCAGCCTCCAGGTGCAGGCGTTTAAACATATCTGCCGAGTAACGGCCGAAGATAAAATGCTGATTGGTATGGATATTATCGCTGGTTTGGGTTGTATCCTTTACACCTTTGTTGTTGCCATAGTTGCTTATCTGCGAATTGGTTTGTTGCCACTCTATACCCAGGTTCGCCTTCCAGCTAAGGTTCTTATGTGGTAAACCACTCAGCTCAAAATAAGTGCGCAGGCCGTAAGTATTTTCGTTGCGCTGCTCATAATTGGTGATGAATGGATTGGCGAAATCAACATGACTGCCAAATACCGATAGCACATTCCTTACCTGGTCGGTTAAATAGTATTCGTTAACCAGGCCGCCTAAATACATTTTTGTTGTTATACCTATATGTTGCTGTATTGCTCCGGGCAAAGTAGCAGTGGGCTGCCGGGCAAGGCGGGGATTAGCTGTAAACTGTGCCAGGTTTAAACCTCCGGGCGTTTGGTAGGCAAGGTTAGAGTACAGACCTAAAAACGTTAATTCATTTTTACCGCTGTAGTTCCATTTATCTGCAAGCTGTATATAATTACGATGCATATCGCTGTTTTGCCTATATCCATGGTAGGTTTGGAAACTTTGGTTGATGTTAAACAGGTTATTGCCCGAGCGTTGCTGCAAGGCGATTTTTTCATGAAACAAGCCATAGCTGCCGTTATTTATTCCAGCAGATAAATAGCTGCTATCGCTATACCTGTTTATCTGGCTTAATAAAACTACCCCGCCAGAGTTAGCACCAAACAAACTGCCATCCGGCCCTTTTAATATTTCGATACTCCCTATACTACCAATATCAATGGCGTTTAAATAAGAATTGCCGCCAGCATCTGTAAGCGGGATCTCATCAAAATAGATCTTTACATCCCTTACTCCAAAAGGCGACCGCAGTAAACTACCTCTTATAGATAAACGGTAACTGCCTGGTGAACGCTCCTCCGCTCTTATGCCGGGCACTGTGTTTAACGCGGTAACGAAGGAATTATCTGGCTGCAATTTTAGTTGCGCCGCACCCAGCACACTTACCGAAGCGGGTACGCTTAGCACAGGCTGCTCACTCAAATAGCCATGTACAGTTACTGTATTGAGATGTTTAATACTATCTTTTTGAATATTTTTTTGGGTTTGTGCACTTGCATTCATGGCAAAAGTGAGTACAAGAAAAAAGGGGAAGTAGAATTTTGTCATATAGCGGTTTGGAAAAGCAAAAGTATGTTTTTTAACTTTTAAACCTATATGGTGTTTTGGTAACAAGTTAGCTATAACAAATAATTATTCATCTATTCTCATTGCCTCATACTCGTTCGCCAGCTTTTTGGTGGCCCGGGCCAGGTAAGCGCTAATTAACAATGTTTTAAGATCATCCGGCGATACAGTTTCGAGCCTTACCAGCATGTATTTATAATTAATGTAATGATTGGTAATAAAAAAGGTATGTGGATCGAGAGCCATCCATTTTTCACGCTCGGTGGTGTAAATAGCAAGCAGTTCATTCTTTAATTTTACATTGGCAAAAATCTTGTTATTTACATAAAAGGCAGGGTCATCAAAGTGCATTTTTTGGGTAACTCCCGGTAGAGGCAACAGGATGCTGCGAAGAAACTGCATGAAGATAGACATGTCTGTTGCCATAACTAAAGTTAGTAAAAAGTGGAATGCCTTAGGTTAAAACCATTTGAAGTTAAGTTATTGTTATTGGTTTCAACCAACAGATTCGGGGAGTCCTTAAAAAGCATTAATTTCACCTATGCAAAATAACCTTCAGCAAACTTTTGGCTATATTGATATTTACCTGTTCGATCAACTATTAAAAGGCCGATTTGATAATAGCAAAATCATACTCGATGCCGGGTGTGGTGCCGGGCGTAACCTTGTATATTTTCTGCAGAATGGATATGAGGTTTATGGGGTTGATCAAAGTACCGCGGCTATTGAGACGATAAAACAATTATCAGCGTCATTATCGCCCGAAAATTCTTTAGATAATTTTAGCGTTTCAGGAGTAGAAGATATGCCTTTTTCTGATAGTTTTTTTGACCTGGTGATATGTAGTGCTGTATTGCACTTTGCAAAAAATGAGTTGCATTTTGACAGCATGTTGCGCTCTTTATGGCGGGTGCTAAAGCCGGGTGGGTACCTGTTTGCCAGACTGGCATCAGACATTGGTATAGAAGAATTAGTGATTGCAACAGGCAATAGCCGCTACCTGTTACCCGATGGTTCAGAACGTTTCCTGGTAAATGAAGATATCCTGCTGCGTTACACGCATGAATTAAATGCCACGCTTTATGAACCAATAAAAACTACCAACGTACAAAACCTGCGTTGTATGACCACCTGGTGTTTGCAAAAGCAATAACCTCCAAGTTCTTTTCTTTTTGCCATGCGTAGTGATTTGGTTATTTATTCGTTTGCACGCTTATTTGTAGGCATAATTCGCTTTGGATAACAAGATGTTTATTGTTCCCGTAATAGCTCCGCAGAAATATTTTTCTCCATTAAAAAAAAGTAACTATATTCACGTTTTCAAAACGGGTGTCAATCTTACACTTACTTATAAACCAATTTACTGCTGTTCAATATGTTTAAAAAATTATTCACCTTAAATGCAAAAATAAAACAATCGATTGCGTTGATTTTTTTGCTTGCAGGAGGTATGGCAACAATACCTGCAAATGCTACCATTAAATCCTTTAAAAAAGGTGCAGATGGTGTTACTTTTTCCTTAGATAAAGGCCTGATGAAAGTACTTGTACGTAGGGATGATATCATTGAAGTAAAGTATACCATCTTTAATGCTTTTGAAACCAAACCGTCATTGGTAGTGGTTAATGGTTGGAAAACGCCAACTGTTTACCAGGTTACCGAAACCAAAACCGAGGTGGTAATTTCAACGGCAAAATTAAAAATAAAGGTAGATAAGGCTACCAACGCCATCACCTATACCAATTTAAAAGGTGAAGTTATCACTGCTGAGGATAGCGAGAATAAAACCATAACCCCGGCAACCATCGCCGGTATCAGCACCTATAATGTAAGTACACAATTCACCTCTCCATCAAACGAGGCATTGTATGGTTTGGGCTGTCATCCGCTTGATTCTTTATCCATCAATTATAAAGGCCGCAACCAGGAGTTGCTGATAAAGTATCTTACCGGCGCTATCCCGGTATTGTTATCAACCAAGGGATATGGCTTACTTTGGGATAATTATTCGGCATCTAACTTTTATGGTGCCGAAGCCAGTAATACTAAATTCAAATACGTATCTGAAAGTGGTAAACAGGTTGATTACCTCTTTTTCTATGGTCCAACGTTTGATCATATCATCGATCTTTATCGCATAGCAACCGGCCGTGCGCCAATGTTTGGTAAATGGGCTTTCGGGCTTTTCCAATCGCAGGATAGGTATTTGAGCGAAAAAGAGATCATTGGTGTAAAAGATAATTACCGTAACAATCATATCCCGGTTGATGTGATTGTGCAGGATTGGTATTACTGGGATCCGTTGCCAATTGGCTCGCACGTGATGAAACCCGAACGTTATCCGCACCCAGAACAAATGGTTGATGAATTGCACAAGGCAAACATTCATGCCATGATCTCGATATGGCCGGTATTTGGCAAAGGCACACCAAATTATGATGCTTTAGAAAAAATGGGTGGCTTAACAGATATTACCTGGGATAACGTAGTTACCCATACTTTTGATACTTATTACGATGCCCATAACCCCAAAGCCCGCGAACTTTACTGGCAACAGGCGCGCGACAGCCTGGTTAAACGCTATGGTTTTGATGCCTGGTGGATTGATCAGTGCGAGCCGGATAATGGTGCCCTACAGGATGCCCGCCGCCAAAGCAATTTCAGCATTGGTAAGGGTATTGATTATTTTAACACTTATTCATTGCAGCATACCAAAGGCGTTTATGAAGGCTGGCGCAGGGATATCCCCAACAAGCGCGCATTCTTTTTAGTAAGGCAATCATTTGCCGGCGAACAGCGTAATGCATCAACCTTATGGTCGGGTGATATTGAGTGTACTTTTAAAGATTTCAAGAACCAGGTACCACAGGGCATAAATGCCTGCGCATCTGGTTTGCCTTACTGGACATCAGATATCGGTGGCTACCATTTTCATTGGAAAGCTGCCGATTGGTCGCAGCCCGACAAGCGCGAACTGTTTACCCGTTGGTTTCAGTTTGGGGCATTTAGTCCTATCTTCCGTATCCACGGTAAAGGCGAGCGCGCATTGTTTAGCTCAAACTGGGATGACAATACCAAAGCCATACTGTTAAATTTTGATAAGCTGCGTTACCGTTTACTCCCTTACATTTACTCATTGGCTGGTCGTTCAACTACCGAAAACTATACCATGATGCGTGTCTTACCATTCGATTTCAGGAACGACAATAAGGTTTACAGTATACCAGATCAGTACATGTTTGGTCCGGCATTTATGGTTAACCCTGTTACCGAGCAATTATACACTTCTGCTGATGCCGACAAAAAAGCCAAGGCCCGTCAGGTTTACCTGCCAGCAGGTACCAAATGGTATAACTTCTGGAATGGTGAAGTATTGGATGGGGGCCAAACCATTAGCGCTGCTGCACCTATCGAGATTTTACCTTTATACGTAAAAGCAGGTTCTATAATCCCGATGGGACCGCATATGGAATATGCTACGGAGAAACCGGCTGACAATATTGAATTGAGAATATATCCTGGTGCCGATGGTACATTCAGGTTTTATGAAGATGAGAACGATAATTACAATTACGAAAAAGGCCAGTTTGCAACCTTTACCTTCAATTGGAATGATAAAACCCGTAAACTGACGATCTCTGATACAAAAGGTCATTTCCCGGGCATGCTTAAAAATCGCACTTTCAATATCGTAATGGTGAAAGGATCGCACGGATCGGATGTTGAACTAACAGCCAAAGCTGATAAAATAATTAAATATGCAGGTAAAGCTTTAGTGATTAATATGTAATTATTATCTTTCGGAACAAAAACATGTCTCAGCCTGCAATAAAATGCGGGCTGAGGCATGTTTAAACTTCTCACTAATTTAAACTATTAAAAATTGAAGGGCATAAAACCGGCTTTACTATTAAAAATTTTATTGCTGCCGGGTTTATGCTTTTTGTGTTTTTCTTCATCAGCTCAAAAAAAGAATGCGGGGTATCAATACCACATTCGCAGGGCTGCATCGCCCATTACTATTGACGGTGTTATGGATGATGCCTGGCTCAAGGCAGATTCTGCCAATAATTTTTTCATGGTGACGCCTATGGATACCAGCCTTGCCAAAGTGCATACCGAGGTAAGGATGACCTTTGATAACAATAATCTTTACCTTATAGCAGTTTGTTATACTGCCGACACAGGCGAATACATGGTTGAGTCGCTTAAACGTGATTTTAATTTTCAGAAAAACGATAACTTCCTGGTTTTTATTGATCCATTTGATGCCCGTACCGATGGTTTTAGTTTTGGGGCAAATGCCGCCGGAGCCCAGTGGGATGGCACCATGTACGAAGGTGGCAAAGTTGACCTGAGCTGGGATAACAAATGGACATCGGTGGTGAAGAACTATCCTGATAGGTGGGTATTTGAAGCCGCTATTCCGTTTAAAAGCATTCGCTATAAAAAAGGTGTAGGTTTGTGGGGTATCAACTTTAGCCGCAATGATTTAAAAACCACCGAAAAATCAAGCTGGGCGCCGGTGCCAAGGCAGTTCCCAACTGCATCGCTGGCATACACAGGTTCATTGGTTTGGGACGAATTGCCGCCGGATGCCGGTACTAATATCTCCATTATTCCATACGCGCTTGGAGGAATATCAAAAGACTATACTGCTAAAACCAAAACCGACTGGCGAAAGGATTTTGGCGGTGATGCCAAAATTGGCCTCACATCATCTTTAAATCTTGATCTGACAGTGAACCCCGATTTTTCGCAGGTGGATGTAGATCAGCAGGTAATTAACCTTAACCGGTATGAGTTGTTTTTTCCTGAGAAGCGCCAGTTTTTTTTAGAGAATGGCGATCTGTTCGCCAATTTTGGCTATGCCGATATCCGTCCATTTTTTTCAAGGCGTATCGGGTTAAATGCGCCTATTAGGTTTGGTACAAGGCTCACCGGTAAAATTGACCGGGATTGGCGTGTTGGGCTAATGGATATCCAAACCGGAGAAGCGAATGATGCTTCACAACCTGCGCAAAACTATGGTGTGCTTACCCTGCAACGAAGAATGTTCGGCCGGTCGAACATAGCTTTTATGTTCATTAATAAAGATGCGACGGGTACTGCAACGCCTGGAAGTACCTATAATCGCAACATTGGCATGGAGTATAACCTGGCATCGCCAAGTAATTTGTGGACAGGTAAACTTTTGGGATTAAAGTCGTTTGCACCCGGCGTAAAGGGACACGACATAGTAGCCGCTGCCCACCTGCAATACCTAAGTAAATATTGGACACTTTATTTACAGGATGAGTATGTTGGTAAAAATTATACCGCCGGTGTTGGGTATGTGCCACGCGTTGGGTATAATAAGATAAGTCCGTTGATATTGCATAACTTTTTCCCTAAAGGGGGCGATGTGCTGATTCATGGGATTCAATTAACCAGTAATTACTACTTCAACGAAAACTTTAAGCGTACAGATAATGAGAGTAACCTAACTTATTTGATGACCCTGCGCAACCGCAATACGTTTTCGGTATCTGGTATTGATACTTATATAAAGCTGCTGGTGCCTTTTGATCCTACCAATACCGGCAAAACACCCCTGGCTGTTGGCTCACAACACCATTGGCAAACACTTGATGTACAGTTTACATCCAAGCCACAGGCTTTATTTACTTATTTGATTGATGCCCTGCACGGTGGATATTACCTGGATGGCAACCGTACAAGCATAACCGGGCAGTTGGGTTACCGGTTTCAGCCTTATGTTAACCTGGCAGTAAACAGCTCGTACATTAACCTTAGGCTGCCGCAACCCTATGGCAATACCAGTTTTTGGCTAATTGGCCCAAAGGCAGATATTACCCTGAGCAATACACTTTATTTTACCACTTACGTACAGTACAACGGACAGGTAAAAAACATGAATACCAATGTACGCCTGCAATGGCGGTACAAACCGGCATCGGATTTATTTATTGTTTATGGCGATAATTCCATACCATCGCCCTATACCATCAAAAACAGGCAGTTGGTTATCAAATGGACTTATTGGTGTAATTTATAAATCGGTAAAGTGTTACCGGGAACAAGATTCAGGTTAAACATATTACTGTCGAACTCAATCAAACACCCACTTACTCGCCCTTCTGGCACAGCATCGAAAAATAAATAGTTTCGCCGCTGTTAAACTTATTATAAATATTTGACCCGGGAACGCCTACGAAATCATTAATGGGTTTACGAAAGGGTTTAATCACATTTTTTTTGATCATGGCTTCCTTATAAGGTGCGCTCAGTTCCATGGCCAGCAGCACATTGGGTGTAATATCCTGTTCTGTTATAACTTTCAATCCACATTCAGTTAGCTGGGCCGGTCGTTTTGGATAATGTACGCGACCCATAAAATCGGCATATAAAAAAAACCCTCCAGGCTTAAGTGTACGCGCCACTTCTTTAAAGAAATTGCCGCGGTTACCATAGCAGTGCGATGATTCCAGGTTAACAATGATATCAAAACTATTATTATCAAATGGTAAACTTTCTGCATTGCCGGCTATAAAATTTAAATTAGGCTGCTGATAGGTTTGTTTACAAAAGCTGATCACGTTTTCAGAAAAATCAAGCCCGGTTACCATTTTAGGCTGATGAGCCAGCATCAGTTCGCAGCCACCGCCACGGCCACAGCCAATTTCAAGAATGTTTTTACCGGTAAGCTGGGCCTTGCTGAATAAATGCTGGTAAAGGTTTTCACTTAGTGTATCAAAATCATCGGTTACTTTGCCCTGGGTATCTGCAAAACCATAATTCATATACTTCCAGTTGGTTAGTTTTTTAAACCTTTGGGCTACAAACTCATAAAATAGTTGCCAAAGCCGCAAACTCAATTTGGGCGAAAAATCAACCAGGTTTCGAAATAATTTTGCGAGCATATAAATATTTTATACTAAAGTAATGTATCATACTTAGCAATAGTCATCAAATAAAATAAAAACATATGGCTTAAATTATACTTGTACAGCCAGTAATCGGTTCCATTCGGGATGGCGTTTTAAAAATGCTGCTACATAAACACAAAGAGGTACCATTTTAAGGTGATTATTCTCTATATAATTAAATGTTTTTTCGACCAGAGCGGCAGCAATACCCATGCCTTCCATTTCTTCGGGTACTTCAGTATGAATCAGGTAGATCTTATCGCCTTTTAGTTTGTAATCAATAAATGCCCGATTGCCTTCAATAATTAATTCAAAATTATGTAAAGCTTCATTATTAATAAGTGGAATGTCCTGGTATCTCATGTGTTCTTATATTTTATAGTTGTTGGTATCATGAATTTGTTGGTATCATGAATTTGAACTAACAGCTTTTGCTTTTTTATCTGTATCGAAACTAAATTAGTAACAAAATTTATAAAGCAACTTAGATACGGTATTTTTATGCCGATGTTTCACATCCATCAATAAAAATGATGGAAATGCGTTTATAAAACTATTTATCGAAGGCAAGCAGCTGATATTAACTTAGTTGTTTAAATTTTAAAATTTCAATTAATTTTGATTTGTGCTTCTATTTTTATAAAATTACATGTAGGAACATCCCCTGGTTTCAACTGATAATTAAAACTATTGTGAAGCAACTTAAACGCATCATACTTCAGGTTATGCTTTTACTATGCCTTACCGATGTGACAGCTCAGGTAAAGAAGTCCAGGTATTTGGCTAAACCTAAAAGAAAACCCGCGCCTGCTTTAAAGCAGGTTAATGGAACCCGCCAGTTTAACGAATTTTTGAAGCTCTTGGCCCAGGCCAACGTAAGCTTTACCTTTCCCAAAGGCTTTAGAGAGATCCCCGCCATAAATAATGAAGATTTTTCTTTTGACTACGCTATGGAAATTCCCGGTCAGGATTTTGAGATATGGTTCCAGGTAAAATCATTAAAGCAAAACTGGCTTAGTTACGAGCGTAACCACGAGCAGGAAAATCCCGATTCGTCATACCTTAAAATGGGAAAAGCACAAGCCGCGGCATTTACCGGCGAGATGGATAATTTTATTCGCGCTATCCCCGCAAATGTATTGGCCCGTTACAGGGCAGATGCAGGAAAATCATACCTGCTTAACCTGCTTGATTTGCCCGAAACAAAGCATTACAAATACGCTCTGCTCATCACCCTGCAACGCAACCATACAGGTACCATCACGGCCGTATGTTTTACGAATGAAAAAGATCCGGAATTTTTCAGGAACATTGACAGGGCCAGTAACTGCCTCCAGTTTAAACCCAGGTAATATAATGTTAATAAGTTGACAGTTTTGAATGCTCAATTCAAGGCCGAAACTATATTTTTGCAGTTGGGTGCAATTTGTGCCCATTTAAAAATTCTACATAATAAATGGCAGAACCAGTTAATTATAGCGAAGATAGTATCCGCTCACTCGATTGGAAAGAGCACATCCGTTTGCGCCCCGGCATGTATATTGGTAAACTGGGCGATGGCTCGGCTTATGACGATGGGGTATATGTGTTGCTTAAAGAGATCATTGATAACTCCATAGATGAATTTGTAATGGGATCGGGCCGCACTATTGAAGTTAATATGAGCGATCATAAAGTATCTGTACGCGATTATGGTAGGGGTATTCCTTTAGGTAAGGTGATTGATTGCGTGTCTAAAATAAATACAGGTGGTAAATATGATAGCAAGGCCTTCCAGAAATCGGTAGGATTGAATGGTGTGGGTACTAAGGCGGTAAACGCTTTATCAAACAACTTCATTGTACAATCGTACCGCGACGGCCGAACCAAACTGGCCGAATTTGCAAAAGGCGAACTGATTAGAGATGAGCCTGAAAAGGAAACAAGCCAACGCAATGGTACGGCTATCAACTTTATACCCGATGATACCATTTTTAGAAATTACCGCTTTATACCAGAATTTGTAGACAGCATGATCTGGAATTATGTGTTCCTTAATTCGGGCTTAACACTTAATTTTAATGGTCAAAAATATTTCTCGGAGCGCGGTCTTTATGATCTGCTGACAAAAAATACCGATGTAGAAACACTGCGCTATCCTATCATTCACCTGAAAGGCGATGATATAGAAATAGCCATGACCCATGGGCAGCAATATGGCGAGGAATATTATTCTTTTGTAAACGGCCAAAATACTACACAAGGCGGTACTCACCAGGCTGCCTTCCGCGAAGCTGTAGTGAAAACCATCCGCGAGTTTTATAAAAAGGAGTTTGATGCCTCGGATATCCGCGCCTCCATAGTTGCTGCTATAGCTATTAAAGTACAGGAGCCGGTGTTTGAGTCGCAAACAAAAACCAAGCTGGGTTCGCAAAATATTGGTCCCGAAGGGCCGTCGGTACGTGGTTTTATTAACGATTTCCTGAAAAAGGAACTGGATAATTACCTGCATAAAAATCCCGCTGCTGCCGATGCTTTGCTGAAACGGATCCTGCAATCAGAGCGTGAGCGTAAAGATATTGCCGGCATTAAAAAACTGGCTAATGAGCGTGCTAAAAAAGCCTCGCTGCATAACCGTAAGCTGCGCGATTGCAAACTGCATTTTGAAGATACCCACGAGCGCCGCCAGGATACCACCCTGTTCATTACCGAGGGGGACTCGGCCAGTGGATCCATCACCAAATCGCGCGATGTAATGACCCAGGCTGTATTCAGCTTAAAGGGTAAACCGCTTAACTGCTACGGACTAACCAAAAAGGTAGTTTACGAAAACGAAGAATTTAACCTGCTGCAGCATGCCCTTAATATCGAGGATGGTCTGGACGCGCTGCGTTACAACAATATAGTTATAGCTACTGATGCCGATGTGGACGGTATGCACATTCGTTTGCTGCTCATGACCTTCTTTTTACAGTTCTTCCCCGATCTGGTGAAGGCGGGGCATGTGTTCATTTTGCAAACTCCGTTATTCCGTGTGCGGAATAAAAAGGAAACCATTTATTGCTACAGCGATGAAGAACGCCGCAACGCTATAACCAAATTGGGAAACAAACCGGAGATAACCCGTTTTAAAGGTTTAGGTGAGATCTCGCCCGATGAGTTTGGCTTGTTTATAGGCAAAGATATCCGCCTTGACCCGGTGATTCTTAAAGATGCCAACATTAAAGGCTTGCTGGAATATTTTATGGGTAAAAACACGCCAACCCGCCAGATGCACATTGTAAACAACTTAAGGGTTGAAAAGGATGACGAAAGCATTAATCCACTGGTTGCCGAAGAGGCCGATGGGGGGGCATTGCCGGTTGCAGTGTAGTTTCTGAACCGGAATTTTTAGAATTAATGAATTCGCAGAATTCAATGCTTCTAAAATTCTGCGAATTCTTTAATTCGATGAATTCAGGTTCAGACAAAATAATTCTGCTGAATCCTGCAAAATCCATTATCGTATTAAAATAATCTTTACCTTGTATCCCCCGTTCGTTAATGGAATGGGGGATAGTTTTTATATAAACACTTAAAAAGAACCTTTTCCTTTGGAGAGGGCAGGGTGAGGTCATGACTAAGCACGAAATAAAAATAGCTTTTGAAGAATACGATTCAATAGAGCAATTGGATAAACCAGACTATGAGCTGTGCCTTGAGGCAGCTAAAGCTTTAAAAAATTCTCATTCGCCATACTCAAAATTCAGAGTAGGGGCTGCGTTACGTCTGCAAAGCGGCCGTATTATTTATGGCAGCAACCAGGAAAATGTGGCTTACCCTTCGGGCTTATGTGCCGAAAGGGTTGCGTTGTTTTATTGGGGAGCCAATCATCCTGATGACCCGGTTGAAAGTATGGCTGTAACTGCCCAAACAGATGAGTTCATGCTCACTAAGCCCGTAACATCATGTGGCTCATGCCTGCAGGTTTTAGCCGAAGTAGAAAAAAAACAAAACAAGCCCATCAAAATTATATTATATGCAGAGCAGGGTGCAGTTTGGGTAATTAAAGGTATCGAAAACCAGCTGCCATTTTTGTTTTATGAAGAAAGATTAACCACATAATCCATGAAACTAAATAAACACAAATTTCACGAGTTAAAGCCGATTTCACTAATTTGATGGTTTCCAATAATGCCTGTAGCAGACGAACTCAAGGGATTCCAATTCGTGCATTCGAAATAATTCATACCATTCGTACTCATTAAAATTCGTGTAATTCGAATCAATTCGTGTAATTAGTGTTTTTTTAAATAATAAAAAAGACCCCGCCTGGCGGGGTCTATACTTACTTACATTTTAAACACTAAACTAAAACTATCTTTATTTAAAAACGCTGTAAACGTTGGTGATTTTCCATCCTTTGCCGGTATTAGCTACAGTTACATAGTTGGTACGTACAAAACCATCAAACTGCATGTCAACCTTTACCACGGCCATATCGCTGTTGCTTTCCATTATTGTTGTGCTGGTGGTACAATTTTGTTCGGTATTTTTATTGGCTTTTATCGATTCAATCATTTCACCTTTGGTAAAGCTTAAAACGTTTTTACCACGCAGTAGATTGAATTTAGCCGATTGATCTACCACATCGCTAAAACCCTGAACTTTACCACGGGTCATGGCATCTACATAGGTATTAATAGCGAAGTTGCGGGTTAAGTTATCGCCTTCTGTGGTTACGTTTGCTTTTGCTACACCGCATACTATTACTAAAGCTAAGGCTGCGATTATTGATTTTAAGGTTTTCATATCGTTGTTGTTTTTGAGGTTATTTATTTTTTAATTTATATCTATAAGACAGCAGCAGTATTCCATTCGTTACAGGAGAATCAAGGGATTTATACGATTTAACAAACATTTAACAATTGGTATTTTTTATTAAATATTTAGCAACAGAAATATCATAAACACATAATATGGTCGACTTTAATACCATTATTTTGCAATTTGCTGAACAGGGCGAAAAAACGGGGTGGACCTATATTGAAATCCCGGCCGATATTGCCCAGGAAATGAAACCCGGGAATAAAAAATCTTTCAGGGTAAAGGGTAAACTGGATAACCTGCAGGTTCGTGGTATGGCGTTGATGCCTATGGGTGAAGGCAATTTTATAATGGCGCTAAAGCGCGAGATCTGCAAATTGCTGCACAAAGGCCGGGGTGCCATGCTCAAAGTACAATTGGAACCCGACGACGACTTTAAATTTACCATACCTGCCGACCTATTGGAATGCTTTGAATACGAACCCGAAGGTGAAGCCTTTTTTAACAGCCTGGCCGAAAGCCACCGCGGTTATTTTATAAAATGGATAGATAGCGCCAAAACCGATGCAACCCGAGCCAACCGTATTGCCAGTACCATAAACGCTATGGTAAGGCGAATGGATTACGCGATGATGCTGCGGGAATTGAAGCGGGCACGGGAGTGAGGAAAGCTTATTTTCCTATCAGCAACTCCTCTATTAATTTGTCCGTCAACACGGTTCGTTCATTGTCAGTTTTCCATTTGCCATTACTGGAGGGGAAAGCATTCCGCGAATAGCCTGTTTGGTTTTTAAAATCAAATATGGCGTGGCAGTAGTTATTGATTAATAAGGAAGCAAACTGCCAGTCATCCGTCCATGCTATTTTAATATTACAGAGCCTGGCTTTATCGGTTACATCGGCAACATTGTAAATATGCAGGGCATCAAGAATTTCCTGGCCGGGCAGTTTTCCTATCGCGTAAAAATATCCTGTAGTTAAGTCATCTTCAAAAACAACGCCATGAGATTTTGCAGGCGTTACACTATCCAAAAACGTGTCCTCGCCAATAATAAATTCTTCTTCTACTTCTAAAATCATTAAATAAAAATGCTTAAAAATTCTTGGGGCATATAAACAGGCAATACAGCAATACTGTCTTTTTTTAGTTTTTTGTCCCGGGATATAAAGTAGTTTAACTTGTGATGAATGGCCGTATAGTATTGAAGAGCATCTTCAATATCATCGATTTTAGAGTGCAAAGCAGATAGTACAACCTGGTGCGGAATATCAATAACTTCAACATCAAATAACAAAGTTAAAAGGATTTCTTTTGCTTTAACATTACCGTAAGCCTTACCAATCCAGTAACCTGCAATATGCAAAACCGATGATGTGATAAATGCTTGAACCTTGTTATTTACAACCAAGTTCATAACTTGTGCAGCCTCTTTGTAATGATCTTCACGTTTAAGGATAAAGTCGAGCAGTATGTTGGCATCCAGAAATATTTTAGATGCCATATTTTTTTGCCTGATTTTGGTAATAAAGTTCTTTTAAATCTGCATTTGGGTCAATATCTGGTGGAGAGAGTTGCTCAACAAGATCAATAATATTTTTTTGTTTTGGAACTTTGGTCAAATTTTTAAAATAGCCCTCCACTAACTCAGAAATACTAATGTGCTGTTTTTGGGCATATATTTTTGTCTTTTCCAGCAAACTCTCTTCTATCGTCAAATTAAGTCTTGTTTTCATAAAGTAAATATACGCATATTTTAAATAGGTGCGTATGATGTCGAATTAAAAATACCTGTTTATAGGGCGTTAATATCTTTTCAATAAATGGGTTTCATTTGGCGCGGTGTTGGCTTCGCAAGTTTTATTGGGCTGGTTTTTAGTTTAATGCGAATGTTTTCACCTGTCTTTTTTAATCCCTGAAAATTTCTTTCCCAAAACATTTGCAATTATATAAGTACTTATATAAATTGCACTATGAATTTATATCAAAGCCTGGGTTATTTGGTATTGGGTAGTAGGTTAAGGCGATTGAGTGAAGCTTTTTTGGCCGAAATTAACCGTGCCTACCAAAATGAGGGGATTGATTTTGATGCCAGCTGGTTTCCGGTGTTTTATTTATTGTCGAAGAATGATGCTTTATCTATAAAGGAACTAAGCGAGCAGATAGAGGTTTCGCACCCGGCGGCCAGTCAGCTTATTACCAATTTAAAAAATCGTGGACTGGTTACCAGTGCCACCTGTGCCGATGATGGCCGCAGGCAGCTGGTAACTTTAACCGATAGCGGCCGTAAGCTGTTGGCACAGATCCTGCCTATGTGGGAGGCGATCGGTAAGGCAATGACCGAACTCATCGATAATGATACATCATCGAAACAATTACTCCCAGCCATAACCGCGCTCGAAAAAACATTTCGATCGGTTAACCTTGCAGAACGTATTAGCGAAAAATTAGTAACCGAACTAAAATCCGCCCATCATGAATAGTACATTCAATTATGGAAGTAACCATTTAACTATCGGTATTTGCCTTGATCTTGCAGCCGGTAAAATCAAAGGTATTATTAATGCTGATGCCGATAAAGCTATCCGTGCTTCATGGGGCGAGGTAGCAAGAATTGTACATGCCCAAAAGCCGGTTTACGGGATCAATACAGGTTTTGGTCCGCTGTGTGATACGCACATTTCTGAGGCTGATACCAGCCTGCTTCAAAGTAATATCCTCAAAAGCCATAGCGTTGGTGTAGGCAAACCCATCCCGCAGGAAATTGCTAAGCTGATGCTGATCACCAAAGTTCAGGCATTGGCCCAGGGTTTCTCTGGCGTGGCACCTGCAACATTGGATCGCATCATCTGGCATATCGATAACAATATTATCCCCGTCGTTCCCGAAAAAGGTTCTGTAGGTGCTTCAGGCGATCTGGCTCCACTGGCGCACTTATTTTTGCCGTTAATTGGTTTGGGTGAGGTTTATGAGCAAGGCGAAAGAAAGCCCGCCGCCCAAGTATTAAAAAATAGCAATTTGCCACCATTAGTGTTAGGCCCTAAAGAAGGGCTTGCGTTAATCAATGGTACGCAGTTTATATTAGCCTTTGCTATAAAAGCGGTACAAAGGCTTAATGATGCATTGAACCGGGCCGACCTGATAGGTGCTATGTCATTAGAAGGCTTGATGGGGTCTACAAGGCCATTTGATTCACGTATCCATGCGCTCAGGCCGTTCAAGGGTATCCAGTTGGTAGCAAAACGCCTGTTTACTTTATTAAACGGATCAGAAATCAATACATCGCATTTAAATTGCAATAGGGTGCAGGACCCATACTCGTTACGTTGTATGCCACAGGTGCATGGAGCATCCCGCAATGCATGGCTTCATTTAAAAGAACTCACGGAAATTGAGCTGAACTCTGTTACCGATAACCCCGTTATTTTTAGTGCCGATGATACCATCAGCGGGGGTAATTTTCACGGGCAGCCATTGGCCCTGCCGCTTGATTATGCTACAGTTGCCGCTGCCGAGCTGGGTAATATTGCAGATCGACGATGCTATCTTATGAGCGAAGGTCGTTACGGTTTACCCAAATTGCTCACCCATGATGCCGGGCTAAATTCGGGCCTCATGATACCCCAGTATACTACTGCCGCGCTGGTTACCGAAAATAAAACCCTGTGCTTCCCGGCCAGTGCCGATAGTGTGCCTACTTCATTGGGGCAGGAGGATCACGTATCCATGGGTTCCATCAGCGGACGTAAGCTGCATATGGTTATTGATAACATAGAGTATATCCAGGCCATCGAATTGCTTTACGCGTCGCAGGCTATGGATTTCCGAAGACCATTAAAATCGACGCCGGTTATAGAGGCACTTCATAAATACGTGAGGCAGCACGTGCCATTTATACAGGACGACCGTGTTTTCGCGGATGACATCAACCAGTTATATCAAATTATTACCGATGGTTCATTTTTGGCAACGGCCAATAGTGCAGCCGTTAATAACCATATAAACCTCAGCCATGACGAGTTCGGAATTTATTAAAACCTACGCCAGCCACCCGGTGTATAAAGCACCACGTGGCATGCAATTGCACGCCAAAAGCTGGCAAACGGAGGCACCGTTAAGGATGCTGCTTAATAACCTTGATGGCCAGGTAGCCGAAAATCCTGATGAACTGGTGGTTTACGGCGGCATTGGCCAGGCCGCCCGTAACCCGGAGTCGCTGAGGAAAATCATTGAGCTGCTGCTGGAGCTGGACGAGCATCATTCGTTGTTGGTGCAGTCGGGCAAACCGGTAGGCATTATCCGCAGCCACCCCGAAGCGCCACGCGTTTTGATAGCCAACAGTAACCTGGTACCTGCTTGGGCCAATTGGGAGCATTTTAATGAATTGCGCGCCAAGGGCCTGATGATGTACGGGCAAATGACAGCCGGCAGCTGGATCTATATAGGTACGCAAGGCATTTTACAGGGTACCTATGAAACATTTGTAGAGTGTGGCAACCAGCATTTTAATGGCGACCTTACGGGTAAACTCATTGTGAGCGCCGGTTTGGGCGGCATGGGCGGTGCTCAGCCATTGGCGGCAACTATGGCGGGTGGTGTTTTTTTAGGTGCAGATGTAGATGCAACCCGGATCCAAAAACGGGTGGATACCCAATACATCGATCGCATGACCTATTCGTATGATGAGGCTATCACCTGGGTAAGAGAAGCTATCAGCAAAAAAGAAACGTTATCTGTAGGCCTGGTAAGCGATGCCGGCGACCTGTTGAAAAGGCTTTTAAAAGACAACATTATCCCCGATATTTTAACCGACCAGACATCGGCACATGATCCGCTGAATGGATATATTCCGAATGGTTTATCTTTAGATGAAGCAGCGGCTTTGCGAAAAAGCGATGCTGCTGAATATAAGCGCTTGTCGCTAAAAAGCATGGCCAGGCATGTTGGCTTTATGCTCCATCTGCAAAAGAAAGGAGCTGTAACTTTTGATTACGGCAATAACCTGCGCGAGTTTGCCAAACAAGGCGGCGAGCAAGATGCCTTTAACTTTCCGGGTTTTACACCGGCTTACATCCGTCCGTTGTTTTGTGAGGGTAAAGGGCCGTTCAGGTGGGTGGCTTTATCGGGCGATCCTGAAGATATTTACACAACCGACAGGGCCTTGATGGAAGCATTCCCCGAAAATAAACCATTGCTTACCTGGCTCAAAAAGGCGCAGGAAAAGATCTCGTTCCAGGGATTGCCCGCCCGCATTTGCTGGCTGGGCATGGGCGAGCGTGAAAAAGCCGGGTTGATATTTAACGACCTGGTTGCAAGCGGCAAAGTAAAAGGTCCGATAGTAATAGGCCGCGACCATCTGGACTGCGGCTCGGTAGCATCGCCTAACCGCGAAACCGAATCGATGAAGGATGGGTCGGATGCCGTATCCGACTGGCCGCTCCTCAACCTGATGGCCAATGCATCGGGTGGTGCCACCTGGATCTCGTTTCACCACGGCGGTGGGGTAGGTATGGGCTACTCGCAGCACGCCGGTATGGTAGTACTGGCTGATGGTACCGAACGCGCCGCAACCTGCTTAAAACGTGTTTTATATAATGATCCTGCTTTGGGAATCTTCCGCCATGCCGATGCGGGGTATGATAAAGCGGAGGAGTGGGCAGATAAGTTTGGGTTGAAGGTGTGGTAGGAAGTCGAAAGCTTAAGGCCAAAGGCTTAAAGCTTTTATAAAACTCGTCATTGCTGTGTACCTACCTATGGCAAGTTGGAGAATCCCAGACTCACGAAGTTTTCAAAACTTCGTGAGTCTTTCGCCGATTTGTCATTAACCCTTCAGAGTCCCGGGATTTTGGCTCTCACAATGACGAGTGCAATAGACGAAACAAGCTAATATGAAAAAACTAATAGGTCCGTTCACGCAAATACTTCCTTTAACAGGGCTGCCATTAAAGGGCGCTTTAAAGGATGAGCAATTGCATATCATCCAGCAAGGAGGTGTATTGGTTGAGGATGGACTGATCATAACTGTTGATGATTTCAATAAACTAAGGTCAAACTATCCATTGGCACAAATAGAAGAAATTACGGGGCGCCATGTGTTGCTTCCCGGCTTTATAGATTGCCATACACACATTTGTTTCGCCGGTAGCCGGGCAAAAGACTACGCCATGCGTAACAGTGGTAAAACCTATTTGGAAATAGCACAATCGGGCGGTGGTATCTGGGATTCGGTTACCCAAACCCGCGCGGCTGATGAGGCTACACTAACGGCGCTGCTGGTAAAACGGGTACAACGCCATTTAGCCGAAGGAGTGACCACCATCGAGGTTAAAACAGGCTACGGCCTAAGTATTGATGCGGAATTAAAACAGTTACGGGCGATAAAAGCCGCTGCTGATAAAACAAATGCAAGCCTCATATCCACATGCCTCGCGGCGCATATGTTACCTAAGGATTTTAACGGTAATCACCAGGATTATTTAAACCATGTTTTACATGATCTGCTGCCTGTTATAAAACAACAAGGTTTAAGTAACCGGGTTGATATTTTTATAGAACAAAGCGCGTTTAACACAAGCGATGCATTAAACTACCTGGCTAAAGCCAAACAAATGGGGTTTGAGCTAACCGTTCATGCAGACCAATTTACAACAGGTGGCAGCGAAGCGGCTGTTAAAGCACGGGCAGCTTCTGCAGACCATTTAGAGGCCAGCAGCGATTATGAGATAAAATTATTGGCCAATTCTGATACCGTAGCCGTAACTTTACCCGGCGCGTCGCTGGGTTTGGGGATGCTGTATGCGCCTGCCCGAAAACTGTTAAATGCCGGCGCCTGCCTTGCCATAGCCAGCGACTGGAATCCCGGCTCGGCGCCAATGGGCGATTTGTTGTTGCAAGCCGCGGTAATGGCTGCCGGCGAAAAGCTTTGTGCTGCCGAGGTTTTTGCAGGACTAACCGCCCGTGCAGCACAGGCCCTGAAACTAAACGACCGTGGTATTTTAAACAAAGGTAAACTTGCCGATATGCAGGCTTACCCGTGCGATGACTACCGTGAAATATTATACCAGCAAGGGAAATTAAAACCTGAAATGGTATGGACGGAAGGAAATGTTGACAGATGAATGTAATGTCTCTCTGCATTTGTGGCCTCGCCGCTAAGACCAATGAACTAATAAAACAGTGAATCAATGAACCAACTAATAGAATGCGTACCCAATTTTAGCGAAGGTGTAAACCTTGATATCATTAAACAGATCACCAATGAGGTGGAATCGGTTGATGGGGTGAGACTACTGAACGTCGATCCCGGTAAAGCCACCAACCGTACAGTGGTAACGTTTGTGGGCGAGCCTTCAAAAGTGATTGAAGCTGCATTTCGCGCTATTAAAAAAGCCGGTGAGCTTATTGACATGAGCAAGCAGAAGGGCGAGCATCCAAGAATGGGCGCTACGGATGTTTGTCCGCTGATACCGATCAGTAATATCAGCATGGAGGAGACTGCGGAGTACGCCAGGCAACTGGCAAAACGGGTAGGTGAGGAATTGCAGATCCCGGTTTATTTGTATGAGAATGCACAACCCAATAAAAGCCGGAGCAACCTGTCGGTAATAAGGGCAGGGGAGTATGAAGGCTTTTTCAAGAAGATAAAACTGCCGGAGTGGGCACCTGATTTTGGTCCGGTAGAGAATGATGTTCAGCGTGGTGCAACAGTGATAGGCGCCCGCGATTTCCTGGTGGCTTATAATGTAAACCTCAATACTACCTCAACCCGCAGGGCAAACGCCATTGCTTTTGATGTACGCGAGGCCGGCCGTGTTTTGCGCGAGGATGACCCGGTTACCGGCAAAATTATAACGGATGAGAACGGTAAGCCTAAATCTGTCCCCGGCTCATTAAAAGCGGTAAAAGCTATTGGTTGGTACATAGAAGAATATGGTATAGCGCAGATCTCCATGAATCTCACTAATATTGAAGTAACCCCTGTGCATAAAGCTTTCGACGAAGTTTGCACCAAAGCCAATGAGCGCGGTATCCGCGTTACGGGCAGCGAGCTGGTGGGTTTGATTCCGTTAAAAGCTATGCTGGATGCGGGTAAGTATTTCCTGCGCAAGCAACAACGTTCTGTAGGGGTAAGCGAAAAGGAACTGATCAGGATCGCCATAAAATCAATGGGGCTGGATGAGCTTGGTCCGTTTATTCCCGGAGAACGCATTATTGAATATCTATTGAAAGATAAGGCTGATAGCAAGCTCATTAGTATGAGCCTCAGTGATTTTGCTGATGAAACTGCCAGTGAAAGCCCTGCTCCGGGCGGTGGTTCTATCTCTGCTTATGTAGGGTCTTTAGGGGCTTCTTTGGCTGGGATGGTAGCCAACCTCAGTTCACACAAAAAAGGCTGGGACAGTCGCTGGATGGAATTTAGCGACTGGGCGGAGAAAGCCCAGCAATACAAAAATGAGCTGTTGAGTTTGGTCGACCTGGATACCGCGGCTTTTAATAAGATCATGGAATCATTCAGTCTGCCCAAATCAACCGATGAGGAAAAGGCAGCAAGGGATCAGATGATCCAGGAGGCCACCAGGTACGCTATCGAGATTCCTTTTAAAGTGATGCAGGCAGTGTTGAACAGTATGGAAGTAATAAAAGCAATGGTGCTGACAGGTAATCCTAATTCCATAACCGATGCAGGTGTTGCTGCACTTTGTGCACGTACAGCCGTATTGGGCGCTTTCATGAATGTAAAGATCAACGCTTCGGGTTATAAGGATAAAGATTATGTAGTAGATATAATTTACCGGGGTAAGGAGATTGAACGAAAAGCGGTAGCGCTGGAAACCGAGATCATCGAACTGGTGAATGGGAAGATAGGGTTATAGCATCTGGGCTATATTAGTTGCTTGGGGTGTTCCATCGGAACGGGTGGAACATTGTGGAACAGGGCGAACACTATTTGTGCTGATAGTCAATACTTTAAGCTTTGTTAAAAACAGGGGGTGGAACGCCATTTGTGCTAATAATCAGATACTTAGTATTTTTGGTTGTAAGTGATATTCTGGTGATAGTGCTCAATTTGGAGAGAAAATTATTCGGCCAACTGGTATTCTTTAATTAAAGCTGAGGCGGGGATGTGTAGTAGCTTACTAAACTTCCTGACCATAGTAAGAGACAGGGCCTGTTTGTAATTTAATACTTTACTAACGGTGCCCTTATCGCCATATTCTTTAGCTAAGTCCGAGGATTTATACCCAAAATCCTCCATGCGTATTTTGATCAACGCTATCGGATCTACTTCAGGCAAATTGCTGTTTGCTTTTTCATATTCAGAAATAAGCAGAACAAGCAGCAGTTTTTCTTTATGCTCCTCAGAATCTTTTGGTGAACGCTTAACCTTTTCATAGCGTTCAACGGCCTGGTTGTATTCTTCTTCAGTTTCTATTATGAACCACTGTGGTTTCGTCATGTTCTTTCTTTATTAAAATCAAATAGTTTCAGCATCAATCTCATCGTATTCTGCGTGAGTACCAATAAATCTTACTTCTACTATTTCGTCTTCATAATCTACCTCGACTATTAGCCGGTATTTATTGCCAATTATTTTAAACCTTGCCCTGTCGCCTTTAATGATTTTGGCTGTCGGAAAATCTTTTAAAACATCAATGCTTTTTTTCCAGGTTACAGCCTCTACCACGGTTTTCCAAACCTTTAAACTTTTACCTGAATCCGCATGTTTCTTTGCAAACTGGTCAAGCTTGCGGGTGTAAATTATTAGCATATAATGTTAAAGCAAACTTAATCAAAAGTTGGTTAAATACCAACCTTTGATTAAATAAAAAAGGCGATATCCATCGCCTTTTCAATATTATACAATCCCCGGACCATCAATGATGATCCGGGGAAAAATTTAGAATCTGTATCTTACAAACGCTTCCATGGCTTCATACTCAGCCATTCCTAAACGGTCATAACGCTGCGCGGTATCGCGGGTGCGGTCTTCAGCTCTTACCCAGAACTCCCTTGCATCATCCCCCGGGAACACCGGGCGATCCTTTTGAGACTGGTGCTTGAATATGGCATTCCGCTTGCGGATCACTTCCTCAGGAGATAAAGGCACCGACATTTCAATCTCATAAGTTTCAAACTCGTGCCATGCGCCGCGGTACATCCACAGCCAGCAATCCTTCACCCAATCCTCGGTAGCTTTCAGGCGGTTCAGGGCAGCCAGGATAATGTTGAAACAAACCAGGTGCGTACCGTTGGGGTCGGCAAAATCGCCGGCAGCAAAGATCTGGTGCGGCTTTATTTTCTGCAGCAGCTCCATGGTTAACTGGATGTCTTCCTCGCCCACCGTGTTCTTCTTGGTTTTACCCGTTTCATAAAAAGGCAAAGCCATAAAGTGGATATGGTCATCGGGCAAACCCGCGTAACGTGCACCCGAGATGGCTTCTGTTTTGCGGATAAAGCCTTTCACATTGCGGATCTCGCGGGTATCAATCTGGTTAGGCTGCTTCTGCGGGAAAAAGGCACGCATCTCCTCGTATAAGGAGCTCAGGTGACCACTATCCTCGCCGATGCTGTTGGTAAAATCAATAGCAAACTCCATGTAACGCAATACATCATCATCCCAAACAGCGGTATTGCCCGATGTCTGGTAAGCTACGTGTACATCATGCCCCTGGTCAACCAGGCGGATAAAAGTACCGCCCATGGAGATCACATCATCATCCGGGTGTGGAGAGAAAATGATGGAACGTTTCTTGGCAGGCAAAGCCCTTTCCGGGCGCTGGGAATCATCCGCATCCGGCTTGCCGCCCGGCCAGCCGGTAATGGTATGCTGGATCTGGTTAAAAATATCGATGTTGATGTTGTAAACCGGTCCCTGCTCTACAGCTAACTGCGCCATACCATGGTTATTATAATCCTCTTCGGTGAGTTTCAATACCGGTTTGCCGATGGTATCGGCCAGCCAGATCACCGCTTTTTTCTTTAATACTTTATCATCCCATGAACAATCTTTTACCAGCCATGGGGTATCAAAACGGGTCAGCTCAGAAGCCGCGGCCGCATCCAGTACAAATTCCACATGCTGGGATAGCTGCAGGTAGGTAGCCGGTACCTCGCCCGAGATCTCACCTTCCACCGCTTTTTTAATAATAGGTGCCTTCTTGGCGCTCCAGGCCATCAGGATAATCTCGCGGGCTTTAAAAATGGTGCCAATACCCATGGTGATGGCTTTGGTAGGCACATTGGCCTTGCCKCCAAAATCACGGGAAGCATCATTACGGGTCAAATCATCCAAAGTAACCAGGCGGGTACCCGAGTTGGGTGCCGATCCCGGCTCGTTAAAGCCGATGTGACCRGTACGGCCAATSCCGAGKATCTGCAGGTCAAGGCCGCCTAATTCCTCAATCTGGTGCTCATARGCMAGGCAGAAAGCMACCACGGCATCTTTATCSAGGGTWCCATCCGGAATGTGCACCTGGGCAGGCTCAATATCCACATGACTAAACAAATTCTCGTACATGAAAGTAACATAGCTTTGGGCCGCRTCGGGCTTCATGGGATAGTATTCATCAAGGTTAAAAGTGATGACATTTTTAAATGAYAAACCATCTTCCTTGTGCAGGCGCACCAGTTCGGCATAAACCCCGATGGGGGTAACACCGGTAGCCAAACCAAGCACGGCTTTTTSRCCTTTGCTTTGTTTGTCGCGGATYAGCTTTGCTATCCGGCCAGCTACCGCAATTGAAGCTTCCTGCTGGTTGCTATAAACACTTACCGGCAGTTTCTCRTACCGGGTCTCTTCCAATAAATTTAATCGGGCCATAATTTTTTAAAGAACCTTTGTTATATATATGTTGAATTAAAAAGCTACAATACAAAAAACCCCCGCCGAAGCGAGGATTCTATCAAACCAATTAACAAAACTGTTTTAACCTCACCGACATAAGGCTAAAAAAAATTCCATTTAATAACATGTTGTGCATTACTCTACAAACATAATAAAACTAATTTTTAAATAAAAGAACTTTTTAAATTATTTTAATAAGTTAATTTGATGTTTCCAACAGGTTAAGTTTAAATAAAAAAAGAGCTCCTGATGGGCAGGAACTCTAATTTAACCAATTATAAAACATAAATATGAGAAGAGAATAGATGCAGGGGATAGAGTCGAACCATCCGATTGCTGCCTAATCAGCGCCCTGCGTTATAGCTATTAAATGAACCCCATTTATAAACTATCTGCTGCAAATATATAATTAATTCTATTATGTCTATGTATTTAGTAGTATAAAATTAAATTTATTTTTCTTCACAAAAATGAGTGAATGCTCAAAATCGTCGTCTACGGTTTTAACACATTCGTCGATACAAAACTATTCTCTGTCGATACACGCTTTATTAACTACAATTTAAGCTGAAAACTTGCCGTTAAGCTGGTAATTAATTAAAGGTTTAATAGGCCAGCTGGCTTAACATTTGCCAACTCTAAAGTTAGTTTTTATGATCGTACTGCTTTGTGGATTATCCGGCGCCGGTAAAACAACCCTTGCTACAAAAGTTAAAGAATGGCTTGGCCGGGCCGAAATTTTAACAGAGGTAATTGATGCCGACGAATATAGAGGGGAACTTTTTCCTGATCTTAAATATTCAAAGGAAGATCGTTTTGAAAACATCAGGCGGCTGGGTTTTATAGCAAATAAATTCAGCGCGCTGGGTATTGTTACCATCATTAGCGCTATAACGCCTTATGAAGCCATGCGCCAGGGTTTGGTTAATACTTATAATGATGTTAAAGTAGTACATGTAGATTGCCCCATGAGCGTTTTAATGCTTCGCGATACTAAAGGGCTATATCAAAGAGCGCAATTGCCCCAGGGCGATCCCCGGCGGTTGTGTAACCTAACGGGGGTAAATGATCCTTTCGAGGTGCCGCCAGCCCCCGACCTGTATATCAATACCTATACTTATGATATTGCCAAATGCACAGACAGGCTCTTCGCCTTTATAGAATATCAGCACTTTTTATCGGGCCAAAAATCCGTTGTTTGTTAAACGCCACCCGGTTAAATCACAATTAAACTATCGCTCATGCAACATCAAACGTTAATTATTGCTGGTATGCACCGCTCAGGAACATCACTAATAACAAACTGGCTTAGTCGCTGCGGATTGGAAATAGGTGAGCGCCTTGCCGCCGGCAATGCCGGAAATACTGAGGGGCATTTTGAAGATGTTGAATTTTTAAAACTTCACGAAGAGATCCTGAATAATAACAGTTTGGAGATATCGGGCCTGGTGGATGCAAAAAAAATAGAGATGTCGCCATACCAGTTGGGTAAATTACAAAGTATTATCAACATAAAACAACATTTATATGAACAATGGGGATGGAAGGACCCGCGCACCTGTTTGTTCCTGGATACCTATTCTGCATTATTGCCCGAAGCAAAATATCTTGTAATTATACGCGATTATCAGTCGGTAATTAATTCGCTGTTGAAAAGGGAATTTGCCTATATTGATAAAAGATACCTGGCCCGCAATTATTTTTCGAGGTTGGTATGGACCCGTTTGAGGCGTAAGCGCAGAGAAGAAAAGTTTTATGCCGAACATGCCGAAACTTTTTTAAAGGTTTGGTTAAATTATAACGAGGAGATCCTGAGAACCCTGAAGAGGCTATCGGCAGATGATTACCTGGTTATTAATTATGAATTGCTGTTAAAGAAAGACAAGCAGGTGATAAATTTTTTAAGGGATAACTGGAAGCTTAATTTAAGTTATTTTGATTTTAGCCAGGTATATAAAGATGGTCTGATGAGTACCGCCAATGATATTGAGCGCTTTGTGTCTACCAAAAACCTGCTTATTAAGGCGCAATACCTGCAGCTGCGTTTAAATCATTTTGTGAGATTGGGGTAGGGGATTTGATGTGCAGATGTACTTTAGATGTGCAGATTTCAAATTTCAGATGTGCAGATGATTTTGTCTGAACCGGAATTTATCAAATTTGTTGAATTCTTTGATTTTGAAATTTTGTCAATTCATAGATTCGATAAACGACGTAGCCATCCCGAACTCCACGGAAAAATATCAATACATGAAAAATTCTGGCTAAGAAAACAATCTGCACATCTGAAATTTGAAATTCGCACATCTGAAGCATAATCTGCACATCTGAAATCTGCACATCTGAAATCTGAAATCCGCACATTAATTTTTATCTTTACCCATCCAAAAGTTTTTAGCACATAATGAGTGAAGATCTGAATCAAAATGAGATGCCAGCCGATGACAACGAAGTATTACATAACGTTACCTCACTCGACGGTTTATACGAAAACTGGTTTCTTGATTATGCCTCTTACGTAATTCTTGACCGTGCCGTACCGCACATTAATGATGGTTTAAAGCCGGTACAGCGCCGTATCCTGCATTCCCTAAAGGAGATGGACGACGGGCGTTTTAATAAGGCAGCCAACGTAATTGGTAACACCATGAAATATCACCCGCATGGTGACGCGTCTATTGGTGACGCCATGGTGCAGATAGGGCAGAAGAACCTGTTGATTGATTGCCAGGGAAACTGGGGAGACCCGGTAACCGGCGACTCGGCAGCTGCTCCACGTTATATCGAAGCGCGTTTATCTAAATTTGCGCTTGATGTTGTTTTTAATGCCGATACCACCGTTTGGCAGGCCAGCTATGATGGTCGTAACAAAGAGCCTATTACGCTGCCTGTAAAATTCCCTTTACTGCTGGCCCAGGGAGCCGAAGGTATTGCTGTAGGTTTGGCCACCAAAATATTACCACATAATTTTATTGAGCTGATAGATGCATCGATAGCTGTATTAAAAGGCGAACGCCCTAACTTATTACCCGATTTCCCTACAGGAGGTATGGCCGATGCTTCGGCTTATAACGAGGGACAGCGTGGGGGCAAGATAAGGGTACGGGCCAAAATTGTGGAGCGTGATAAAAAAACGTTGGCCATTACCGAGATTCCTTTTAGCACCACAACGGGAAGTTTAATTGACAGCGTAATATCTGCCAACGATAAGGGTAAGATCAAGATTAAAAAAATTGAAGATAATACCGCGCAGCATGTGGAGATCATTATTCACCTGGCGCCGGGTATCTCCCCCGATGTAACCATCGATGCGCTTTATGCCTTCACCGATTGCGAGGTTTCTATATCACCGAATACCTGCGTGATCCAGTCGGATAAGCCGCGCTTTATGAGCGTGAATGACATGCTTACCGAAAGTACGTTTTTCACCAAGGAGCTGCTTAAACAGGAGCTGGAGATCAGGCTGAAGGAACTGATGGAGAAGATCTTCTTCAGTTCATTGCTTAAAATATTTATCCAGGAAGGGATGTACAAACACCCCGACTATGAAAGCTCCGGTAATTTTGAAACGGTGCTGGAAGTGCTGAACCGCTTGTTTGAGCCTTTCTTTCCGCAGTTTTACAGGACTATAGTGCCCGAGGATTATAAAAAACTGATAGATAAGCCTATGAGCAGCATCACCCGCTTTGATGTTAAAAAAGCGGATGAGCAGATGAAGGCGCTTGAAAACGAAATAAAACAGGTAAAGCATCACCTTAAACACCTTACGGATTATACTATAGCCTGGTTTGAAAAACTGAGAGAAAAGTATGGCAAGGACAGGCACCGTAAAACCGAACTGCGCACCTTTGATAAGGTAGAGGCGGCACAGGTGGCATTGGCCAATGTGAAACTCTACGTAAATAGAGTAGACGGCTTTATTGGCAGCGGGCTTAAGAAAGACGAGTTTGTGGGCGATTGCTCGGATATCGACGAGATCATCGTTTTCCGTGCCGATGGGCGCTGCCTGATAACCAAGGTACAGGATAAGGTTTTTGTGGGTAAGGAGATTATCCATGTAGCCGTGTTTAAAAAGAACGACGAACGTACCGTATACAACATGATATACAAGGATGGCGAAAGCGGCATCAGTTATATCAAGCGCTTCTCGGTAGTAGGCGTAACCCGCGATAAGGAGTACGACCTGACCAAAGGCACAAAAGGTACCAGAGTGCTATACTTTACCGCTAACCCTAATGGCGAGGCCGAAGTGGTTAATGTGCAGCTTAAACCGCATTCTAAACTTAAAAAACTACAGTTTGATGAGGACTTTGCCATGATAGCCATCAAAGGCCGTGGCTCGATGGGGAATATCATTACCAAATACCCTGTTAAAAAGATCCTGCTTAAGAGCAAAGGTGTATCTACCCTGGCCGGAAGAAAAATATGGTACGACGAAACTTTAAAACGGTTGAATGCCGACGGCAGGGGTAAATACCTGGGCGAATTTGATGGGGACGACCGCATTTTGAACGTGTTGAGCAACGGGATATATGAGCTTACCAATTTCGATCTGAATAATCATTTTGATGATAAAATGATCCTGATTGAGAAGTACGATCCTAAAAAAGTTTTTTCGGTTATCCACCTCGATGGTAAATCGAAGAACTATATGGTTAAGCGTTTCACTTTCGAGAGCATTGCCGTTGGTAAACAGGTAAGCATCATCAGCGATGAACCGGGTTCAAAACTTGTTCATATAGCCAAAGCAAACCAAACGGTTAAAATAGTGCAGCTGAAAGGTAAAGAACAAAGCCCGGAAACGATTGAAGTAAACCTTGCCGACCTGATAGATGTGAAAGGTATGAAGGCCATGGGTAACCGCCTGTCGCAATTACCCATAAAATCTGTTGAGCTGATAGCTACAGACGAAACTGTTGAAGAACCCGTTGAGGAAGAGCCGGAAAGCGAAGTGGAAGAATCAGATGAAATTACAGCGGAGGCTGATGAATCTGAACCTGAAGCGGAAACTGTATCAGTGAAATCAGAAGCCCCATCAGTGGGATCATCCCCCAAATCGGTAGAATCTCCAAAAGAAGAACCGCCAAAGACAGAATCAGTGAAATCACCGGAATCTGAATCAGCGGAACCGACAGAAACTCCAAAGCCACCCAAAAAGATAGACTTCGAGATCACCAATCCTGATGATATCGACATTGACGATAAAGGTCAGTTAGGGTTATTTTAATATTCCAAGCCATCCGCAACTGCAGTTTCGGGTGGCTTTTTACTTATACAACAATTTACTACAAATGAAAAAAATCATTACCTGCCTTTTACTTTTGACGACTTTTACATCATTAAACGCCCAAACCGCTAAACATACCTTTGCATTAGGCGACTCTGCCTTTATGCTTGATGGTAAACCCCTGCAACTGATCTCGGGCGAGATGCATTGCTACCGCGTACCCCGCGAATACTGGCGCTCCCGCATGAAAATGGCTAAAGCCATGGGCCTTAATACCATTGGTACCTATGTTTTCTGGAATGCGCATGAGCCGGTACAGGGCACCTATGATTTTACGGGTAATAATGATATTGCCGAGTTTGTTAAAATTGCTAAAGAAGAAGGTCTTTGGGTAGTAATGCGCCCAAGTCCGTATGCTTGCGCCGAGTGGGAATTTGGCGGTTACCCGTGGTGGTTACTAAAGGATAAGGATTTGAAGGTGCGGGGTAAAGATCCCAAGTTTTTACAGGCCTACAAAAACTATGTGATGCAGGTGGGTAAGCAGCTTAGCCCGTACCTGGTTACCCATGGCGGTAATATTTTGATGGTACAGATAGAGAACGAATACGGCTCATACAGTAACGATAAGGAGTACCTTGATATTAACCGCAAGATTTTCCGTGAGGCAGGTTTTGACGGCGAGTTATTTACATGCGATGGTGCTTCGCAAATGCCTGCCGGATATTTGCCGGGCTATTTACCCGCGGTGAATGGTTCGGATAATCCTAAAGAGGTAAAAGCCCTTATCAATAAATACCATGATGGTAAAGGCCCTTATTATATTGCCGAATGGTACCCGGGCTGGTTTGATAGCTGGGGCGGCAGGCATGCTAACACAAAGGCAGATGAAGATGCCAAAAAGCTTGATGTGGTTTTGTCGGCAGGGATCTCTATTAACATGTATATGTTTCATGGCGGTACAACCAGGGATTTCATGAACGGGGCCAATATGAGTAAAAGCGATCCATACTCGCCGCAAACATCCAGCTATGATTATGATGCGCCGCTGGATGAATCGGGCAATCCAACAGCAAAGTTTTACAAGTTTCGTGAGGTAATACAAAAGCATTTGCCCGCAGGTACAACATTGCCGCCGGTGCCTGCAACTAATAAAACTATTGCTATCCCGGGTATCAGTTTGACGGTTGTTGCTCCTTTGTTTGCTAATTTGGGTAAACCGGTTGTATCTGGCAAACCACTTTGTTTTGAAGATATTGACCAGGGATATGGTTTTGTTCTTTACAGAACCACTCTGCAAAATGCAGCCAGTGGTTTATTAAAAATTAAGGAGATGCGGGATTATGCAACAGTTTATTTAAACGGCAAACGCATCAGCATTTTAGACAGGCACCTTCGCCAGGATTCGTTACAGTTAGATAATGCCAAAAAAGGGGATGTTTTAGATATCCTGGTTGAAAATAATGGACGCATTAATTACGGGGCGTATTTAACCGATAACCGCCAGGGTATAACGGAAAAAGTTACTTTGAATGATAAGGAACTTTTAGGCTGGAAAATGTATAAGTTTCCTTTTACAAATACCGGCGGTTTTAAATACGCTGCCAACAAAGATACTAATGCACCTGAACCAGCCTTATATAAAGGAACTTTTGCCCTTACCAAAACCGGCGATACCTATCTTGATATGCATGGTTATGGGAAAGGCTTTGTGTTTTTAAACGGCCATAATCTGGGCAAATACTGGAACATTGGTCCGCAGCAAACCTTATATATCCCTGCAGGCTGGCTTAAAAAAGGATTGAACGAGGTAGTTGTTTTTGACGAGTTGAAAAACAGCCACACCAAAATTGCCGCGCTTGATCATCCCATATTAAATGAAGTTGTAAAAGAATAAGAGGCTGATTTACCTATGACGTATTCGATTTTCAAGGTGTAATGGCCTGTCAGTCTGAGTAATCTTTATTTGGTTCCAAATAATCGCATTGAAAATGACATTTTTTCAATGCTGGTAATCAGTAAGTTATAGACTTGTCATTGGCAGCCTGTCGAAGACYCGTGCGGAGAGGCCTTTGCCCRCTATGGTTCGACAGGCTCACCATGACAGCCCTTTTAGGGATCAGTCCGCTGGATTTTATCACTACCTATGACGTATTTGATTTTTAAGGAGTAAGGGGCTGTCAGTCTGAGCCTGTCGAAGACTCGTGCGGAGAGGCCTTTRCCCRCTATGSTTCGASAGGCTCASCATGAYAGCCCTTTTAGCAACGCTCTTTCCGTTTCAGAGTCAGCCGGATTTTTATTCACTTTTAGATTTCGATAGCTCTGGTAATAAATCCCAGTTGCCGTTTATTATCGCCTCTTTTTTTGATCGTCGCCAACCTTTTACTTGTTTCTCAAAGGCGATTGCCTGATTAACATCATTAAATACTTCGTTAAAAACGAGTTTCACAGGCCTTCGCTTAAATGTATAACAGTTTTTATTTTCTCCTGATTGATGTTCGACAAACCTTCTTTCAATGTTATTAGTTACGCCTGTATAATATGAACCATCGTTGCAAAGCAAAATATAAACGTGATACTGGTTCCCCATGGCGTATTGTTTAATATGGATTTTAAATTACCTGCCAGCCTGAACTTGTCCAAGGGTCGCGCGCAGAGGCCTTTACCCGCTATGGTTCGACAGGCTCACCATGACAGGCCTTTTTTAAAATGTCATTTTTCTTTTCAACTTAGCTATTTGACTGACATTTCGCTGCCTTTTAGCCAGCGATGAATATTGGGTGTCCGTCCGTCCGCAGGTGTCCGTTACCTGGTGCTGTTACAAGCTTATAAAATACGGTGCCTCAAATACATGCCCGGCGTGTAGTTTTTGTATCGCTTCTTTTTTGCTGATGTCTTTTTGAGCACCTGCTGTATCGGCACAACCTAACCAGGGTTCAATACATACAAAGTCGGCGCCGGGTTTGGCCCAGATGCCCAGGTAGTTATAATGAGGGAACTCCACTGATAACGTCTGATCGTGTTTATTACTTTTAATGGTCACCATTCTTGATGATAACTTTTTAAAAACCAATGCATCGGCATCAAAAAGGCTACGGGTTAAAAATAATTTATTGCCGGGCGTAGCTACCGGCTGACTTTCGCCGGTGAAAAAACCATCGCCCGATAAAAGCTCTGTTTCCAGGTGTTCGTCGGTTTCAAACTCTATGTAGTAATCCTCATATTTTTCGCCTTTGTTAAAGGGGATATTAAACGCCGGATGCGCGCCTACCGAAAAGTATATGGTTTTTTTATCCAGGTTGATCACCTTGTAGGTTATCCTAAGTGAGTTATCAATGATGGTGTATAATACCTGGTAATCAAACTTGTAGGGATAAACATGCAGGGTCTTGTCGCAGTAAGGCAGCGAAAAGCTGGCCGAAACATCGTCAGCATTCAGTAAAACAAATTCCGACTGCCGTGCAAAACCATGGCGGCCCATGGCATACTTTTGCCCGTCAACCACAAGCTCGTTATCAATTAAGCCGCCTACCACCGGGAATAAATTTGGCGCATGCCATGGCCAAACAGCAGCAGTATCCTGCCACATATGTTCAGTTCCGGTTGCCTTGTCAATTAATGAGCTTAGTTGGGCGCCCTTAGGGTCAATTGTTGCTATCAGGTACTCGTTTTCAATGGTGGTCATTGGTAATAATAATTTGTCTGAACCCGAATTTATGGAATTATGTGAATTTCACGAATTTTAATCTCAAAAGCATATATTTCCTAAATCAAAGAAGCCGGTAAATTCTTTAATCCGATGAATTCAGGTTCAGAAAACTTTAACAAATCAATCGTCGTCCTGTTCTTTTTTCTGTTCTAAAATTACAAAAGCGCTGCGTTTTGGTGCCGGCATAACGGAATTTTCGCCTTTAACAAACTTCCAGACCACCTCATTCAGGTCGATATCCGGTGCTGCATCCTCTTTGGCAAAGTTGAATAATTCAGATCGTTTGCTGCTTTCGTTTACCGCAATGTTACGCTGCTCCAGGTCAACCTGTGCCTGTTTAGCTATATAAGGCGTAAAATCGGGCTTGTTGGTAAAGCAATCATATAATGGCATAGCGGCGGCATCATACTGGCTCATTGGCGGCAGGCCCAATATCAGCTCGATAGTACGCAATACCCCCGATGTAGAGTACATGCCATGGATAACAGCGTTACGCTTTACATAAGGCCCGGCAACAAATACCGGCGAGCGGTGCGCATCAATATGATCGGATCCGTTTTGGGCATCATCTTCCAAAATAAACACTACCGATTCCTTCCAGATCGGGCTTTTTGCAAGATGTTCAATAAACTGGCCTATCGCCAGGTCGTTATCACCCACAGCGGCGGTTGGCGATATGGCCCCCTTTTTTTGCCCGCTGGTATGATCATTAGAGATGCGTACGCTGTTAAACCTTGGTACAGCATTTATAGTTAGCAGGGAATCGAAATCATGTGCCCAGATAGCTACCCGTTTCACATCCTTTACACTCAGGTCGAATCCCGGGGCTTGTTTGCAGTAATGCCCTTCCAATGATTTTAAGTTGGCGCTGCCGGGGTTGCCATCACTCACAAACTCACCGTATGTGCGGTAACTTATGCCGGCACGTTTGCAGTAATCCCATATAAAGCCATCGCGCGGGTAGGCTGCTTTGCGGGTGCCCTCAAAATCATAATTACCACCACGGCTGCCATAACTGGTTGGCCATGTTTTCTCCACAAAGTCGGTAGCATAGGCTGCAGTGCTCCAGTTGTGGCCATCGGCGCTTACTTCGGCATCTACATAAAAATTATCAAGCAAAACAAACTCGCTGGCTATGGCATGGTGGTTTGGGGTTGTTTTTTTACCGAAGATACATAACGAAGTATCACCGTTACCCTGCGGCATATCGCCTAAAACCTGGTCGTAAGTGCGGTTTTCTTTGATGATATAGAACACATATTTAATAGGCGATTTTTCGCCCATACGTCTCGGAATAGGGTTGCCCTGCTCGCCGGGAGCTGTTTTGGCAATTTTATTACTGAAAGGTGTATTGGCATAAACCTGTTTGGTATAGGCTTTAAGCTGGGTTATACCGGGCGTATTGATGAACGACAGTGTGCCTTTAAACAAGCCGCCAATATACTGCTCACGGCTGTTAGTGGCCCCCTGCTTGTAACCGCTGTTGTCGGTTTTAAGCAAGGGTTGGGGCCCTTTGGGGTTGGGCATTGATGTAAAACCTTTGCCATTGGCTACCAGTATTTTTTTACCCAGCATTTTTACATTGGTAGGATACCAGCCCACCGGGATAAAACCCATGCTGCGGCTGCTGCCAGGTTTTGATACATCAAATACTGCCAGGCAATTGTTATCGGCATTGGCTATGTACAGCGTTTTTTGATCGGTAGATAAAGCCAGTCCGTTGGTTGTAGAGCCGGTTAAATGGGTAGGGTATAGGGCTGTTGCAATGGTCTCAATTATTTTATGATTAGCCGTGTTCACTACCGAAACCGAATTATCATTGGCATTGGCCACAAACAGGTAATTGCCTTTTTTATTCAGTAGTAGCTCGTTAGGGTGGCTTTCTGTTTTTATGGTGCTTAGGGTTTGTGTTGCAATATTGTAAAAGCCCAGCTCATCGCCACCCCATAAAGAAATGTAAAGCGTTTTTTCATCGGGCGACAGGATGCAGCTATAGGCTTCGGATGGCAGTTTAACCTGCTTTACTATTTTTCTTGCAGCAGGGTCAATAATATATAAGGTGCTATCTTCTTTGGTAACTGTATATAGGCGGGTATTGCTTTTGTTAAGGGTTATACCGGTTGGGCATACTTTGCTTTTTGGCCATTTGTCGGTAGCAAGTTTAATGGTATCCGGCTTGCCAAGCTTATTATCATTTATATTGAAAACGTAGATCCAGTTATCATTACCGCCTGATGCATAAAGCTTTTTTTCATCGTGACTAAAAGCAAGGCCGTACCATGATTTGGCTACCACCTTTTCGTCAAGTAATTTTTCATTCTTTGGATCGATGAGTTGAACCGATTGGGTGCTTTGCCCGTTATTGGTAACCGCCAGCAGCCTGCCCGATGTCGAAAGCTGGATGTTCAAAGGCAGGTCGCCAAGTGGTAATGATGTACCTGCCGGGCTAAGCTTCCAGCCATTAGGCAGCAATACCTGGCCTGTTTTGGCTATTTTACCCGGTGTTTGAGCATAGGTAGTTAATGAAGATGCTATTACAGCTAAGCAGATGAGTAGCTTTTGTTTCATGGTAATAATGATTGTAATCAAAATTACATAATCATTTACCAATGATGTGCTTGTTAACAAAAACATAATATGTAAGATTATTGCTATAATCAAACCACTATGTCATTTCGACGAACAGGCGTGGGGAAAAAAAAGGGGTGAGGAGAAACCTTATACGACCTGCATGTTCGCTTGTCGCTTATAAGAGATTTCTCCTCACCCCATTACCCGGGCCACTCCGCTGTTTGTCGAAATGACAATGAGATATATACCTTTTTTACTTCAGCAAATTTCTCCAGCTAACCTGGTCGCCAATGATCCTGTCAAGATCAGCAGATGCTACGCGTTCCTGGGCCATGGTATCGCGGTAGCGGATGGTTACGGTGTCGTCTTCCAATGTCTGGTGATCTACAGTGATACAGAAAGGCGTACCAATAGCATCCTGGCGGCGGTAGCGTTTACCAATGGCATCTTTTTCTTCGTATTGGATATTGAAATCTATCTTCAGCCTGTCCATAATTTCGCGGGCTTTCTCCGGCAGACCATCTTTTTTGGTGAGCGGGAAAATAGCGGCTTTTACCGGTGCAAGGCAAGGGTGCAGGTGCAGTACGGTACGGCTATCCTGTTTTTCTTCGGTGCTTAGGTCTTCTTCCTCAAAGGCGTTGATCATGGTAAGCAGGAACATCCTGTCTAACCCTATCGAGGTTTCAATTACGTAAGGGATATAGTTACCATAAGGCTTGCCTGTTTCCGGGTCAACCTCAGGATCAAAGTATTGTAGTTTTTTGCCCGAGAATTTTTGGTGCTGGCTTAAATCAAAATCGGTACGGCTGTGAATCCCCTCTACCTCTTTAAAGCCGAATGGGAATTCAAACTCAATATCATAAGCAGCATCGGCGTAATGGGCCAGCTTTACGTGTTCGTGGTAGCGGTATTTGGCAGCATCGGTACCCAGGGCAAGGTGCCATTTTAAGCGGGCTTCTTTCCATTGGTTAAACCACTCTTTTTGCGTGCCGGGGCGTACAAAGTATTGCATCTCCATCTGCTCAAATTCGCGCATGCGGATGATGAACTGGCGGGCAATAACCTCGTTACGGAAAGCCTTACCTATTTGCGCTATACCGAAAGGGATTTTCATCCTGCCCGATTTTTGTACGTTAAGGTAGTTCACAAAAATACCCTGCGCGGTTTCCGGGCGAAGGTAAATCAGGTCGGCATCATCAGCAACGGCGCCCATCTGGGTGCTGAACATCAGGTTAAACTGGCGTACATCGGTCCAGTTGCGGGTACCGCTTACCGGGCAGGCAATTTCGTGCTCAATGATGAGGTCTTTTAAACGGGGCAGGTCCTCATTTTTAAGGGCCTCGTCCATATCGTGCTGTAAAGCTTCTGCTTTATCAGTCTTGCCATCTTTATCGTAACGGTCTATCTTATCCTCCAAAAGCTGATCGGCCCGGTAACGTTTCTTAGAATCTTTATTGTCGATCATCGGATCGCTGAAACCATCAACGTGGCCGCTGGCTTTCCAGATCTTGGGGTGCATAAATATGGCGCTATCGATACCAACAATGTTATCGTGCATTTGCACCATGGCTTTCCACCAGTAGGTTTTAATGTTGTTCTTCAATTCGGCTCCATTCTGGCCGTAATCGTAAACTGCGCTTAAACCATCATAGATCTCGCTGGAAGGGAAAACAAAGCCATATTCTTTGGCGTGCGATATAACATTTTTAAAAAGTTCGTCGGTTGATTTGCTCATAATAGCTGCAAAGATACAATTTAGGCGGAAAGGTAAAAGGGTGAAATAGTAGCAAGTAGTTAGTATCAAGTATCAAGATTTTTTGATATGGCAGACCTTTAATCTCGTCGTCAAATCGCCCCTTTTTGTCTTGCTACTTGATACTTACTACTTGATACTCGTGATGGCGTTCCCTGCGGGCCGGGCTATTCGTTCATACTGCCCAAGGCCTTAAGCACCGGGCCGGTATCCACTACTATCCCTAACGTGTAGCTGCGGTTATCGGCCCAAAGCGTCCGTCTGTCCGTCCGTTCCCGGGTGACCATGTTTTGCGGACGCTTTGCGGACACCACTATACCGGGCAACCTGTATGCTGGCAACGACTCACCCCGACCAGGCTTCGCCGGTCGACCCTCTCTTCGGCTTCGCCGGAAAGAGGGTGAAGCTTATTTTAGCCCCTCTATGCGGCGTAAGCCGGAGAGAGGGGCAGACGTCCGTTAGCCAACGGATCGACAGGGTGAGTCGTTACCTTGGTTGGTTTACGTCATGTCCTAACGTCAATTTATTAAACATCCCCACGGTAAAAAATAAATTTTATTCTTTATTTTAAAGAAATTTCTGTATATTTGTATTGGGCCTGTTGTGCTTAAAAAGCATTAAAAACTGTCCGCTTCCGTCCGATACTGTCCTACACCTGTAGGCGGACGGACACCACAACAGCCCACACAACCTTGTCCGCCCTGTCCGAAATGTACCGGGACACCAAAGCGGACGGACAAAAATACAACCAACCACGTAAGCACACCAGAGAGCATGCACCCGCCCGCTTTCCCCACTTTATATAAATTTAAGGTAAGAAGAGGTATTTTTAAAAAACGCGGTTTTTATAAATTTAAGGGCAATAAAAAAAATAAGGGCAGTAAAAAAGTTTAAGATGGGCTGTTCAGTATATCTTTGGCTGTACCTCTTTGGGTAATTAATTGTATTGATATGGCAAAAAGGTAAAATACAAAGAAAAACAAAACACCATAATACTGCCCCTTGCTTACCAGGCCTATTGCAAGGGCAATAAATATAAGTAGTTGTGCTATTAAACTTGTGTAATAACTAAAGGTTACCAAAACCTCATCTCCCGAAACGCTAAGCTCAAACTTTCCTCCATCCAACCGTGCTACGGCTTCGTGCCTTCACCTTAATTTCCAGGTACTATCGTCAAACTCAACAACACTACCGGTTCGGTTGGTAACCCTATAGTCGTTGCCCTCTAACAGGGATACTATTTTGTCAATTACAACTTGAGGGGCAACATGGGTAGCTTGTGTTAGTTTAAACTTTATTTGCATTGCGATAAGTGCGGGTGAATTTACTAAAGTGCAGGCAATAATACATGGCTGTTTGGCTGATTGATTGCCTGCGTAATAAAGCATACTGCCAATGGCTGTGTAAATTCCCTTGCCCTAAAACTAAACGATGGTTGCCCTTTTTGGCTGTCCGTCCGCAGGGGAGAACGGTACAAAAACGGACAGGGCGGACAAGCAAACTTTTTTGGCAGGAGCGGACGGCAAAATTGGTTTTAATCATATCCGTCCGGATATGTCCGTTAAAGAGCGGCAAACCTGTGCGGACGGACAGGCTTTTTGATTAACGGAAGCTTGCGTTAAGGACAGAAACGGATACCGGCCTGTGAATAAGGCCTGTGCAGTATGAGTGTATGGCCTGGCCCACACTTCTACCGGTGTGGGCAACGCCCTTAAAATGACACTAAAACAGGGTATTTGCTAAAACTTATCGGGCAAAAGTTTATTGTACTATATACAACTAATTGCCGCATGGAAACCATAGTAAAAATCATATCAACCCAATATGTAACCCATAATGTAAAACAGTTCAGGCTGCAAAAGCCTGCCGGGTTTACTTTTACACCCGGGCAGGCAACGGAGCTGTCTATTAACAAGGATGGCTGGAAGGACAAAAAAAATCCCTTCACCTTTACCTGTCTTGTTGACGACCCTTACCTGGAGTTCACCATTAAAATATACCCTGATAGCGACGACGGCGTTACCAACCAGTTAAGCAAATTAAATATAGGCGACGAATTAATACTGCGTGATGCCTGGGGCGCCATTGAATATAAAGGCCCCGGTTATTTTATAGCGGGCGGTGCGGGGATAACCCCCTTTATAGCCATTTTAAGGCAGTTATATAAGGAAGATAAACTGGAAGGGAACGTGCTGTTCTTCTCCAACAAAACGGATGAGGATATCATTCTTGCCGATGAACTTAAACTGATGCTTGGCGATAATGCCCATTTTACAACCACCCAGCAAGAGGGCGGCGAGCATGATCACCGCCGGATTGATGCTGAGTTTTTAAAGACGGAAGTAAAGGATTTCAAAAAGCACTTCTACGTTTGTGGCCCCGACCCGATGGTTGAAGAGCTAACCGAAACATTAACCAAATTAGGAGCCGATATTGATGCCGTTGTTTTTGAGAAATAGGGGACGGTGAGTAGTTAGTGGTTAGTGGTGAGTGGTGAGGAGTGAATGGTGAGTAGTTAGTAGTTAGTAGTGAGTGGAGAGGGGTGAAAAGGTGATTGAACGGTGGCTGAAAGGTGAGTGAAAAACGAGGAAATTGTGCGAGCAATTCCGGTTCAGGCAAAGCATTCATATCACAAGTAATTCCCAAATCGAAAATCCGATATCCGAAATTCTTCCGTCTCATATCTCATATCTCACATCTAAAATCTATTTTTACGCCATGAGTATCCGGGTAGAAACATTAACAAAAGTTTACGGCGAGCAAAAGGCGGTTGATGGCATCAGTTTTTCTGCCGGACCAGGTGTACTGGGTTTTTTGGGGCCTAATGGAGCGGGTAAATCAACCACCATGAAAATCCTTACCGGCTTTATTCCCCAAACATCGGGTACTGCATCCGTTTGCGGATTTGATGTGGTAAGCCAATCGCTTGATGTACGCAAACATATTGGTTACCTGCCCGAAAGTAACCCGCTTTACCTGGATATGTATGTAAAAGAGTCGCTGGCGTTTATTGCAGGCATCCACAAAATACAGGAGCCCGAAAAGCGCATAGCCGAAGTTATTGAACAAACCGGACTGGGACCCGAGCAGCATAAAAAAATAGGGCAGCTATCTAAAGGCTACCGCCAGCGGGTGGGGCTGGCACAAGCTATTATTCATAACCCGGATGTGCTGATACTGGATGAGCCAACCTCGGGACTTGACCCTAACCAGCTTATCGGCATCCGCCAGTTAATTACCGATCTGGGTAAAACAAAAACCATCATCCTGTCCACCCATATTATGCAGGAGGTTGAAGCGGTTTGCGATAAGGTGATCATCATTAATAAAGGAAAAATAGTGGCTGATGATACGCTGCAGGGCCTGCGGAGTAAAAACCATAATGGGACACTTGAAAGTATTTTTATCAGTCTCACCAATCAGGGAAATCGCTTTTAAAATTAAATTAAAACTTTCACCATAGCGATGGGTTTCAAACCCATCGCTATTTGCCAATATGCTGTGCCAAACAGTTTCATTTAATAGATTTTTCTGGCGTTTGACCCTTTAAATATTTCAAAAGCGATTTCCCTGCCTCACCAATTGATTAAAATAAAATTTAATTTTTTACTTTCGCCCAAACTTAAACTCATTATCATAATTATGAAAAAAACTTTACTCGTTTTATTTCTTTTAATATGCGCTGTTGTTAGCGCCAAGGCCCAATCCTTTAGAGGCAATGCAGAACGTACGCCCAGGTTAAGCGCTGGTTTTGGAAACGGAGCCACAATAGGATCACACTCCGGCGATTATCCCACATCGGGCAGTGTAGATGTAAAGCTTGAATATCCTATAGCGTCAAGCCCGGTAAGTATTACCGTTTCGGCGGCTTATCAGTTTTATGTATCAAAATATAGTTCCTTTTTTGGGTACAGCAGCTATAGCAGCAGCAATGGCAGTAGCTATAGGTCATTGGCATCATTTGCTCCCGTTATGTTAGGTGCCCGTGTATATGCCGGTAAACTGTTTTTTGAAGGTGCTGCCGGTGCCTCCTTTAACCTTAACTCCATCCACAGTAATTATACCGGCCAAACAGTAGCATTGGCGCTTTCGCCAGGTATTGGGTACGGCTTCAGGTTTGGCTCTTCTCAAAAATTTGGTCTGGATCTCAGCCTGGCTTATGAAACCCGTTTGGAAAGCAGCAAAAGTATCATTTATAATGATGGTATGGGTAATTCCTACGTTGACGGTGCTTATGGTAATTACAACCAGGTTGCCTGTCACGTGGCATTTAGTATTGGTTTGTAAGCAATATAAAAAGGTATTGATGAGCCCTGGTATTTACATACCAGGTTTTTTTATGAAATATTTACAAGCTACATGTTAAGTTTTAAAAGTATGCTGTTTGCAATATGTTGGCTTTAAGCCCTGCGCATGCTGCTTTAAGCTTTTATACAATATCCCTTGTTCGTTCATGAATTTTATTTCTCAGCACATTAAAAAACATACTTCTTTCTTTTTCGCCTACCAAACTGATGTGGGTTGATTTGCTGATAATATTTTGCAGGTTTTTAAATGTGTAGTCGCAAAAGCTTTTATCCTGGGTCCCCATAAAATTTAACCCGTTATGATTCAGGAAGGCGATTTGCCTGTCGTCGCCCCGCACAAAAAGAGAATTATCACCAATAAGGCATTCATTGATGTAAATATGAAATGGCGCGCTGTTGGGCATATCGGGTTGTTTGTATATAAATTTTCGGCCTGTTTCGGCCTGCATCTCTACGTGGTTCAGTAATTCATCCAGTTGGGCATATACTTTCAGCAGGATATCTTTATTGGCAAAAATGTTTGTATGCCTGTAAAACTCAATTTGCCTTATAGTAACATGTATGCTTTCTTCGGTCCATATTTCGGTGGATGGTATTTGTGTATATAGTTTAATGATATCTTTTGCCGTTTCATGTGCTTCCCCGTCGCCTTCTTCGCCAATAAATTGCTGCTTAGCCAGTTCGGGGTAACCCATAAGCGTACGTTTCCAGAAAAAGAACTTAAATGCACTTAGCTCAGGAAATTGCATGAAATAAAAGATAGATACGTCTTTGTTAAAAAAATAAACGTGTGGGTTTTGAATTGTTTTAAATAATGTGAGCGTATTTGCTAAGTCCTTAAGGTAATTATTAAACCCAAATGAAATCGGATCAACCTTATTGCCCGAAAAAATAACTGTATTGTTTTGTACCTGGAATAGCTGGTCGATAGAAACCTTGTACTTATTGCAAAGCACCTGTATTTCATCTAAACTTATCGGTTTTTCGCCTCTTATACGGCGGTATGCGCTATCGTTGCTAATGTTCAGCAGCTCTGCTATCTCGTCCACAAAGGAAAGATGGGTGGGAAGTTTTGATTTAATATGATTAAAAAAAATCAGTTGTATATGGTTACTATCCATAATGGAGGTTATTACAGGAATTTTTTTTAGAAATTATTGATACACCACCGCATAATTATTAGTAAAAAATGGAGTAGCAGGTTATAATTAGCAATAAATGTAGTAATAATTGCAGCTGTTTACAAAACTCTGTATTACAGGTAATTAATTATTGCTATAAGATATATGGTGTGCCGGTTTTTCCATTTTAATACGGCGTTTTAAGTATGTAGATTTACTAAGATATCATTAGGGATATTAAACAAATCATTGTTAACATTTTAAATCCTTCATCATGAAAAAGTTTTTCTTATTAGCATTATTCGCCGTAACAGCACTCAGCGGTTTTGCCCAGTCATCAACCGGTTCTGGGAAATTCAGCATTGGCGTAGACGGCACCCTCCCTACCGGAGACGCAGCCGATTTTTTTAGTTTTGGTATAGGAGGTTCACTTAAGTACGATTACCCGCTTTCAAAAAACGTATTTGTTACCTTATCTGCGGGTTATGAATCATTGCAGATAAAAAGTGAATTTAAGGAGCCTGGCGTTAAATCTTCGTTTGGTTTTATTCCGGTAAAAGCAGGTATTAAGGGTTATGTGAGCGATGGATTTTTTTTAGAAGGGCAGGCCGGTACCGCATTTTCAACAGAGGAGGGCGGTGGTAACTCGTTTGTTTACTCACCAGGTTTAGGTTATTCATTTAAAGGAGGGTTTGAAGTTGGTGTACGTTATGAAGCATGGTCAAATGGCGGGACCATAGGGCAGGCCGGAATGCGCCTGGCATACAGGTTCTGATGATGATTAGGTTGGGCCCGGAATATTTCCGGACCCTTTAATTACTTACCAATAAAGGAAATATCATGAAACCATTATTAATTGCAATAGCAGGCTTAGGTGGTTTGCTATGCTTGTGCAGCTGTAGTAAGCTGATTCATTCCCATGAACAGGTTATGGTAAGTTATCACACTAAAGACGACGTTATGAAACAATTTGGACTTCCCGACGAAAAAAGAGAAGCAAACCACGTTACCGAATGGCTTTACAATTGTGATACATCATCGGCCCTTCTTCATTCAAAAACAAAAGTGGCAATCAATGGAACATACAACACCGTTTACGGGAGTTTAAATCATAATACGGTAAGTATGGATAAATTTACACCCTATAACAAGTATATAAAATTCACCTTTGATGAGCAGGGTAAGGTTTTAAACTGGGATTCAMATAATGTAAATTTTGCCRAGCGGAAAAAGAAACCCGGCGCTACAATTGCACTGGTAGTGGGTTCTGTAGCGGCGGCAACTCTTTTTATTTATTCGTTGGTTGCTGTAAGTGAAATTGGTAATTTGGGATATTAAGTTTTATTAAAAAACTATAAAGTAAATATCCTTACATAAGGTCTTGGTATTATTTACCGGGACTTTTTTGTTATGGCGATTTTTAAGTTTTATAATTCAAAAGTACAGCTTTGCTTTAGTATATTATTGTTGTAATTTCGGCGTTTCAGCATAAATATATAGCAGTGCTTAGCATCCTCAAAAAAGAAATAACATCATACCTCAGCTCGCTGGTAGCCTACGTTACCATTGGTGTGTTTTTACTGGTGTTAGGCTTATTCCTTTGGGTATTTCCCGATTCAAGCATATTAGATTATGGGTACGCGGGGCTCGAGAGTCTTTTTAGTACCGCGCCTTACCTTTTCATGTTCCTCATCCCGGCCATAACCATGAAGTCATTAGCCGAAGAACGGAAGGAAGGCACCTTTGAGCTGTTATTTACCCGCCCTTTGAAGGATTGGGAGATTGTAACCGGCAAATATCTGGCTTGTTTGCTTATTGTGCTTTTTGCGTTACTGCCCACATTAGTTTACTATTTTTCTGTAAGTACATTAGGCACACCGCAAGGTAATATTGATACGGGCGCGGTTATAGGTTCATACATCGGTTTGTTTTTGTTAGGGGCGGCATTTGCGGCTATTGGCTTGTTTGCCTCATCTATTACCAAAAATCAGATCATCGCTTTTACCGTTGCGGTTTTCCTGTGTTTCTTTTTTTATAGTGGCTTTGATTCACTGAGCCAGTTGTTATCCTTGCAGGAACTGGGCTTGCAAACCCTGGGTATCACGCAACATTATCAATCGGTAAGCCGTGGCGTATTGGATACCCGCGACCTGGTTTACTTTATACTATTGGCAGGTTTATTTACCTGGTTAACATTATTTATCCTGATAAAACAGCGGCAAAAAAAATTACGCGGAACTATCATGGTAAGCCTGTTAGCCATATTTGTTTCATTGGGTGTATTATCTCAATATGCCTTTACCCGTTTTGATTTTACTACCGAGAAGCGTTTTACCGTATCGCCAGTAAGCAGGCAAATAATGGATAGCCTTCCAAAATCGGTTAAGGTTACTGTTTATTTACAGGGTAGCGGCTTCCCTGCCGGGTTTAAACGCCTGCAGGGCGCTACTAAAGATATGTTAAGTGATCTGCAGGCCTATAGCCATGGCAAGCTGCAGTTTGAATTTGTTGATCCGCTGAAAGGTTTGAGCGAAGAGCAGCAAAACAATGCGCTGCAAACTTTAACGGATAAAGGTTTAACTCCTCAAAGCTGGAGTTTTAAAACCGACGACGGGGTGATTCAGAAAGTGTTGGTTTCATCGGCTTTGGTTTCTTCCAACGGAAATGAGGTTGCTGTAAATTTATTACAACGGCGTATCGGTTTATCAGATGACGAGTCAATTAATAATTCAATTCAAAATTTGGAATATGCCTTTTCATCAGCCATAAAAAAAGCTGTGGCCAATGGAAAACCTCTTATCGGTTTTACCGAAGGGCATCATGAGCTTTCAGATCTGCAACTGCATTATGCCATGGCCGACCTGGAGGATGGATACAAAGTGGGTAGAATTGACCTTACAACAATTCCGTTTTCGGTTCTGTTAAAATTAAAACTGCTGGTGATCCCTAAACCCGATAAGAGATTTACTGAACTTGAAAAATTTAAGCTGGATCAATACATTATGCGCGGAGGCCGTGTATTGTGGACTATTGACCAGGTAAGCGCCGAATTGGACAGCCTGCGCGGGCATGGCGGCGAGCAACTGGCCTTTGCAAAACAATTGAACCTTGATGATCAGCTTTTTCGTTACGGTGTACGCATTAATTATGACCTTATTGCCGATATGAGCTGCTCACCAATCCCCGTAAGCACCGGTAATGTTGGGGGGCAGGCCCAGATTCAGCTATTACCATGGCTGTTTAACCCATTATTTATGCCGGTATCCAAACACCCGGTAGTAAAAAACCTGGATGCCATCCACAGCGAATTTGTAAGTACTATCGATTTGCTCGAAACAAAAAACGTTAAAAAAACTATCCTGTTGACCTCATCGCCCTATAATAAAAAAATAAGCGCGCCACATATCCTGTCGTTGCAAGCTTTGGAGCAGGAGCCAAATCCTAAAGATTTCCAGGGTACACCAAAAACGGTTGCTGTATCGTTAGAGGGTAAATTTATTTCCGATTGGCGCAACCGCCCATTGCCCGATAGTTTAAAAGAACCGGTGAGTATACAGCCAGAAAGCGTGCCCACAAAAATGATTGTGATAAGTGATGGCGATATCCTGAAAAACCAGATTGGTACAGATGGTTCGCCTTATCCATTAGGATATGATCATTATACGCAGCAAACTTACGGCAACAAAAACCTGCTGCTCAATATAGCCGATTATATGACCGATGATTCGGGCCTGATTGCATTGCGCACCAAGGAGATCAAGATCCGGCTGTTGAACCGTGCACGTATTCGTAACGAAAAACTGTACTGGCAACTGGTAAACACTGTTGGCCCGATTGCTTTAGTGTTAATATGTGCTATTTTTCAACATTATATCCGCAAGCGGAAGTATGCCCGTTAAATTTTATATTTTTGATAGATTAATTAGACCCATATGAGATTTATTGTTTCTACCACAACTTTACTCAAACAACTGCAGGCAGTAAGCGGCGCGTTAAGCAACAGTACTGTATTGCCAATATTGGAAAACTTTTTGTTCGAGATAAAGGAAGGAAACTTAACCATTTCTGCTACCGACCTGCAAACCAGCATGACCACTTCCTTAACTGTTGAAGCAAAAGAGAACGGCCGGATAGCTATACCATCGCGTATTTTGTTAGAGACCTTAAAATCATTGCCTGAGCAGCCTGTAGCTTTCTCGGTTGATGATAATACCTTCGCCATCGAAATAAATGCCGGCGACGGTAAATACAAGCTAAGCGGTGAAAATGGTGAAGATTTTCCGAAAATTCCTGTTGTTGAAAATGCATCATCGGTAAATTTACCTGCATCTGTTTTAGCCGAGGCTATCAACAAAACCATTTTTGCGGTAAGTAATGATGAACTGCGCCCGGCCATGACCGGCGTTTACTGCCAGCTGAGTACGCAATACCTTACATTTGTAGCTACCGATGCGCATAAACTGGTACGTTACCGCCGTAAAGATGCAAAAGCTGCAAGCACAACATCATTTATTTTGCCAAAAAAAGCGTTAACGCTGCTTAAATCATCGCTGCCAAATGATGATGTGAATGTATCTGTTGAGTATAACTCAACCAGCGCTTTCTTTAAGTTTAGCAATATTAACCTGGTTTGCCGCTTAATTGACGAGCGTTATCCTGATTATGAAGCTGTTATTCCGCAAAATAATCCTAATAAATTAACTATCGACAGGCTTACCTTTCTTGGATCGTTAAATCGTGTGGCTATTTATGCCAACAAAACAACCCACCAGGTAAGGCTTAAAATAAACGGTAGCGAACTAAATATCTCGTCAGAAGATATTGACTTTGCTAACGAAGCCCATGAGCGTTTAAGCTGCCAGTATGAGGGCGATGATATGGAAATTGGCTTCAATGCACGTTTTTTAATAGAAATGTTGAAGAATTTAAGTTGCGAAGAAGTATCTTTGGAGATGTCAACTCCAAACCGTGCCGGCTTACTGCTGCCACAGGGTGGTGATGAAAATGAAGATGTGCTGATGCTGGTTATGCCGGTTATGCTCAATAGTTATGCTTAAGTGTAAACTTAAATTATAAATCCAAAATCGAGTCCGGCTTTAAAAACCGGACTTTTTTGTTCGCCGTGGATAACAAAAATTACGGTAAGCAGTTATATAGCTTATAATTAATATGGATACCAGGATAAAGGTTTTGTTTTTTATTGCAGCTGTGGCATGTTGGGCATCCTGTAAAAAAAGTGACGATGCAGCCGCAACCACATCAACAACCAGTGTTAATTTAATTAACGCATCAGCAAACAATATTAATTTTTATTTAAACGGAACCCGCATTAATAATACCACTACCTATTATCCAGGCGGAACATTGGGCTATGTTGATATTTTAGCCGGAACACAAAATTACTCGGTCAAGATCAATAATAATTCGGTTCCGTCGTTTAGTAAATCGCTCAATTTCAGCGCAGATTCGGTATACTCCTTATACGTAGCCGGGGCAACCGAAAATGACATTTTTAAAACTACCGATGTATTGGTTGCCGATACCGGTGGTAAGGCAAAGCTCCGGTTTGTAAATGCTTCGCCCGATGCAGGTACACTTGATTTAAAGTTTGAGGGAACACTAAACGCGACAAAATTTACAGGCATTGGTTATAAAACAACAACAAACTACGTATTGGTTGATGCAGACACGGTTTATCTGGCTGTTTATCAGTCATCGGCGCCAACAATAGCCGTTCGCCGCGATACCGTAATATTAACCGGCGGGGGTATTTATACCTATTTTGGCTATGGCAGTATAAAGAGCGCCACAAACCTGGGTACCGGCCTTATAACTAACAAATAAAAGTACGTTAATGACTAATCAGAATAAAAGCGGTTTATTGGTTTCATTGTTTATGTTTACGATGCTGGTAATGCTGATACCTTTTATATCATCATGCGGCAAAGCAAAAACCAGCTCCGGATTAAATACGCAGTTGCAGATCATTAATTTATCTTCGGATGTAGGCGCTTTATATTTATACCAAAATACAGTAAGGGAAAACAATACTACCTATACTTACCCCAGTAATTCGGGTTATTTTTTCCTGAGCACACTAACACCTCCACTACAACTGCGTACCGCTACGGCAGCTCCGGTAAATATTCCTTTTCAAATTGATACTGCTTTAAGGGGCAACTCAAAATATACCTTGTTCATCACCGGTTACCTGGCCGATAGCTCGATTAAAAACTCAATCTTATCGCTGGATACCGCCACCGTGCCGCCTATAGGAAGGGGGAAGATAAGGTTTGCACATACTTCTCCCGGATCAGCCAATCTTGATCTGCGGGCAAACGATACACTGGCATTTAGCAACCGCACGTTTAACACCCTATCGCCATATATTGATATACCTACGGGCAATTATAATTTCACCATAAACGTACACACCACTCCTTCAAAAATTGAGTATACCTTAAAAAATGTAACTGTTCTTGATGGGCGCGCTTATACTATTTATACCCAGGGAATTGTGGGACGTACAGATTCTGTTGCTTTTGGCGCGGCGGTTTTAACCAATAATTTATTGATAAAAGCTGCGCAATAGTGGCAATTCTTTTTATATCCCTATTTTTGGGCAAAATTTAAAAAAGTGGAAATAATAAAAAGCATCATCGATTTTATACTGCATATTGATAAACACCTGGTACAAATAACCAGCGCATACCAGGGCTGGACATACCTGATATTATTTGCTATCATTTTTGCTGAAACAGGTTTTGTAGTTACCCCATTTTTACCCGGCGACTCTTTACTGTTTGCTGCAGGCGCCCTTATAGCCGGCGAAAAATCGGGCCTTGATATTTATTTGCTAACTATTATACTGATTATAGCAGCCTTTGCCGGCAATACCGTAAACTACCTGTTGGGCAACTATTTAGGCGCCAGGGTATTTAAAGAGCATAATAAGATATTAAAGTTGGAGTATTATTTAAAAACCAAAGCCTTTTTTGACAAGCACGGCGCAAAGGCGGTTATCTTCAGCAGGTTTATGCCTATTATCCGCACTATTGCACCTTTTGTGGCAGGTGTGGGCAGGATGCCGTTTTTAAAGTATAGCCTATACAATATTATAGGTGGCGCTTCCTGGATCATTGTTTTCCTTTTTGCCGGATTATGGCTGGGTAAGGTTCCGTTTTTTGAAAAGAACTTCTCACTGGTTGGTGTCGCCATCATCCTTATATCTATTATTCCACCAATTTATGCGGCTATAGCTAACAGGAGTGTTAAGGAACGCGTTGTTCAATAATTGGGTACGGATGCTAATTGATAGCTTCAAGTGTCATCCGGCCTATCATTTTATCACCCTTATAGCTTTCTGATTTTACAAAACGACCAAGTTTGGGCGAGTACCATTCTGTCGTTTTTATATTAAAAGGGATCCCGATGCCCATCATGGTCATTTTAAAATTAACATCATAGGTTATTTTAAAGCAATCAAAACTGCCTGCCGGAGTGCTTACGTTTTCGGTTTGCTCAACATTACGGTTAACAATATTGAGTTGCATGTTCCCCATTTGCTGACCGTTGTTGCCAATGTTAATAGTTACAGTTCCATCATCCAGTTTTTGGCCTGCTTTAAGATCAACAGGGTAGGTAAGGTATTTAGCATCGCCGGTCATTTGCATATTGCTGAACTGCTTCATCGATGAGGCCGGTATAAATGCCTTCATATCCATTTTAATGGATTGCCCTGCGCATATTAATTCTGAATCGCCCGTGCCGATAGCCTTATTTGCCTTATCAAACATTTCGGTATGAACAGTCGCCGTTGATTCATCTTTTTTTGTGGTACTGTAAATAAATTTTCCCAGTGCTTTGCCATCGGCATTTTGGTTGGAGTAGGTGAGCTTTTTGCCATTAAGGGTATTAATGAACTGGCTGCAGGTTTGGGCCGATACCAATTGAAGGCAACCTGCCAGCAATGGTATGATCAGAATTAGCTTTTTCATGTGGATACGGTAATTTAAGACTAATTAAAGTTACAAAATTTGCAGCTGATATAATCCTTTTTACAATCGTAATAACACGGTTTTAATTTACGGGATCTACGTATTTTAACTTTTTGATGTTGACTGTAACAGAAGGCAGATCTGGCTGCCCCGCATCAACCCATGCCGAATACCAGAAGCTGCCAACAGAAAGTATGGATGCCCTCATTTGCCGTTCAATCATGCCCTTCAACATTTTTTGATAGGCCAGGCTATAAGTTTCCGAGTAATCTTTTATTTCTCTTTTGCCATGCAGTACCATGCTGTACTTTTTACCGGGAGGGAAGTTTTTGCTTAATACGCGTTCAAACCGCAAAACCGAATCAACACTTTTAAATGATACCCGGCAAATCCTGAAAGCCTCGGCCAACGGATTTTCAATATAACGGGCCTTGCCGGCTTTTAAATTATACTTATCACTAAAAAGCTCGGGTATGCGGCTTTCCCATAGGGCGTGTATGCCGGTTTGGCCGGTTAGCTGTCCGTTGTAGTTTTGTGTAAGATGCAGCGGCACATGTGCATCCGCAATGTAATGGCCCAGGTTTGCCGATGTGTTGAGAATGGCTGTGGTATCATGGGCTTTAAATGCCCTCACCAGTTTGTAATACTGGTATTGTATGGTCCAGGGAACTGTGCCATATTTAGCTAATGTATCGGCAGTATATTTTGCCGCGGCATCCTTCCATTTCTGTGGCATGGCTGTCCATGGTTTTTTACCATAATGGTCGGCATCAAAAAAGTGCCTGGGTATCTCCGAAGAATCTACATAGCGGCGTTTATCGGCGCTTACAGCGTGTTCAACAATGTAATTGATATTGGCCTTGTAAAAAACCGCCATGCCCTTAGGTAGGGTGTAAACGGCCATGCGGTTAATGCGATAATGGGCGAAGAAGCCCCAGGAGGAGCAGAGTATAATTAAACCGATACCCGATAAGCTTAAAACGATAGCCCGCTTCATGAGGGTAAATATGGGTTTAAGTTTTGAGTTTTGAAGCACAGTGAACTACAATTTCCCTACATAAACCTTCGTATCATAATTGATCGTAATAAAATCATCCTGCTGGTACTTGTCAAAAAGATCTTTAAGATCGGCCATCATAGGTTCATAACCTGCCTCATCCTTAGCCGGCATATAGGATGATGAAAGTAACCGGCCTGCTAACCCGTTAAAATCAAATACCTGTTTGTTTTGAAATACCTCCAGCTGAAATGGTTCGGGATTAAAAAAAGCGCCGATATGCCCGTCATCAATATTACGATGATCCACCTTAGCGTAGTCCCTGCCATGATTAACTATCAAACGGTCATATTCTATTTCAAAGGCCGATTGCGTTTTTCTTTCGTTCCATATCAGGGCAACAATACCACCGGGTTTTAAGATCCTTTTAAATTCAGTTTTCGTTTTTTCAGCATCAAACCAGTGGAAGGCCTGGCCGGCTATAATAAAGTCGATGCTGCCGGTCTCCAGTCCGGTGTTTTCGGCGGTGCCGTTCATCGCTTTGAAGCCCGGATAGTTGCCCAATAGTTCAACCGCCTTTTCGCGCATTTCCTGGTTGGGTTCAACGGCGATAACTTTGTATCCGGCATCCAGGAATAAGGCGGTGGAAATGCCGGTACCAGCCCCAATATCGGCGATGAGTTTGCCGGTGGACAGTTCATAATTATCTTCCAAAAATTCCACAATTGTTTTGGGATAGTGTGGGCGGTACTTTACATAGTCGTTTACCCGGTTGCTAAACCTGGTTGTGCTGTTGTTGGTCATGGCAAATTGAACTGGTTTAACTTTATTGGTATAAAAGTGGATTTTTGTTGATATTGTTTACACGTTCCTTGATATTTTTGAAATAAATCCCCTTATTTTTAATTGAATCGAAGCTAATCAACCAATAAACTAATTTGAAAAAACTATTTGCAATAATCAAATTATCACCCTATATTTGCAGTCCTTAAAATAAGTAGAAAAAGAATAACAAAGCTATACGATGGCAAATCATAAATCATCTTTAAAAAGAATCAGGTCAAACGCTGCGAAGCGTCTGCGCAACAGGTACCAGGCTAAAACAACCAGGAACGCTATTAAAAAATTAAGAAACACTACAACTAAAGCTGATGCTGCTGCATTGTTAGGTAAAGTGATTTCTATGCTTGATCGTTTGGCTAAAAAGAATGTTATTCACAAAAACAAAGCTTCAAACAATAAATCGAAGCTTACTAAATTTGTAAATACTTTAAGCTAACATTCAGCTTTTCAAGATATAAAAAAGGGGATTGTGCCATTGGTACGATCCTTTTTTTGTTTCCATGCTTTTTCATACTTTAATGCCGTGGAAAACTACGAAAATAAAATAGGTATAAAATCATGGGCCGAGGCCGACCGTCCGCGCGAAAAACTAAGCGGACAAGGGAGGCGGGCATTAACTGATGCCGAGTTGATCGCCATCCTCATAGGCTCGGGCAGCCGTAATGAAACCGCCGTTGAGCTCAGCAAGCGCATCCTGCATCATTACGAGAATGATCTGAATAAGCTGGGCAAGGCTTCCATCAGCGAGTTATCTAAATTTAAAGGGATAGGAGAGGCCAAGGCTATCTCTATTATAGCCGCTTTGGAGATTGGCCGGCGCCGTAATGACAGTGAGAGCCAGGCCCCGGATTATATTAACTCCAGCCGCGATGGTTATAACATTATGCGCCGCCATTTGATGGATTTGAACCACGAGGAATTTTGGATCATATTACTGGGGCGTTCACAAAAGGTATTAGGGAAAGAACTCATTAGCAAAGGTGGCTTGGCATCTACCGTATGCGATCCTAAAATTATTTTTCATGCAGCCCTGCAATACCAGGCCAGCGGACTTATCCTGGTACATAATCACCCATCGGGCAACCTGAAACCAAGCCAGGAGGATGTGATGTTAACCAAAAAGATAGCCACAGCCGGTAGAATGCTGGATATTGGTGTGTTTGATCACCTTATTATTACCGATAATGGGTATTTTAGTTTTGGAGACGGGGATTTGATGTGATTTGAAAATTTGATGATTTGAAAATGATTAAAATAGTTAATTATTTGTATCAGGAGTTGGGATAATAATTTTCAAATCTTCAAATTGCCGAATTCTCAAATTATAACAGCCAAATAAATCCCAAATCCGAAATCCCACATCCGAAATCTTTATATCTTTGCCGATTATCATTTCTGAATAATGAAGATATCGTATAACTGGCTTAAAGAATTTATTGATACCGATAAAACTCCACAGGAGATCTCGATCATACTTACCGGTACCGGTTTGGAAGTTGAGAGCCTGGAAAAAGTTCAACCCATCCCCGGCGGATTGGAAGGCCTCGTGATTGGTTTTGTAAAGGAGAGTGTTGCACATACCAATTCAGATCACCTGCATGTTACCAAGGTTGACGTAGGAGGCCCTGAAGACCTGCAAATTGTTTGTGGCGCTGCTAATGTGGCTGCCGGGCAAAAAGTGGTTGTAGCCACTGTAGGCACTACCATATACCCGACTGTAGGCGAGCCATTCGCTATAAAAAAATCAAAAATCCGTGGTGAGGTATCTGAAGGGATGATTTGCGCCGAAGACGAGATAGGCCTGGGAACAGATCATGCGGGGATCATGGTGCTTGATGCTGATGCCGTAGTTGGCACATTAGCAAAAAACTATTTCAAACTGCATGATGATTATATGTACGAGATAGGCTTAACCCCTAACCGTGCTGATGCCACCTCGCATTTGGGTACCGCCCGTGATATTGCCGCGTTTTTAAAGATCGGCATAAAAAAACCCGACGTTAGTAACTTTAGAGTTGATAACACCAGCAGAACTATTGAGGTTGTGGTTGAGAATGGGCAGGCAAGTCCGCGTTATTCCGGGGTAACTATAAGTGGTGTTGAGGTTAAAGAATCACCAAAATGGTTAAAGGAAAGACTGGCTGTTATTGGTATCCGTTCTATTAATAATATTGTGGATGCTACCAACTATGTGCTGCATGAGCTTGGTCAGCCGCTACATGCTTTTGATGCCGATGAGATAAAAGGCAACAAAGTGCTGGTTAAAAACTATGCTGAAGGAACAATTTTTAAAACGCTGGATGATGTTGACCGTAAATTATCAGAGAATGACCTGATGATTGGAAATGCTGAAGAGCCAATGTGTATTGCCGGAGTTTTTGGCGGCGCTCAATCAGGGGTTAAATCATCTACTAAAAGTATTTTCCTGGAGAGCGCTTATTTTAATTCGGTGTCTGTACGTAAAACTGCTAAACGTCATGGTTTAAAAACCGATGCATCGTTCAGGTTTGAGCGTGGTACCGATCCGGATATGACGGTTTTTGCTTTGAAACGTGCGGCTTTGCTAATACAGCAGGTTGCGGGTGGTAAGGTATCTTCAGAAATTTCTGATCATTACCCTGCGCCGGTAGCACCTTTTGCTTTTGAGGTAACTTATAAAAACATCGACAGGCTGATTGGCCAGGAAATTACGCATGGTGAGATCAAGGCGATTATTGAGGCGCTTGACATTAAGATAGTGAATGAAACTGCGGATTCACTGTCATTACAAGTGCCCCCATACCGTGTTGATGTAACCCGCGAGGTGGATATTGTTGAAGAGATCCTGCGGATTTATGGCTACAACAATATTCATATTCCTACCCAGATCAGGGCTTCATTGAACAACTCACAAAAGGCTGAGAAAGATACGGTGCAAAACCAGATCTCGGATCTGCTGACCGCTAATGGCTTTAATGAGATCTTATCAAACTCATTAACTAAGTCGGCCTATTCAGATAACCTGGATGTTGCGGTAAAGATCCTGAACCCATTAAGCAGCGACCTTGATGTAATGCGCCAGAGCCTGCTTTTCTCGGGCCTGGAGGCTATCGCCTACAATCAAAACCGTCGTGCAGCCGATTTGAAGTTTTATGAATTTGGTAAGGTATACAGCGTTAAGGACGATAAATACAGCGAGGTTCAGCGTTTCTCTGTTTTTATTACCGGCGCTGCTGCAGCCGAGCAATGGAATCAAAAACTTAAGGCTGTTTCGTTTTACAACATGAAAGCTATTGTTGATGGTATTTTACAACGTTTAAGCATTACCGACCTTGTTGTTGAAGATGCTACCTGTAGTAAGTTAGCTTTTGGGCTTCAGTATATGCTAAATGGCAGGCAGCTGGTTAAGTTTGGCGCTGTTGCTGCAACTGCTTTGAAAAAAACTGATGTAGACAAAGAAGTATTTTATGCTGATTTTAATTTCGACATGGTACTGGCAGCGGTTCGTAAAAATGTGATAGTTCACCAGGACGTTCCCAAATTTCCGGCGGTAAGGCGCGATCTTTCTATGCTTATTGATAAAACGGTATCATTTGGTCAGCTGAAGCAAATTGCACAGCGTACCGAGCGCAAGCTTTTGAAAGAAGTAAGTGTATTTGATGTTTACCAGGGCGATAAATTGCCTGCCGGAAAAAAATCATATGCGTTGAGTTTTATCATACAGGACATTGAAAAAACCTTAACCGATAAAGCCATTGATTCCATAATGCAGAAATTAATTTATAATTTAGGAAAAGAAGCAGGAGCGGAGATTCGCAAGTAATCATTGAATTACTGAATTATCAAATTGGTGAATAAGTTTTCGCTTTTTTATTAAATCAGTAAATAAATTCAATAATTCAGTAATTCGACAATTCAATAATTAAAAATGCCTTCAGTAGCAGAACAGTTAAATAAGATAGTTGAGAAAACCGAGAGGTTGATTGAGCTTTGTGCTGCTTTGCAGGAGGAAAATGACTTGTTGAAATTGGAAAGTGAAGCGCTTACTGTTGCACTTGATGCAAGTAAAAATAAGACGAAAGACCTGGAAGAAAAGCTTCGTGTATTGAAACTTGCAAAATCATTTTCGGAAACAAATGAAAAAAGTGTTGACATTAAGCAAAAAATTAACGACTTTGTGCAGGAAATAGATAAGTGTATTGTATTATTGAAAAAATAGTACAAAAAGTGAAAGGCTCAATGGGAGAAATCTCAATAAAAATAAATATTGCTGACAGAGTTTACCCCTTAAAGGTAAACATGGAAGAAGAAGAGATAATACGCAGGGCGGCCAAGCTAATTAACGACCGGATAAAGGAATATCAGGAAAATTATGCAGTGAGGGATAAGCAAGATCTGCTTTCGATGTGTGTGTTGCATTATGCAACCTCATCATTAAAGGCCGAGAAAAAGGTTAACGTTGAGGACACCGACGTTGCTGAAAAGGTTTACCAGTTAGACCATTTGCTGAACGAATTTTTTTCGAAGTAATAAACGTTCTTTACATATACAGAGCACATTTAAGATTTAACCGCAGTTAAATTTTGGGTTTCACTATTAAAAACTTAACGCTTCAATATGAGCGGATCAAAGAGGCATGCGTTACTACAGGTACTAACGTAACCCATGATTCCAATATCCGAAATGAAGTTTTTCAATACATGATACTTAAAAGTTAGTTGCGGTTTTTTTATATACATACATACCAATAACCTAAAATGGACATATTATACATAATCATCGGGCTGTTGCTTGGCATAGGCCTGGGCATAGTCATCGGTCGCTTCCTGCTAATGAAGCTTTTTAAAGACCAGGAAACATCGGCACAAAATAAAGTGAAGAAAATATTAAAGGATGCTGAAAACAATGCCGAGATCCTGAAGAAAAACAAATTACTTGAAGCAAAAGAGAAGTTTTTACAAATGAAAGCCGAACATGAGCAGGAAGTAACCAACAAAAATAACAACATTAACCAGCGCGAGAACGGTGTTAAACAAAAAGAGCAATCATTAAACCAGCGCCTGGAGAACATGAACCGTAAGGAGAATGAGCTGGATAATACCCGTAAAAACCTGGAGAAACAAACCGAAATTGTTGTTAAAAAACAAGAGGAAGTTGAGATTTTAAAGAACTCGCATGTTCAACAATTGGAAACTATCGCGGGTTTATCTGCCGATGATGCAAAAAATCAATTGATAGATACTTTGCGCGAAGAAGCCCGTTCTAAAGCCATGATCCAGATAAAGGATATTGTTGATGAGGCTAAGCTTACTGCTACCAAAGAGGCTAAAAAGATAGTTATCCAAACCATCCAACGCACCGCTACCGAAAGTGCTATCGAGAACACGGTATCAATTTTCAATATCGAGAACGATGAGATCAAAGGCCGTATCATCGGTCGTGAAGGTCGTAACATCCGTGCTTTGGAGGCTGCAACCGGTATCGAAATTATTGTGGATGATACCCCGGAAGCTATCATCTTATCGGGCTTTGACCCGGTAAGGCGCGAGATTGCAAGGCTGGCCATGCACCGGTTAGTAACAGACGGACGTATACACCCTGCCCGGATTGAAGAGGTTGTTGCAAAAACCAAAAAGCAAATTGAAGAAGAAATTGTAGAGATAGGCGAACGTACAGTGATTGACCTGGGTATTCATGGTTTGCATCCCGAGCTGATCCGGATGGTTGGCCGTATGCGTTACCGCTCATCTTACGGGCAAAACCTGTTACAACACTCGCGCGAGGTTGCCAACTTTTGCGCCACTATGGCTGCCGAATTGGGCCTTAACGTAAAAATGGCCAAACGTGCCGGCTTGCTGCATGATATTGGTAAAGTGCCTGATGATAACCCCGAGCTGCCGCATGCTATTTTGGGTATGCAATTGGCCGAGAAATATAAGGAACATCCTGAAGTTTGTAACGCCATCGGTGCTCACCATGATGAGATCGAAATGACGTCGATGTTATCGCCAATCATCCAGGCTTGTGATGCTATATCTGGCGCTCGTCCGGGTGCCCGCCGCGAGGTTGTTGAAAGTTACATCAAACGTTTGAAGGAATTGGAAGAGCTGGCTATGTCATATCCGGGTGTCGAAAAAACATTTGCTATACAGGCCGGCCGCGAACTGCGTGTTGTGGTTGAAAGCGAAAAGATAAGTGATGCCCAGTCAGAAGTATTGGCTGCAGATATATCAAACCGTATCCAAACCGAGATGACCTATCCGGGCCAGATAAAAGTTACCGTGATCAGGGAAACCAGGTCGGTAGCATTTGCCAAGTAATTTGTTAATTAAAAATTAATACAACCCTTTCGGCTATTAACCGAAAGGGTTTTTATATTTACAATAAAATGGCTTCAAAGAAAATATCAGGCAACGGGAAAAGCGGCATGCAAACAAAAGCTGATGTCAATCGTCCGGTTGATGTTTATTTTGCAAAATATGCCGAGAGTCACCAAAATTCAACAAATGAGTGGATACATTTTATTTGTATTCCGCTTATTGTATTTAGCCTGCTCGGATTAATCTGGTCTATTCCGTTCCCATACCTCAAATTTTTAGGTACTTATAATGGGGTATTTAACTGGGCATCGTTTTTAATTGCCTTTAGTATTTACTACTATCTTAAGCTTTCGCCTATATTATCGTACCTGATGTTATTTGTGCTGTTTGGCTTTAGTTATGCTATTATTGGGATAGAGCAGTGGCACAAAACCGGTGGCCCGGCATTGTGGCTGGTTAGTTTAATTATATTCCTGGTATCATGGGTTGGGCAATTTATAGGGCATAAAATTGAAGGAAAAAAGCCTTCGTTTTTTGAGGATATTAAATTTTTGCTCATAGGCCCAATATATCTGCTCCATCTGATACTTAAAAAACTTTCTGTTAAGTACTGATTACCTTTTGTACTTAATGTTAACAATTGGTATCAAATATAATCTTGTGTTAACATTACTTTAATATTGTAGCCCAACCTTTGTGGAATAAATAAACACAAATGAAAAAGCTTTACTTTATTCTTTTATCACTGCTGATCATCGGGGTTGCAAATGTTGCAAATGCGCAAATTACTACCTCTTTAATTAGTGGAAAAGTTACCGACCAAAAAGGTGCTACATTGCCTGGTGTAACTATTACTGTACTTAATACAAGTACCGGTACCCGTTACGGCGCACAAACCAATGGCGATGGTCGTTACACAATTGCCAACGTTAACCCAGGTGGTCCTTATACCATCGCTGCTTCTTTTGTTGGATTTAAAAAAGACGAAAGAGCAGATATTACCTTAAGTTTAGGTACAACCACGTACAACTTCGCGCTTGCCGATGAAACCACAACCTTATCGGAAGTGAAGATTAAAGGAACAGCCGGTGGTACAAAAACAGGTGCAAGTACCCGCATCAACCAAAATCAAATCAAAAACCTGCCTTCTATTAACCGCAGTTTACAGGATTTAACAAGGTTAACACCTCAAAGCAACAACAACTCCTTCCAGGGAACCAACTACCGTTACAATAACGTAACACTGGATGGTGCCATCAACAATGATGCGATTGGTTTCAGCCCATCATTAGGTGGTCAGAGTAATGCATCGGGCCAGGTTGGTAGCAGTACACGTACAAGCCCTGTATCATTAGATGCTATACAGGATATACAGGTATTGGTTGCCCCTTATGATATTAAAATTGGTAACGTATTGGGTGGTAGTATAAATGCTGTAACCCGCAGCGGTACAAATGATTTTTCGGGCGCAATTTATGGTTACGGCCGTGGTGCTTTTTTGGTAGGTCCAAATAATGCTTCTGCTGCTGCTGGTGGCGATGGTTCAAAAATACCTACTACATTCCACGATTACCAAACCGGTATCCGTTTAGGTTTCCCTATTATTAAAAACAAGTTATTCTTCTTCACTAACGAAGAAATTGCCCGCCGCCAGGATCCGGTTATCCGCGGTGCTGATGCAAGTGGTTCAAGCCAGATCCTTAGCCTACAGGACGCTAAAAACCTTACAACTGCTTTCCAGCAATTTACTGGTGGTTTAAGTCCGGGTACTTATTCAAATAGTTCAATCTACTCGCGCTCAAACAAGTTCTTTAACCGTTTAGATTGGAACATCAACGATAATAACCAGTTAACTATCCGTAACAATACCATCACCTCAACAGCTACAAACTTAGAGCGTGATCAGCAAAACTTCCGTTTTGGGGGTATTGATTACGTATCTCATAACAACTCAACGTCAACTGTTGCCGAGTTAAAATCAAGGTTTTCAAACAGCGCGAGTAACAGTTTAGTAATAGGTTACTCAAATGTTCATGACTACCGTGACCCTACTTCAGATCCTTCGTTACCGCAAATTGAAATAACCGGCCGTACACCTGGTACTACCATATTTATGGGTACCGACCGTGAGGCTGCTATATTTGATATGCACCAAAAAACCACAGAGTTTACCGATAACTTTACCTTAACAAAGGGTAAGCACACATTTACTTTTGGTACACACAACGAGTTTTATAACATTACTTACAACTTTGTAAACTCATGGAATGGCCGCGTTGCCTACAGCAGTATAGAAAACTTTATAGCAAACTCACCATCGCGTGTTCGTGCTAACTTTAACTATACTAATAATAATCGTGATTACATTTTCGCTAATCCATCAGCTAAATTTAAAGTTAACCTGATGAGTTTATACGGTCAGGATGAGATACAAATTACCGACAATTTTAAATTGACTGCAGCTTTACGCCTGGACTATGCCGGTATACCTAATAAACAGCCATTAAGCACTAAAACTACAAATGCTCCGGTTGATTTAAACTATGGTAATAGTTTTACCTACACTAAACCCCGCGATATCAAGCAAAATTATTTGAACAACGTAGAGATTAATCCTCGTGTATCGTTCAATTATGATGTAAATGGCGATCAAAGCTTAATTGTACGTGGTGGTAGCGGCTTCTTTACCGGTCGTGTTCCTTTTGCATGGTTTGGTTATGCGTTTTACAACAATGGTGCTACTTATGGTGCTTATGATAACAAATCAGCTCAAAAGCCACTTACAAATCCTGTTTCAACCTCGCCAAATGGTCGTTTAGATTACGTTAACGCACAAGGCTTTAACACTGCCGCTACCGGCCCAACCCAGGTAGATTTAATTGACAACAAATTTAAAATGCCACAGGTTTGGAGAAGCAGCTTAGCTTTTGATTATACTACTGATGACCAATGGAAATTTACTTTAGAAGGTATTTATACTAAAACCATTCACGATTTAAAGTTCCAGCAGGTAAATACTAAGGATAGTGCAACTTATTATGCTTACGACACCCAGCACCAACAGCCAATATTTGTAAATCAAAAAGTTAACTCATCATATACCAATGCTTATGAGTTATCAAACACCAGCCTTGGCTACCGTTACAGTTTAACCGCACAAGTAGGTAAAACCTTTCCTTTTGGCTTAAGCGGTAATGTTGCATATACTTACGGGCATTCAAAAGATGTAACCAATGGTATCCGTAACTCAATGGAATCAAACTGGCAGTTAAACCAGGCTTTAAATCCTAATAACCCAGGTTTGGCCAACTCAAACTTTGATACCCGTCATCGCATTGTTTCAAACATCAWTTTAAGGCATGATTGGGATGCAGCTAAAAACTTTACAGCCAATTTCAGCTTCTTCTTTAGCGCTCAATCTGGTAATCCATACACTTATGGTTTTTATCCAAGTGCAATCGACGGAACCGGCCAGCAAGTTAGCTTAGCATACATCCCTAAACATGGTGAAACAGTTAATTTCTTTACTGATGTAATTGGTGGACAAACTGCTGTTCAGCAAGCAGCAGCTTTTGATGCATTTATTGATAAAAACAGCTATTTATCGTCACGTCGCGGAAACTTTACCCAACGTAATGCTGCTTTTACACCATGGAATAATGACTTAGATTTCCGTTTTTCGCAAGACTTTAAATTTGGTAGTGGTAAACACAAACAAGTGATTACTTTCACTTATGATATTGTTAACCTTACTAATTTGCTGAATAAAAAATGGGGACAGTATTATTTCTCAGCCAATACTTTCAATTCAACATCAAGCATTGGTTTAACGCCAAAAACTACGCCTGCATTTGGTGCAATGTCAACAAGCTATCCAAAATATGCTTTTACAGATCCTGGATTGCCATATTCTGTTGACTTGTTCTCTTCACGCTGGCAAATGCAGTTTGGTATACGCTACGCATTCTAATATTACCAAACACATCATATAAAAAGTCCCTGCAGGTTTATATCCGGCAGGGACTTTTTGGTTGTGTGATCAACAAAAACACCCCAGCGGGCAGGCCGATGGGGTGTTTTTGTTTTGGAGATACGATATTTAGGATACTATCCTACAAATTTTTACCCAGCTTATCTAATATATCCTGCGGCACTTGTTCCAGGTCGAGCACCAGGAAGCCATCAAGACAGTCGGCAAATTTAGGGTCAATATTAAAGCTGATGATCTTGGCGTTAAGGGCGATATATTGGCGTAGCAGCACAGGGACTTTCATATTACGTGTTTCTACTTCCGATATCAGGTTATCCAGTCCTTTAAAAGTATCCTCGCCAGCCATTAGCAGGTCGGTATCTATCTTTGCAAAATCGACCTTAAATTTTTTACGTGGTTTTACATATTGCGCCAGTTCATGATCAAAGTGATTACGGTTAATGTAATCAACAATTAATGATTTGGAGAATTTTGAAAACGAGTTGCTGATACTCACAGGGCCTATCAGGTACCTGTATCTTGGGTTATCTATCAGGAATTTCAGAATGCCCTTCCACAACAGGAACAGGGGTAACGGTTTGGTTTGATATTCCTTACGGATCCATGACCGTCCAAGTTCCAAACTTTTGCGCAATACCGGGGTAAACTGGGTTTTAAGTTTAAAAAGTTCGGTGATATAAAAGCCCTTTTTGCCCACGCTATAAAATATCTCGTCGCCCAAACCTATGCGGTAAGCGCCTACTATCATTTTGGCCTCAAAATCCCAGATGAAAAGGTGGTTATAATAAATATCATACTCGTCAAGGTCGATACTTTTATTGGTGCCTTCGCCAATTTCTCTGAAAGTTACTTCGCGCAGGCGGCCTACCTCACGTATCACGTTTGGGATAACCGAGGTTGGTACAATAAAAACTTCGTAGTTCTTTTCTGTCCATACCTTATAATTATCACGCAACGGCGCAATTTCCTTTTCAAGTATTGCCGAGTCTATTTCGGGTACAATATCGGTTGGCAGCCGTTTTATCTTAAACAGGTTGCGCGGGTTGAAGATCTTCTTTTCCTCCTCAAGGCCGGTACCTAAAGCATAGGTACGGGCGCGTAAAAAATTGAGCAGCTTGGCCCCGTTATTATAATCGGGCACTTCAAGTACGTTGATGGGTTTACCTATGCGAAGTTTAATTGTATGCCCGTGCTTGTTAAACAATTCTGAGGGTAATTTAGCTGTACGCAGGGCCGGATGTATGAGGCTTAATAAATTAAAAAGCAAGCCGTTATTACCGTGGAAATATATAGGCACAATGGGAACCTTGGCCTTCGCTATTATTTTACCTACTACTGGGTGCCACAAACGGTCGGTTACCTGTTGCTGCTCAACCTTAAAGGTTGAAACCTCGCCGGCCGGGAAAATGCCTATTGGAGTACCGTTATTTAACAGCTCGAGGGTGTTTTTCAGGCCGCTAATGCTTGATGAGTGTTCAACATTTTCAAACGGGTTTACGGCAATAAAAAAGTCGCTGAGGTTGGGTATTTTCTTGAGCAGGAAGTTGGCCATTAATTTGGCATCCGGCCGTACTGTTAGCAGCATTTTTAGTAGTACCAGTCCCTCTATGCCACCATATGGGTGATTGGCTATGGCGATAAAGCTGCCGGTTTTTGGTATATGCCTTAAGTCGCGTTCATCAAATTCAATATCAATACCGCAGCCTTCTAAAATAGCATCAATAAATTCAATACCTTGTTTGGGCTGGGCCTGGGCAAACAGGTCGTTAACCTGGTTAATTTTCATGATCTCCATCAACAAAGCGGCCAGGCCAGGCATTTTCAGCTTATCAAGTTTAGTGGCTTTGGCAAACTCTTCGGTGGTTATTACTTTCATTTTTTAAATAACAATGTATTTGGTTAACAAATAAATATCCTGAAATTTTATTTACTTTAACGCCCGATAATTCATATAAATGAAGGCGCATATTAAAAACTACTTATCCATTACAAAAAAAGAGTGGAACGGAATGGTAGTATTAATTATTTTAATTGCATTGGTTTTGGCCGCGCCATATGTTTACCAGGCAAACCGCAAAGATAACACAATAAACTTTAATGATTTTGATAAAGCTGCCGCGATATTGGGCAAGACTAAAGATACAGTTAAAGGTAACTATTCGCCTGTAAAATCTTTAAAAACCACAACAGCCGGTTTTAACGCCAATGGTTTACCTGCAAATTATCATTATACCAAAAAGGCTGCGCCCGGCGAAGTTATAGAAATAAACAGTGCCGACTCGGCCAGGCTTACCATGATCCGTGGGATAGGGCCATCGTTTGCAAGGCGGATCACCAGGTACAGGGTGCGTTTGGGGGGCTTTTACAGTAAGGAACAGTTGAAAGAGGTATTTGGTATTGACGAAGCTAAGTATGCCGAAATTAAGGATGGCATTGCTGTAGATGGCAGGCACATCATCAAACTAAACGTTAATACGGCCACTTTTGACCAGTTAAGACGCTTCCCTTACCTTAGTTTTAAGCAGATGAATGCCATATTGGAATACCACAATCAACACGGCGATTATGAGTCGGTAGCTGATTTGAAAAATATTGCCATACTTGATGACGGAATTTTGCGTAAAATTGGACCTTATTTAGTTTTTAAATGATTACCGAGCAAATAAAGAAAGCCATACGCGATATTCCAGACTTCCCTAAGCCGGGGATAATTTTTAAAGATATAACCCCCATTTTGAAAGACCCTGTCTTGTGCGATAATATTATCAACGCCTTTGTGGAGCAACTGAGGGGTACCCGCATAGATGTGATAGCAGGCATAGAAAGCCGGGGATTTTTGTTTGGACTGACTTTGGCCACCAAACTGGGCATCCCGTTTGTGCCTATCCGTAAGGCTGGTAAGTTGCCATTTACTATTAAGCAGCGGGCTTACAAGCTGGAATATGGTACCGCAGTAATTGAATGCCATACAGACGCTTTTGAACCCGGTCAGCATATCCTGATCCATGATGACCTGCTGGCTACAGGGGGTACAGTAACAGCCGCCTGTGAGCTCATTGAAGAAATGGGAGGGATAGTAGCCGGTTTTTCTTTTGTGGTTGAGCTTGGTTTTTTAAAGGGCCGGGAGCGGATAGCACCTCTCAGTGATACGCTGGTTGCCCTGGCAACGTATTAAGCGAAATAGCCGGGTGTTCGCTTTTACCTAAGTATCTTAAAAAAGGCGAAGTTACTGTAATTATTACTGCCGATTGTCGTTTTTTGGCAGTTTACACGGTGTTTTTTACTTAGCCTTAATATTAATTGAAAATATTTTCAACTCTTTTTTAAACTCAAAAACAAGCCTGTTTCAACTAAACCTAAAATTCATACCAGATACCATTTTGTACTTCTATTCGGGTGTGTTTTTGACAAACAAGCTGATAATTAAATCGTTAAATTTGTATAACCAGTTATATAAATTAGTATGGAAACTTTACTTACAGACGGTCCGACAATAGGCGGATTCGACTTTTCTATGAACGAAAACCAGCACCTGGTAGGCCAGATGGCCAGGGATTTTGCCGAACGGAATATTAAACCTCATGTAATGGAATGGGACGAGGCGCAGGTTTTTCCTATTGACCTTTTTAAGAAATTGGGTGAGCTGGGTATGATGGGCGTATTTGTGCCCGAACAATATGGCGGCTCGGGCTTTGGTTATTTTGAATATGTAACCGTTATTGTTGAAATAGCCAGGGTTTGCGGCTCTATAGGTTTATCTGTGGCGGCGCATAACTCACTGTGCACCGGCCATATCCTTGCTTTTGGCAACGAAGAGCAAAAAATGAAATGGCTGCCCAAACTGGCTACCTGCGAGTGGCTGGGCGCATGGGGACTTACGGAAGCCAACACCGGGTCTGACGCATTAGGGATGAATACTACCGCCGTGCTGGATGGCGACCACTATATAGTTAACGGTTCAAAAAACTGGATAACACACGGCAAATCGGGCAATGTGGCTGTGGTAATGGTGCGCACCGGTAAAAAGGGCGATTCGCATGGAATATCGGCACTGGTTATTGAAAAAGGTACGCCCGGTTTTACCCATGGCAAAAAAGAAAACAAGCTGGGCATGCGCGCCTCAGAAACCACCGAACTGATCTTTGATAATTGCCGCGTGCCCAAAGAAAACCTACTGGGTGTTGAGGGCGAAGGCTTTAAACAGGCCATGAAGGTACTGGATGGCGGTCGTATTTCTATAGCAGCATTATCATTAGGGATAGCCAAAGGCGCCTTTGATGCTGCGGTGGCTTACTCTAAGGAGCGTAAGCAGTTTGGTCAATCTATCAGCAGCTTTCAGGGGATTGCCTTTAAGCTGGCCGATATGGCAACAGAGATTGAAGCATCGGAACTGCTGGTTATGCAGGCCGCCGACCTGAAAAACCGCCACCTGCCGGTAACCAAGCAATCGGCCATGGCCAAGTATTTCGCATCAGAAACCGCGGTGCGGGTGGCTACCGAGGCGGTACAGATCTTCGGCGGTTATGGCTATACCAAGGATTTCCCGGTTGAGAAATACTACCGGGATGCCAAGCTTTGTACAATAGGTGAGGGGACAAGCGAGATACAGAAGATTGTGATTAGCAGGGAAGTGTTGAAGTAAGATGGTATCACGCTTTTTATATGTGATGGGCCAAAATCGCAAATCGCCACGCATGCAGCAAACTACCTACCTAATCAACCCAATCAACTATTTTCCCTTACCTATTTGATATTCAAAACCAAATAGTTAACTTTGCCCTCCCTTGAAAGGAGGTATTTAGGAAATTATGATCATTATTAACGTAAAAGACGGCGAATCATTAGACAAAGCATTGAAACGCTTCAAAAAGAAATTTGAAAAAACAGGTGTTTTAAGAGAACTACGCAGTCGCCAGGCTTTTGAAAAAAAATCTGTAACCCGTCGTCATGTTGTTAAACATGCCATCTACAAGCAAAATATGAATATCGAAACTGTTTAATTCCCTCAAAAGAATTTTTTCAGATTTTCCGACACTATATTAACAAAACTATTTGTACATTCATTCTCTGGATGTTCAAATAGTTTTTATGTTTTTAGAGCGTTTTATCCAATATATTAAATTCGAAAAGCGGTACTCGCCACACACGGTATCTGCTTATCAGTCAGATCTGGATCAGTTCATGCTCTTCCTTAACAACCCTGGTAATGCCAAAGTTGTTCCCGAACTCATAATTACCCATCCCGACCAGATCAGTTACCACGACATCCGCAACTGGATGGTGGAGCTTATTGACCAAAAACTTACGGCTCGGTCTGTAAACCGTAAGATGGCCACCCTGCGCAAATATTTTAAGTTTTTACTGCAGGAAGGAGTAATTGCGCAAAACCCGGCATCAAAAATCCGCTCACAAAAAATACCAAAGCAACTACCGGTTGTGGTTGAAAGTGGAAGCCTTACTCAAATGCTCGATAACGATATTGTTACAGATGATGATTTTGAAGGCTTACGGAACAAGCTGGTGGTTGAAATGCTGTTTGGTACCGGCATGCGCCTGGCCGAGCTTTTGGGCCTGAAAGACAGCGATATTAATGATTATGAAGGTACACTAAAAGTGCTTGGCAAGCGTAATAAAGAACGCATTATCCCCATCAATACCGAGCTGCGGATTTTGCTTGGGCGATACCTGGAATTAAAGAAAAATCAAAATTTTAATAACAATTCCGTAATGTTAATCGTTACAACTAAGGGTGCCGACGCATACCCCAAACTAATTTATTTGATAGTGCAGAAATACCTCGCCAACATATCAACCCAGAATAAAAAGAGTCCTCATGTGCTAAGGCACACATTTGCAACGAGTTTACTAAACAACGGAGCCGACCTGAACTCCATTAAAGAGCTTTTGGGCCACGCTAACCTTAGCGCGACCCAAATTTATACGCATAATTCAGTTGAACGATTAAAGTCTATTTACAAACAAGCCCATCCAAAGGCGTAATTAAGGAGGAAACATGAAAATTACAGTGCAATCAATTCATTTTACCGCAGACAGAAAATTATTAGATTTTATTCAAAAAAAGGCTGATAAGCTGGATACATTTTATGACCATATTATTAGCGGCGAAGTTTACTTAAAGCTTGAGAATGTGTTAGATGAGGCAAACAAAATTGCCGAGATCAAGCTATTGTTGCCGGGTAACCAGATCTTCGCAAAAGAGAAATGCAAAAGTTTTGAAGAGGCAACGGATTTAGCAGTTGAAAGCCTGCGCAAGCAGATTGAAAAGCATAAGCAGAAGAAAACTATTGCCGATGCTGCCGCCAAAAAGGTGATATTAACGGAAGTAGAAGAGGGATTTTAATATAAAAAAGGCCATTTTTTGGTAAAAATCGACGGGTTTACAGCCCGTCGATTTTTTTTGATAAAAAATTTTGCAAAGGGTGAAATTTTTGTAGATTTGCAATCCCTTTCAGAGAGGTGCTGACCGCAGCAAATTTTTGTGAAGATTGTTCTTTAAAATATAAAAAAGCTTATTAGTTTTGCCGCTCGATAAAAGGAGCCATAAAGGTTTCAATAATTGAAAGGCTAAATAAATATAAGCCTCCTTAGCTCAGCTGGTAGAGCGACTGACTTGTAATCAGTAGGTCATTGGTTCGATCCCGATAGGAGGCTCAGTTTTTTTCGGAAGTGTAATGTTTAGCTTCAACTTTGAACATTGCAAATCCGAAATCAACTAATGGGGAGATACCAGAGCGGTCAAATGGGGCGGACTGTAAATCCGCTGCTTCGGCTACGAAGGTTCGAATCCTTCTCTCCCCACTTATTGAGTAGGCAGTTTTCAGTTTTCGGATAACAATTAAAGTTATCAGATGATTGAGGACTGCTAACTCGATTAAAAAAGGTTACGGATTTGCATTATCGGGTTAGTATAMTGAAAACTGCAAATGGAAAACTAAACAAGCGGAAGTAGCTCAGTTGGTAGAGCGATAGCCTTCCAAGCTATAGGTCGCGAGTTCGAACCTCGTCTTCCGCTCGGTTGGTTCATTAGTCGGTTAGTTCATTTGTTCATTAGCAGCAGCTGCAAAAGACCAATGAACCAATAAACGAGTGAACTAATGAACAAAAAATAAGCCGACGTAGCTCAGTGGTAGAGCACTTCCTTGGTAAGGAAGAGGTCATGGGTTCAAATCCCATTGTTGGCTCAATAGCGTAAAAGAGAATAAAGAATAACATTTTTAAGTATAAATTAACCTACAAAATAATTATAAATCATGGCAAAAGAAAAGTTTGACCGCAGTAAACCGCACTTAAACATCGGTACAATCGGTCACGTTGACCACGGTAAAACAACCCTTACCGCAGCTATTACTAAAGTATTAGCTGATGCAGGTTTATCAGAAGCCCGTTCATTTGATTCAATTGACTCGGCTCCTGAAGAAAAAGAACGTGGTATCACAATTAACACCGCGCACGTTGAGTATTCAACTGCTAACCGTCACTATGCTCACGTTGACTGTCCAGGTCACGCGGATTACGTGAAAAACATGGTTACCGGTGCTGCTCAGATGGACGGTGCAATCATTGTGGTTGCTGCAACTGATGGTCCGATGCCACAAACCCGCGAACACATCCTGTTAGCTCGCCAGGTAGGTGTACCTGCGCTTGTTGTTTTCATGAACAAAGTTGACATGGTTGATGATCCGGAATTATTAGAATTAGTTGAAATGGAAATTCGTGAATTATTATCATTCTACGAATATCCAGGTGATGATATCCCGGTAATCCAGGGTTCAGCTTTAGGTGGTCTTAACGGCGATCCTAAATGGGTTGGAAAAATCATGGAATTGATGGATGCTGTTGATAGCTTTATTCCAATTCCTCCACGTTTAACTGAGCTTCCTTTCTTGATGCCGGTTGAAGACGTGTTCTCAATCACTGGTCGTGGTACTGTTGCTACCGGTCGTATTGAGCGTGGTGTAATCAACTCAGGTGAGCAGGTTGACATCCTTGGTATGGGTGCCGAAAACCTGAAATCAACTGTAACTGGTGTTGAGATGTTCCGTAAGATCCTTGACAGAGGTGAAGCTGGCGACAACGTAGGTTTGTTGTTACGTGGTATTGAAAAAACCGATATCCGTCGTGGTATGGTTATTTGCAAACCAGGTTCAGTAACTCCACACACCGATTTCAAAGCTGAAGTTTACGTATTATCAAAAGCAGAAGGTGGCCGTCATACTCCATTCTTCAACAAATACCGCCCGCAATTCTATTTCCGTACTACTGACGTAACTGGTGAAATTTCATTAGCCGAAGGTGTAGAAATGGTTATGCCAGGTGATAACGTTACCATCACTGTAAAATTGATCAACGCTATCGCTATGGAAAAAGGCTTACGTTTCGCTATCCGTGAAGGTGGCAGAACAGTAGGTGCCGGCCAGGTAACTGAAATATTGAAATAACCCCCTAACCCCCGCCGGCTGGTGGGGGAACAAGGTTAGGTTGTGGTTAATTTAACACAAAGTACTTAGTCAATTGACTAAGTACTTTGTTAATATTTAAAAGTCCCTTTTGGGGGATTCAGGATTAAAAATACACGGGAATAGTTCAACGGTAGAATAGAGGTCTCCAAAACCTTTGATCAGGGTTCGAATCCTTGTTCCCGTGCATTAAGCAAAGTAGTAAAGATGGCTAACGTAACTGAATATATTAAAGAATCATACATCGAGTTAACTGAGAAGGTAACCTGGCCAACCTGGCGTGAGTTGCAAAGCAGTGCCGTATTGGTACTGGTTGCTGCAATTATCATCGCCATGGTTATTTTAGGTATGGACCAGATCATAGCCTACTTGCTTAAAACATTTTATAGTTCACTAACATAATATTTAGGAGATAGAGATGAGTGATCAATTGAAATGGTATGTGGTGAGAGCCATAAGTGGTAAAGAGAAAAAGGTAAAACAATATATAGATGCCGAAATTAGTCGTTTGGGCATTACGCATTTGGTACCGCAGGTATTAATACCTACAGAAAAATATTACCAGATGCGCGATGGGAAAAAGATAGCAAAAGAGCGTAACTATTTCCCTGGTTATGTATTAATGGAAGCCGTACTTGATGGCGAAACTGAACACATCATCAAAAATATAAACAGTGTAATAGGATTTTTAGGCGATAAAGCCGGTAATGCTATACCACTGCGCCAGGCCGAAGTTAACCGTATTTTAGGTAAGGTTGATGAAATGAGCGCCCAGGGCGAAACAATGAATGTGCCGTATTACATTGGCGAAAGCGTAAAAGTAATGGACGGACCTTTCAACGGATTTAGCGGGGTGATTGAAGAGGTTAACGAAGAAAAAAAGAAATTAAAAGTTATGGTAAAGATATTTGGGCGCCGTACGCCGCTTGAATTGAATTACATGCAGGTAGAGAAAGAATAGTATCAAGTAGTTAGTATCAAGTAACAAGATTTTTTGATAACGATACTGAAAAACGATACGCAAAAATATAAGGATAGGGTAGTAGAGGTCTTGATACTTGATACTAACTACTTGATACCTCTAAAAATCTTAAATGTTACTTAGCTTCCACTTACTAACATTGAGTTATAATTAAAGTAAATTAAAATGGCAAAAGAGATCGGTGCAATGGTAAAGCTGCAGGTTAAAGGCGGCGCCGCAAACCCATCACCTCCAATTGGCCCTGCATTGGGTGCAAAAGGTGTGAACATCATGGAGTTTTGCAAGCAATTTAATGCACGTACCCAGGATAAAGCTGGAAAGGTGTTGCCTGTTTTGATTACTGTTTATGTTGACAAATCTTTCGAATTTATCATCAAAACCCCTCCTGTTGCAATCCAGTTATTGGAAGCAACCGGTTTAAAGAGTGGTTCGGCTGAACCCAACCGTAAAAAAGTTGCCAATGTAAATTGGGAGCAGGTTGAAACTATAGCCAAAGATAAAATGGTAGATCTGAATGCATTTACTGTAGAATCAGCCATGAAAATGGTGGCAGGTACTGCCCGTAGTATGGGAATCACCGTATCAGGTACGGCTCCCTGGAACTAAATTGGTTTCGGATTTCGGATTTTCGATTTCGGATTTTTTTTAAATCTCAAATCTCAGGTCTCAAATCTCAGATCAAAAATTAATTAATTTATACAAAATCAGTTTAAGACAGTGGCTAGATTAACAAAAAATCAAAAAGCGGCACTCTCCAAAATTGAGGCAAACAAATCGTATTCATTAGAAGCTGCATCAGCTTTGGTAAAGGAATTAACCTTAACTAAATTTGATTCATCAGTTGATATAGACGTTCGTTTAGGTGTTGACCCGCGTAAAGCCAATCAAATGGTACGTGGTATTGCAACATTACCTCATGGAACCGGTAAAACTGTACGTGTATTGGTGCTTTGTACTCCTGATAAGGAACAAGAAGCTAAAGATGCAGGCGCGGATTACGTAGGTTTGGATGAATATATTGCCAAGATTGAAGGCGGATGGACTGACGTTGATATTATCATCACTATGCCAAGTGTTATGGCTAAAGTAGGACGTTTGGGTAGAATATTAGGCCCGCGTAACCTTATGCCAAACCCTAAATCAGGAACAGTAACTCCAGAAGTTGGAAAAGCTGTAACTGAGGTAAAAGGTGGTAAAATCGACTTCAAAGTTGATAAAACAGGTATCATCCATACCTCAATAGGAAAAGCATCATTCCCTGCAGATAAAATTTATGAGAATGCATTAGAAGTATTGCAAACTATCTCGAAATTAAAACCATCAGCAGCAAAAGGAACATATTTTAAGAGCATTCATATCTCTTCTACCATGTCTCCGGGAATAACAGTTGAAACTAAATCAGTAGCGGGGATCTAATCATGAATAAAGAAGAAAAATACGACCTTGTTCTTGCCCTTACTGAGCAAATGAAAGAGTACGGTAATTTCTATATTACTGATACCTCTGATCTATCGGTTGCAAAAATCAACGATATCCGTCGTCAGTGTTTCCAGAGTGAAATCACGATGAAAGTAGCAAAAAACAGCTTGATTAAAAAAGCTATGGAAGCTGCAGGTGGCGATTACACTCCAATATTTGATGTATTAAAAGGTTCATCATCAATTCTTTTCTCAAAATCAGCAACTGCTCCGGCAAAGTTGATTAAACAATTAAGGAAAAAAAGTGACAAACCGATTTTAAAAGCAGCTTATATTGATTCAGCAATATTTATTGGCGACAACCAGATCGATACATTGATCAAGTTGAAATCAAAAGAGCAGCTGATTGGCGAAGTTATCGGATTATTGCAATCACCGGCCAAGAACGTTATTTCTGCACTACAATCAGGCGGAAATACTATTGCAGGCCTTGTAAAAACATTACAGGAAAGAGGTTAACGAACACCTTATTAAAGTTCGATATTAAAAAACAAAAAGCATTAAAAGTAAAATTTAAATAAAATGGCGGATTTAAAAGCGTTTGCTGAACAGTTGGTAAACTTAACAGTAAAGGAAGTAAACGAATTAGCTCAGATCTTAAAAGATGAGTATGGTATTGAGCCTGCTGCTGCAGCTGTTGCTGTTGCTGCTGCTCCTGCTGGTGGCGATGATGCCCCTGCTGCTGAAGCAGTACAAACTGCATTTGACGTTATCCTGAAAGAAGCAGGCGGCGCTAAATTAGCAGTTGTTAAATTAGTAAAAGACTTAACTGGCTTAGGTTTGAAAGAAGCTAAAGATCTTGTTGACGGTGCACCAAAAGAAGTTAAAACTGGTGTAACTAAAGAAGAAGCTGAATCTTTGAAAAAACAATTAGAAGAAGCTGGAGCAGTAGTTGAGGTTAAATAAGTTAACCCAATAAAATATAGCATGAGACTCCGACCTATTTTGGTCGGGGTCTATTGCTGTTTATAAAGGTTTGGATATCAGATGCCAGATATGAGATGTGAGATATGAGATTTTTGACGGTTAAACTTATAGCCGCCAGCCTTCTGCAACATATTCGGTCTCACATCTCTTATTTCAGATCTCACATCTACAAAAGTTTATTAATAAACTAAAAATTAAACACCTTGGCAAACAACATTAATCAAAGAGTAAACTTTGCAACCAGTAGAAAGGTACTTGATTACCCCGATTTCCTGGATGTTCAGTTACAATCTTTCCAGGAATTTTTTCAATTGGAAACCACCTCAGACAACCGCTATAAAGAAGGTTTGTTTAAAGTGTTTGCTGAAAATTTTCCTATCTCAGATTCAAGGAACATCTTCGTTTTAGAGTTTCTGGATTACTTTATTGATCCGCCACGTTATGATATACAAGAGTGTATTGAGCGCGGATTAACTTATAGCGTACCATTAAAAGCCAAGCTTCGCCTGTCATGTAATGATGAGGAGCACGAGGATTTTGAAACAATTGTACAGGATGTGTACCTGGGAACTATCCCTTACATGACCCCTAAAGGTACATTTGTTATTAACGGTGCCGAGCGTGTAATTGTATCGCAATTACATCGTTCACCAGGTGTATTCTTTGGCCAAAGCCGCCACACCAACGGTACAAAATTATACTCGGCCCGTGTAATACCTTTTAAAGGTTCATGGATTGAGTTTGCAACAGACGTTAACAACGTGATGTATGCTTATATTGACCGTAAAAAGAAATTCCCGGTTACCACGTTACTTCGTGCTATTGGTTATGATTCTGATAAAGATATATTAGAGTTATTTGAACTGGCAGATGAGGTAAAAGTTAGCAAATCTGGTCTGAAGAAATTCATTGGCCGTAAGCTTGCTGCAAGGGTACTTAAAAAATGGGTTGAAGATTTCGTGGATGAGGATACCGGTGAAGTGGTATCTATCGACCGTAATGAGATCATCCTTGAGCGTGAAACCGTACTGGAAGATGACCATATTGATATGATCATTGATGCTGGCGTTAAAACCATCATCCTTAACAAGGAAGATGCTTCAACCAGCGGTGATTATACTATTATATATAACACTTTACAAAAAGATACTTCAAACTCCGAAAAAGAAGCGGTTGAGCATATCTACCGTCAATTGCGTAACGCCGAACCACCTGATGAGGAAACTGCACGTGGTATTATCGATCGTTTATTCTTCTCGGATAAAAGATATGACCTGGGCGATGTGGGCCGTTACCGCATCAACCGTAAGCTGAAATTAAATACCTCTGATGAAACTAAGGTATTAACCAAGCAGGATATTATCGCCATTGTAAAATATCTGATCAAACTGATCAACTCAAAAGCCGAGGTGGATGATATTGATCACTTGTCAAACCGTCGCGTTCGTACAGTAGGTGAGCAGTTATATGCTCAGTTTGGTGTAGGTTTAGCCCGTATGGCACGTACCATACGTGAGCGTATGAACATCCGTGACAACGAGGTATTTACCCCGACCGACCTGATCAATGCGCGTACATTATCATCTGTGATCAACTCGTTCTTCGGAACTAACCAGTTATCACAGTTCATGGACCAAACCAATCCACTGGCAGAGATCACGCATAAGCGTCGTCTGTCAGCCCTTGGGCCCGGCGGTCTGTCGCGTGAGCGTGCAGGTTTCGAGGTTCGTGACGTACACTATACCCACTACGGTAGGTTATGTACAATTGAAACTCCGGAAGGACCAAACATTGGTTTGATATCTTCACTTTGTGTACATGCCAAGATCAATAACTTAGGTTTTATCGAAACCCCGTACAAACGAGTGGTTGAAGGTAAGGTACAGGTTGATGAGGCGGTTATCTACTTATCTGCCGAGGATGAGGATGGTAAAACAATTGGCCAGGCAAACGCGCATTATGATGATAAAGGTGTATTTGCATTACCAAAAGTAAAAGCACGTTTTGAAGGTGACTTCCCGATTATCGAGCCCGAAAGGCTGGATTTAATGGATATCGCTCCAAACCAGATCACTTCTATCGCGGCTTCATTAATTCCGTTCCTGGAACATGATGATGCTAACCGTGCATTGATGGGATCAAACATGCAACGCCAGGCTGTACCTTTGTTACGCCCTGAAGCGCCGATTGTTGGTACCGGATTGGAAGGTCGTGTTGCAAAAGATTCACGTACACTAATCAATGCCGAAGGCGATGGTGTGGTTGAATATGTTGACGCGAACGAGATCCGTATTAAATATGACCGTAACGAGCTTGACCGCCTGATATCATTTGATGGCGATTCAAAAAGCTACCGTTTAACCAAGTTCAAGAAAACTAACCAGAGTACTACCATGAACCTTAAGCCTATTGTTAAAAAAGGCCAAAGGGTATCAAAAGGCGAAGTGCTTTGCGAGGGTTATGCTACACAGGCAGGTGAACTTGCCCTGGGCCGTAACCTCAAAGTAGCTTTCATGCCTTGGCAGGGTTACAACTTTGAGGATGCGATTGTAATATCTGAGCGCGTTGTATCACAGGATATTTTCACTTCACTTCACGTTGAAGAGTTTGAGCTGGAAGTACGTGATACCAAGCGTGGCGAAGAAGAATTAACACCCGATATCCCTAACGTATCAGAAGAAGCTACCAAAGATTTGGACGAAGACGGTATTATCCGTGTAGGTGCCGAAGTTAAGGAAGGCGATATCCTGATTGGTAAGATCACTCCGAAAGGCGAATCTGACCCATCCCCGGAAGAAAAACTGTTACGCGCCATTTTTGGGGATAAAGCAGGCGATGTTAAGGATGCATCTTTAAAAACTCCGCCGTCAATTGCCGGTGTGGTTATTGATACCAAATTGTTTAGCCGTGCCAAGAAAACGTCGAAAGCCGAAGAAAAAGCACAGTTAGAGAAGTTGGATAACAAACATGATAAAGCTGTAAAAGATCTTAAAAATACTTTGATCGAAAAGTTATTTGAGATTGTGAACGGTAAAACATCACAAGGTGTTTACAATGTTTACAAAGAGCTGCATGTACCTAAAGGTGTTAAATTTACCCAGAAAATTTTAGTTGAGCTTAATTACGAAAACATTAACCCAACTAAATGGACAACTGATGATGATAAAAACGACCAGATAAAAACCTTACTTCATAACTATAACATTAAAGTTAATGAAGAGCTGGGCGCTTACCGTCGCGATAAATTTGCTATCAGTGTTGGTGATGAACTGCCATCGGGTATTGTTCAAATGGCTAAAGTTTACATTGCTAAAAAGCGTAAGCTTAAAGTAGGTGATAAAATGGCTGGTCGTCACGGTAATAAGGGTATTGTTGCGCGTATTGTACGTGATGAGGATATGCCTTTCCTTGAAGACGGAACACCGGTTGATATTGTGTTGAACCCGCTGGGTGTACCTTCACGTATGAACTTAGGGCAGATATACGAAACCGTATTAGGTTGGGCAGGTAAAGAGTTGGGCATTAAATTCGCTACGCCGATTTTTGATGGTGCAAGCCATACAGAAGTAGAAGAGTGGGTTAAAAAGGCAAACTTACCAGAATCTGGCCGTACCTATTTATACAATGGCCTAACCGGCGACAGATTTGACCAGCAAACCACAGTAGGTATCATATACATGCTGAAACTTGGTCACATGGTTGATGATAAGATGCACGCACGTTCAATTGGGCCATACTCATTAATTACACAACAGCCATTGGGTGGTAAAGCCCAGTTTGGTGGTCAGCGTTTTGGTGAGATGGAGGTTTGGGCACTTGAAGCATTCGGTGCAGCAAACATACTGCAGGAAATATTAACCGTTAAATCGGATGATGTTATCGGCCGTGCCAAAACTTACGAGGCTATTGTTAAAGGTGAAAACCTGCCAACACCATCGGTTCCTGAATCATTCAACGTATTGGTTCATGAGTTAAGAGGTTTAGGTTTAGATATCACATTGGAATAAGGTTAAAGCTTAAAGGCTAAAGGTGAAAGGTTTAAGGCGTAATGTCAAAAACCTTTTGCCTTTCACCTTTTACCTTTCACCTCAACTTTAAAAAAACAAGGAGACTATGTCTTACAAAAAGGATAATAAAATCAAAAGTAATTTCACCACAATTACTATCAGCCTGGCCTCTCCCGAGTCCATTCTTGAGCGTTCAAGTGGTGAGGTTTTAAAACCAGAAACCATCAACTACAGGACCTACAAGCCTGAGCGTGATGGTTTATTCTGCGAGCGTATTTTTGGTCCGGTTAAAGATTATGAGTGCCATTGCGGTAAATACAAACGTATCCGTTACAAAGGGATTGTTTGTGACCGTTGCGGTGTTGAAGTAACCGAAAAGAAAGTACGCCGTGAGCGCATGGGCCACATTAACCTTGTAGTTCCTGTTGCACACATCTGGTATTTCCGTTCGTTGCCAAATAAAATTGGTTACTTACTGGGCTTACCAACAAAACGGTTAGACTTAATTATTTACTACGAGCGTTACGTAGTAATACAACCAGGTATTAAAGAAGCAGACGGAATCAACAAAATGGATTTCCTTACTGAAGAAGAATACCTTGACGTATTAGATACCCTTCCGAAAGAAAACCAATACCTTGATGACAAAGATCCTCAGAAATTTGTTGCCAAAATGGGTGCCGAGGCTTTGGAAGAATTATTAAAACGCCTTGATTTGGATGAGCTTTCATTTAGCTTACGCCACCAGGCAGCAAACGAAACTTCGCAACAACGTAAAAACGAAGCGTTAAAACGTTTACAGGTTGTTGAGGCTTTCCGTGATGCAAAAACCAGGATCGAGAATAACCCTGAGTGGATGATCGTTAAGATCGTTCCTGTTATCCCGCCTGAGTTGCGTCCGTTAGTGCCTTTAGAAGGTGGTCGTTTTGCAACTTCAGATTTGAATGACCTTTACCGCCGTGTAATTATCCGTAACAACCGTTTAAAACGTTTGATCGAGATAAAAGCGCCGGAAGTTATTTTACGTAACGAAAAACGTATGTTACAGGAAGCTGTAGATTCGTTATTTGATAACTCACGTAAAGTTAACGCTGTTAAAACAGAAGGTAACCGTGCTTTGAAATCACTTTCGGATATTTTGAAAGGTAAGCAGGGCCGTTTCCGTCAAAACTTATTAGGTAAACGTGTGGATTATTCTGCCCGTTCGGTAATTGTTGTAGGGCCAAACCTTAAATTACACGAGTGCGGTTTACCAAAAGATATGGCTGCCGAGCTGTTTAAACCATTTATCATCCGCAAAATGATTGAGCGTGGTGTGGTTAAAACAGTAAAATCTGCCAAAAAGATTGTTGACCGTAAAGACCCGTTAGTTTGGGACATTTTGGAAAACGTATTGAAAGGACACCCTGTATTACTAAACCGTGCGCCAACGCTGCACAGGTTAGGTATCCAGTCGTTCCAGCCAAAATTGGTTGAAGGTAAAGCGATTCAATTGCACCCCTTAACCTGTACAGCATTCAACGCGGATTTTGACGGTGACCAGATGGCTGTTCACGTACCACTTGGTAACGCGGCAATTTTGGAAGCCCAGGTATTGATGCTTGCATCGCACAACATTTTGAATCCTGCAAACGGTACTCCTATTACCGTACCATCACAGGACATGGTGCTTGGTTTGTACTACATAACCAAAGGCCGTAAAACTGATGAAGGACGTATTGTAAAAGGCCAGGGTTTAACTTTTTACTCTGCCGAAGAAGTAATTATTGCATACAACGAAAGAAAGATTGATCTGCACGCCTTTATCAAGGTTAAGGCTTTTATTAAAGATCGTGATGGAAAAATTGTAAGCAAAATCATTGATACTACAGTAGGTCGCGTGTTGTTTAATCAGCATGTGCCGGTTGAGGTAGGTTATATCAACGAATTACTAACCAAAAAATCACTGCGTGATATTATTGGTGAAGTAGTGAAAATTACCGGTATGGCACGTGCGGCCCAGTTCCTTGATGATATTAAGGAATTAGGTTTCAAAATGGCATTCCAGGGTGGTTTATCATTTAACCTGAAGGATATTAATATCCCTGCAGAAAAAGTTACACTGATTGAAACAGCTTCTAAGCAAGTTGAAGAGGTAATGGGTAACTATAATATGGGTTTCATCACCAACAACGAGCGTTATAACCAAATTATCGATATCTGGACACGTATCAACAACCGCTTAACAGCGAATGTGATGGACATCCTGAGCAACGATAACCAGGGCTTTAACTCGGTGTACATGATGCTTGATTCGGGTGCGCGTGGTTCTAAAGAGCAGATCCGTCAGCTTGCAGGTATGCGTGGTTTGATGGCTAAGCCTCAAAAATCAGGTTCAGGTGGCGAGATCATTGAAAATCCGATCCTTTCAAACTTTAAAGAAGGTTTGTCGGTATTAGAGTACTTCATTTCAACCCACGGTGCGCGTAAAGGTTTGGCGGATACAGCGTTAAAAACTGCAGATGCTGGTTACTTAACCCGTAGGTTACATGATGTTGCCCAGGATATGATTGTTGGTATGGTTGATTGCGGTACTTTAAGAGGTATTTATACAACTGCGTTAAAAGACAACGAGGATATTGTTGAGCCATTATATGACCGTATCTTAGGTCGTACCACTTTACATGATGTTCATGACCCTATCACCAACGAATTGTTGGCACATGCAGGTCAGGATATTACTGAAGAGATTGGTAAAAAGATCGAGAACTCGCCATTAGAAGGTATTGAAATTCGTTCGGTATTAACATGCGAAAGCAAACGCGGTGTGTGCGCGTTATGCTACGGTCGTAACCTTGCAAGCGGTAAACGCGTGCAAAAAGGAGAAGCTGTTGGTGTAATTGCTGCACAGTCAATCGGTGAGCCGGGTACACAGTTAACACTGCGTACATTCCACGTGGGTGGTACCGCATCAAACATTGCTGCCGAATCACAGATTAACGCAAGATTTGATGGTATCATTGAGTTTGAAAACGTACGTACCGTTCAATACAAAACCGAAGAAGGTTTAGTTGACGTGGTGTTAGGCCGTTCGGGCGAGTTCCGTATAGTTGAGCAGGGCAGTAACAAAGTAATTGTTACTAACAATATTCCTTACGGTTCATATCTGTACATTCAGGATGGCAGTAAGGTAACCAAAGGCGACCGTATCTGTTCATGGGATCCGTACAATGCGGTTATTATATCCGAGTTTGCAGGTTTAACACAGTTTGATGCTGTATTAGAGGGTATCACTTTCCGTGAAGAATCTGATGAGCAAACAGGCCACCGCGAAAAAGTAATCATCGATACCAGGGATAAAACTAAAAACCCTGTAATCCAAATAACTGATACAAAAGGTAACGTAATAAAAGGATATAACATTCCTGTAGGTGCACACATTGCCGTTGAAGAAGGCGAAAAACTGCAAACCGGACAGGTTATTGCCAAGATCCCTCGTTCAACTGGCAAAACCCGGGATATCACCGGTGGTTTACCACGTGTAACCGAGTTGTTTGAAGCACGTAACCCATCTAACCCGGCTGTAGTAACCGAGATTGATGGTGTGGTGACCTTAGGTGGTATTAAACGTGGTAACCGCGAAATGACCATCGAATCAAAAGATGGCCAGATCAAAAAATACCTTGTTCCATTGTCAAAACACATCCTTGTACAGGATAACGACTTTGTGAAGGCAGGTATGCCTTTATCAGATGGTTCAATATCGCCTGCCGATATCCTGGCTATTAAAGGCCCGGCTGCAGTACAGGAATACCTGGTTAATGGTATACAAGAGGTTTACCGTTTACAAGGTGTGAAGATTAATGATAAACACTTTGAAGTTATTGTTCACCAGATGATGCAGAAAGTAGCTATTGAGGATGCCGGCGATACCCGTTTCCTTGAGCGTGAAGCTGTTGACAGTTGGGATTTCATGACCGAGAATGATGAAATATTTGACAAAAAGGTTGTAGTTGAGCCAGGTGATTCCACCACGCTTAAATCAGGTCAGATAGTATCATTAAGAAGGTTGCGTGATGAGAACTCTATTTTAAAACGTAAAGATTTAAAATTGGTTGAAGTGCGCGATGCAATAGCTGCAACATCAAGCCCGATACTACAGGGTATCACCAGGGCATCATTAGGTACCAAATCGTTTATCTCTGCCGCATCGTTCCAGGAAACTACCAAAGTACTGAATGAAGCTGCAATAGCAGGTAAGAAGGACTTAATGCTTGGCTTGAAAGAGAACGTTATTGTAGGTCACCTGATTCCTTCTGGTACAGGTTTACGCGAGTACGAAAATATCCGTGTAGGCTCACAGGAAGAGTTTGACCGCTTAATGGCTTCAAAAGCTGAAGAAGTAGAAGCATAATTTTAAGCTTCGAAATTATACCAAGCCCTTGGCGCAGCCGAGGGCACTGAAAAAGTCCTTTAGGATTACAGAGGGTTTCGTACAAGTAAAATAGAGGCTCTGAGAATCGTCTATACGAAAGTGCTTTTCACCACCTATCCGAATAGGCCAAACAAAAAGAGGCTGTTTTCTATGTTGAAAACAGCCTCTTTTGATAAATACCTGCTTTTTCAGTGCCCTCGCGTAACCGGGGGCTTTTTTATATAAAAAATTTAATTTAGTTAAAACAAATGGCGGCTTTGCTGGTTCTAGCATCAACTTATTTGGCATAGATGGATTTGCATTGAATAAGGAAAAATAAGTACACCAAAAGACTATGAAGAAAAGTGGGTCTTTTTGGTATTTTAGTAGCATGGAAGAACAAAACGAAAATCAGCTCAATATTGAGCTTTCAGAAGAAATTGCAGAAGGCATTTACTCCAACCTGGCCATCATCACCCATTCAAGCTCGGAATTTGTACTTGATTTTATTCGGGTTATGCCCGGGGTACCCAAGGCAAAAGTGAAATCGCGAATAATTTTAACACCGGAACATGCAAAGCGGCTATTAGCAGCGCTGGAAGACAACATAGAAAAATTTGAAAATTTGAATGGAAGAATTAAAATTCAGCAAGATCCGTCGGGATTTCCCATGGATTTTGGAGGTACTATGGGACAAGCTTGAGAACCCATACATAGCATTAGTAGGCCATAAAATATTTCGAAGATGTTAGAGGATATTTATTCCTATTAGTATACGAAATATGAGTAAAGTATTTATAATCGATTAAATAAGGGGATAAATAGAATATTTATTTTTGGCCTATCTGTAGGCTATAAAGAAACTTTAATAAGGTGGAGTGGTTTGCTCGATTATTAGTTGCCATTAAGTTAATTGTATCGTTGTGCTTTTAAACCATATTAGGGAAGTTTAAGTTTCTGTTTTAAACATTAAGATGGCGTTTGATTATATATGTGATTAGCAGTGTCAATAATCAGAAGCATTTTTGAGAAATTTCATTTACAATTAGTAACTGGATTGTGTCCAAATTTAAATTGCTTCTTTTGATTTAGAACTGGAATATTTAATACAGAGATTCCCTAAAAATGAAATTTTAATTATTACTTTTCTTTTAATTTTTATTAATCGTGTAACTCGGCTACGATGTTAAAAGTCATCGATGATGATCTGCTCATTAAGTATAAAAAATATTTGAAATTGATGTTTTTTTGGGAAGTAAGAATATCTTCTCATTTGTGATTTTTTAATTTATGCCTAGAAAAAAGCGAAAAATTTATTTTTTTTTAATCAATTTAGTATGAATTTGGTATTAACTGAGATTTTTTATTACATTTGCTAAAATCAATCTATCCTTACGAATGAACATTTTTAAAAATAAATTAGCGGCAATTTTTATAGTTTTTGCTATTTCAACAGTGGTTCTATCGTCTTGTAGTACTCCTAAGAACATTACATATTTTAGTAATCTTGCAGATTCGGGAGCTATTAATGGTATTCAATTGGCCGAATATAAAACACCCTTAATTAAGGTTGATGACATCATAGGGGTTAGCATAGAGACTATAGATCCAGCGGTTACAGCAATTGTGAATCAACCCTTGGCTCAATCCGCAGAAACAACTTCTTCACAGGGGCAGCAAAGTGGTAGTGGTTATCTTGTAAATAAAGAAGGTGTTATTGAGTTGCCTTTGATAGGCAAAATAAAAGTAATTGGGCTTACCACTTATCAAGCTGCCGATACAATACAAAAGGTAGCTTCTCAATACCTCAAATCACCAACAGTACAGGTTCGCTTTTTGAATTTCAAAATTACTGTAATTGGAGAGGTGAACAGACCTGCAACATATACAATGCCAAATGAAAAAGTATCTATAATTGACGCCCTAGGCTTGGCTGGAGACCTGACCATTTATGGTAAGAGAGAAAATATACTCGTCATTCATGATATAGATGGGAGAAAGGAATTTAGCAGGATAAATTTAACTTCTGCAAAAGTATTTGAATCGCCCTCTTATTTCCTTAAACAGAACGATGTTGTTTACGTCGAGCCTAATAATGCAAAAAAAGACATCAACAATGCGCCAAATACACGAACCATTACAATTTTGGTGTCTATAGTGTCAGTCTTAGCTCTTATACTCGTTCGATTCAAATAATTTAAAAGATAGCTCCTCATTTCATGTCAAATCTACAAGATCAACATTCAGAAGTAATTTTTGAAAAAGACGATAAAGCTAAAAGTTTTATTTTTACAAATATTTTAGGTAATTGGCCCTGGTTTTTGGTAAGTTTAGTTTTAACCTTGGCCCTGGCGCTGTTTTATTTAAGATACATCACGCCAATATATACTATAACAACCCAGGTTTTAATTAAGGACGACAAATCAACCGGTACCGGATCTGGTGGATTAGCCGATTTGTCTTCCCTTTTTAACCCTACAAGTAATGTGGATAATGAGCAACTAGTCGTTCAGACGCATTATTTAATGGAAAAAGTTGTAAAAGAAATGAACGCAGATATTACCTATTAYGGCAAAGGATTTGTGCGTTCAATGGAATTGTATTCCTCACCATTTAAACTACGTTACATACGTAAAAACGATACTGTTAAGTACAACAACTACGATGTTCAGTTTAACGCTAAAAGCGAAAACTTTATTTTAACCGGTGATAAAGTTAAAATGGATTTGAAATTGGGGCAACCGTTTTTGTTAGACGGTGTTGGTCAAGTTGTTATTGAGAAGTCGGCAGATGTAAAATCTTTAGATGGTAGTTATTCATTTGCCATTTATCCTCTGGAGTCTAAAGTTTACGAGTACATGGGAAGACTAAGTGTGTCAGTACCCATAAAGACAGCTTCGGTAATAGAATTGAGTTTTAATTATTCCTTGCCTCAAAAAGGTGAAGATATTTTAAATAAATTGCTGAATAAATATCAGGAATCAAATTTGAATGATAAAAACCGTATTGCTGACAGCACTATAACTTTTATTGACAGTCGGCTTGCATTCGTCAATAAAGAGTTGAGTAATGTAGAGGGCAAGGTACAATCATTATCGCAAGAGAAAAAAATTATAGATATTCCTGCTCAGGCAAAGGATATGGTTGCGCTCAGCAGCGGATATGTTGAGGAGCTTGGAAAAACAGAAACTCAGATTAAAATATTAAACGATTTAGAAGCATATTTAACGGACGAAGCCAGTAAAAAAAGGGTTTTCCCAAGTGGAACACTTATTCAGGATATTTCTTTTGCCGGCTTAATTGAAAAATATAACTCGTTAATTTTGCAACGCGAAAGACAACTGCTTTCGACTACAGAATCTAACCCCTTTATTGTTAACTTGGATCAGCAGATAGCGGGTTTAAGACTTGATATGCTATCAAATTTAAAGAGCAGCAGACGTTCTTTGTTGATTACAGAAAAGAGTTTACAAAGCAGGGTAAACGCGCTTAATTCAAAWGTTGAAGGCATTCCGCAAACAGCAAGATTGTACCTGGACTTAACTCGGCAACAACAAGTTAAACAAGATCTGTTTGTTTATTTGATGCAAAAAAGAGAAGAAACGGCAATTTCTAAGACCTCTACAATTTCTAACACAAGAGTGATTGATCCACCTAAGGCAAGTGATTTACCAATAAGCCCGAAAAAAGCGGTTGTTCTGTTTTTTGCTATTGTACTCGGATTATTGATCCCTATTATAACATTGCTTGTCATTGACTTCTTTAGTACTAAAGTTAAAAGTCGCGAAGATATTGAGTCGTTAAGCAAGATTCCGATACTGGCAGAAATTAGTCATAATGACTCTCATGAACAGGTGGTAACTCTAAATTCAAGATCTGGTATATCTGAGCAATTTAGGGCAATGCGCGCTAATCTTCAATATTTTTTGACGGGCAAAGGGTGCAAAACTATCTTGATGACTTCGAGTATGTCTGGCGAAGGTAAGTCGTTTATCGCTTTAAATTTGGGTGCTATTTTGGCTATATCAAATAAGAAAGTTTTGTTAATGGAAATGGACCTTAGAAAGCCAACGCTTTCTGCAAAGATTAATTTGGACAATACCTTTGGAGTTAGTAACTACATTTATTCTGATGATCTACAACCAGAAGATATAATAAAACCGTCCGGTATTGACGACAATCTTTTTATAGTAAGTTCAGGTGGTGTTCCTCCAAACCCAGCCGAAACAATTATGAACGATAAGATGGCCGGTTTAATTGAATATTTTAAGACCAAGTTTGATTTCATAATAATGGATTTGCCACCGGTAGGGATGGTGATAGATGCACAGTTAATGATGCCCCTGGCAGATATGACTTTATATCTTGTTCGTCATAAATATACTCAGAAGAGTCAAATAAGAGTTGCTGATGAATTGAAGGAGACAGGCAAGGCAAAAAATATAGCGCTTGTAGTTAACGATATAAAAGTATCCAAGGAATATGGTTACGGTGGCTACGGCTATGGTTATGGTTACGGCTACGGCTACGGTTACGGTTACGGCTACTTTGAAAATGAAACCAAGGAAAATTTGTTTCAACGAATGTTTAAGAAGGATAAAAAGTAATAATTCAGAATAGAGATAATTATATACTTTTTAATAAAGGGAAAAAGGCAGGTTTTTTAAACTAATCAAAAATGTTAATATGATCCAAATTTTAGATTGTACAATTAGGGATGGTGGATATTACACTAATTGGGATTTTGAAAAATCTTTGGTTGATCAGTACATCAGTTCAATGAATAAGTTGCCAGTTGATTATTTAGAGATTGGGTATAGAAGCATTGATTTGGCAGGTTATCATGGAAAGTATTTTTATAATCCATCTTATGAATTAATTGACATAAGGAAAAAGTCAAATAAAAAACTGGTCGTTATCTTAAACGAAAAAGATATACGCGTTGAAGATGTAGATAAAGTATTGACACCCGTTGTAGGAATCATCGATATGGTTCGGATAGCTATAGACCCGGAGAATCTTGATAGGGCCCTATTACTAGCCGAGGCCATAAAGAAAATGGGTTTTGAGGTTGGGTTCAATGTAATGTATATGTCTAAATGGAATCAATTTCCTAAGTTTTTAAGTGAACTTAAATTTGTAAACGGCATAGCTGATTATTTTTATATGGTAGATTCATATGGCGGGGTGTATCCCGAAGATGTGAAAGAAACCATTAAATTAGTTAGAAGCGAGGTGTCATGTAAACTAGGTTTTCATGGGCACAATAACTTAGAGATGGCATTGATAAATTCACTTACTGCTATTGAAAATGGTACAGATATCATCGATTCAACTGTTTGGGGTATGGGACGCGGTGCCGGAAATCTTAAAACCGAGTTATTGCTGTCAGTGTTGAACACCAAATATGATCTGGCCGTTGATTTTAATGCTCTTGGGGATGTGGTGAGCGAATTTGATGGATTGTTAAATAAATATCAATGGGGCACTAATTTACCATACATGATATCCGGGTCTAATTCTTTGCCGCAAAAGGATGTGATGGATTGGGTTACTACTCGTTTTTATTCGTTTAACAGTATAATTCAAGCGTTACAAAATCAAAAGGAAAAGGTAAAGGATAATGAAAAGCTGAAAGTTTTTGAACCATTGGATTCATCTAAGGAGGTACTGATTGTGGCCGGGGGGAAAAGTGCGTCAGAACACTCCCAGGCTGTTTTGGAGTTTGTGAAAAGCAGACCTGACATCACTGTTATTCATGCCAGTTCAAAATATGCACCTAAATATAAAGATTTAAAAAGCAGGCAAATTTTTTGTTTAGTTGGTAACGAAGGTCGGAGTATGGAAAAGGTATTCGACGATTTTGGTGATTTCGACGGAATTACAATATTACCTCCCTTTCCGCGTAAAATGGGAACTTATGTGCCCGAGCTTGTTTATGATCGCACTTATGAGTTAAGTTCAATAGATTTTACAAAATCTTATAAAGATTCGCATACAGCGCTTGCATTACAAACAGCATTGGCTTTAAATGCAGAAAAAATTTATCTTATTGGCTATGATGGTTACCAAGATATGCCAGTTTCTGTTAAGGAAAGAACGTTGACCCTGGAAAATGAGCATTTGTTTTCCTCCTTTATCGAAAGTAACAGCGATGTGGAATTATACACACTTATCACATCAAATTATAAACTTCTAAAAGAGAAATCGTTATATAGCTTGATTGATTAAAATATGAATTTTATAGTAGTAATACCTGCAAGATACAAATCTTCCCGTTTTCCTGGAAAGCCTTTAGTCGAAATTGCGGGTAAGTCAATGCTTTTAAGGACCTATGAGCAATGTATAAAAGCTGTTGATAAGAATCTTGTTTATGTAGCGACAGAAGATCAGCGTATTGTTGATCATTGCGATGCCCATGGGATGAATGTCCTTTTAACTTCAGATAATTGTTTAACTGGAACGGACAGGCTTGCAGAAGTTTCCAATATTATTAAAGCGGATTATTACATTAACGTTCAGGGTGATGAGCCTGTTTTTGATCCCAATGATATTTTAAAGGTATTAACTCAGATTGAACAGGGTAGCGAGGAAATCATAAATGGGTTTTGCGCGATAGAAACGGAGGAACAGTATCGCAGTGCGTCGATCCCAAAAGTGGTATTTAGACCAGATGGACGATTACTATACATGTCAAGAAGCCCTATTCCTGGGAATAAGGCATTTGAATTTGTTAAAGGGTGGAGGCAGGTATGCATCTATTCCTTCCCCGCTAAGGCGCTAAACAAATTTGCAGAAACTCAAACTAAACTGCCTTTGGAAAACGAAGAGGATATAGAAATTTTGCGGTTTTTGGAATTAGGTTTTGAGGTAAGGATGATTGAGTTGTCAAGCCACTCAATTGCTGTTGATAATCCTGAAGATGTGATAAAAGTTACGAATAGATTGTTGAACGATGCTTGAGCAGTATAAGGTCATCCTTTGGGATTTTGATGGAGTAATAATGGACTCAATGCCAATAAGGGGAATGGGCTTTGAAAAGGTATTGGCAGATTTTCCGGCAGAGCAAATTAAAGACTTACTTGCATACCACGAGCAAAATGGTGGCTTATCTCGCTACCATAAATTCCGGTATTTTTTCAATACCATCCGCAACGAGGAGATCACCGATGAACAGGTGAACGATCTGGCCAAATCTTTCAGCGAGATCATGCTGTCATTACTGATCAACGAAGAATTGCTGATCATGGATTCGGTAGGATTTATTCGCAAAAATTTGAATAAATACGAAATGCACGTGGTTTCGGGATCTGACGGTAATGAGTTGCGCAAAATTACATCGGAATTGGATTTGGCTAAATTCTTTAAGAGTGTTAACGGATCACCAACGCCGAAAAAACAGATCGTAGCCGATCTGCTGACGCAATATGGCTATGATAAATCAACAGTAGCGCTAATCGGCGACTCCAAAAACGATTACGAGGCTGCCGCTGTGAACGGCATCGACTTTATTGGTTACAACAATCTGAAAATGAGTGAACTGGCATTAATCTACATTCATCAATTCAGCGATTTGTAATGGCGGAAGAAAGGCATTTAATAACGGTAATTAAAAAACCAACAGATAAGGTTGAGTTGCTTAGCATCATCGATCATTATAAGCCCCAAAAAATATCTGTGGTGACGTACAAAGATTTTTCGCGCATTAACAGTGCCGACGTTGCCAAATGGTTTACCGATATCGATGTAATACCTTCGTTTTACGAAATAGATCGGGAAGGGCTTACGGCCGAAAAGTTTATTGATTTTTTAGATACCCTGCAACCTTACCAGGTACTGGCATTGCCTATAGGTAACTTACGTGCCTTTTATAAATGTGTGCCGGTCTTGAGGCGAAAAAGAGGCAAGGATCTGACTATAGTTCATATATCTGACGGCGTTATCGATGCATTTCAGCTTTTTCAGTTTTGCGTGGCATTAAGAGGTAATGGTTTAAAGGGTTTCATGAAAGCCTTTTACTCGTACTTTGAATATAAAAAGGCCTTAGCCGATACTTGTTTCTTTCAATTGTATCCACTTAAGGCCGCCTTGGCAAAGGATACTTTACCGGTTCTGACCTCAAAACCCGCGGAGATCCCTGAAGAAATCAGGCAGAAACTGGCCGATAACCGGGTAGACACATTGTTGTTGCCCGGCTGGGGCGAAACCGTTGAGACATTGCTTGAGGCTTTTCCGGAAGTGAAAAACTACTGCGCTACAACCAAGGAACTAAAAATGTATATCAACCGCGAGTATTTTGAGCTGGAAGATTACATCACAGGCGAGGACGTTATTAAATCGGGGATCGTAAAGCAAATTGTGGGGACCGCTTCGTCGGCGGTATATTTTGCAAAGCTTTATGATAAAAACATTGGTTGCAAGGTTTTGCTGAACGGTGTGCTGAATAAAACATACGGCAGCTTATATGAAAAGATCTTTAAGCTTAATGGCGAGAAACTCAGCATAGAGTTCAAGATCAAATAACAAATAATTCTGAATAATAAAACATGGTAGAAAAAGGCAAGGGTGGCATAGGGGCTTCAGTACTAAACGGCATGAGTTGGATGATGGTGCAAACCGTCGCAGCAAAAGTTGTATCGGTAGTTGGGCAGATTGTTTTGGCCTGGCTGCTGATGCCTAAGGATTTTGGTTTAATCAGCCTGGTATACACGGTTACAAGCATCGGCCTTATCATCCAGCAGTTTGGTTTAAATGACGTACTACTGCGGCGTCAGAATGCATTTGCAATCTGGTTGCCGGTGGCTTACGGTATATCCCTTGTATTGGGTGTCATATCGTTTGTAGCAATCTTTATATTTGGTTACCTGGGCAGCTTGCTTTATCATGATCACGATGTGTTTTTGCTGGTATCGTTTTATGCTTTTACTACACCGGTTCAGGCCATAACGGTAATACCGGCTACCAAACTACGTATCGACCTGAATTTTAAGGCGCTCTCCGCTTTGCAGATCATGGATACTGGTGTAACCATGCTGCTCACCATTATTTTAGCATATGTTGGCCTGGGTGTATATAGTTTCGTAATTCCACCAATTTTTGTAGCCATTGTACGCATGTTCATGAGTTTTAGGATGGCTCACATGACCATTAGGTTCAAGTATACGTTAAGACGGTGGAAATACCTGGCAACCGGCAGCACCATGTCTTTATTTCATACAGTATCGCAACGCATCATCAACCAGATAGATAATAGTATACTGGGCGTACTTGCAACCCAAATTATTGTTGGTGTATATTATATGGCGTTCAGTCTTTCTATACAGGTTATCGGTTTTATTGCTAATTTAATTCCGGCAGTACTTTTCCCAAGCCTTGCAGTGCTGAAAGGCGATAAGGAGCGTATAAAAGTATTGTATTACCGTAGTTTAAAAATGATGGGCCTTGTTGCTGCCCCCTTTGCTGTTTGGCAGGGTGCTACGGCTAAATGGGTAGTTGCAATTTTCCTTTCAGCTAAATGGGTAGATACCATCCCTTTAATTGAAATACTCTCCGTTGGGATGACGTTCAGGGCGGTTGCTTCACTATGGTCAACTCCTTATAAGGTTGATGGTAAATTCGGCAGGCTGGCAAGAATGTCTATTTTTTCGATGATAGGCATGGGGCTGTTTGTTTATGTACTTACTGCCAGATGGGGTTCTATCGGTACTGCAACCTCGGTCTCCATATTTTACGTAGTGATAAGCCCGATATGGCTGCACGATGGCTTTAAGTTATTTGGCGGTACGATCAAAGAATCAATGAGTATTTTTACATCGCCAATAATTTCGGCTGTAGTTGGTTATGTTCCGCTTTGGTATGTATTCCGCTATGTAGTGCCCAATACCAACAATTGGATATGTTTTGGCGCAATTACCGTTTTTGGAACTATTATTTATGTTATAGTTATCAGATGGTTGATGCCGGATACATTTAAGGAAGTGAAGGGCATTATACTTAGTAAAGTTAAAAAACGGCAGCAACTGCCCCGGAAGCAGTTAGTTAATGCAGGATAAAATGGCTAAAGCAGCCGTAGGAAAAATAAAGATAAGATGGCAGATTTTTTGTTTTGGACACTCGTAGCGACGTCATTATTTTTCATCTTCAGATGTTATAATGATGTGGAACGTATTTACCAGTATCCGGCGCTTTCGGCGCTGTCGACACTTGTGTTTGTTGTGCCTACGCTATTCTTTATCAAGGACGAAAAAACCATTTTGCCTATCGAGGATTATAATCGTTTCGTATTCAACGCACTGCTGTGTTTTTGGGCGGGTGTAATAGGTTATAGTGTTGGGCTTAAGCACTTTGATTATTCGAATTACCAAGTTAAGCACCCGTTTAAATACGAGATTCATTACGCCAAATTAGTTAGGATTTTAACTGTTTATGCGGTACTCGGCGGTTTGGCTTCGGCGCTTATCCCGGCATCTACATTCGGTAATGAGTCAACAGGTGGTAACTTTGCTATTACACTATATTTTGCCCGTTTGTTAAGGCCTACGGCAATTCTTGTATTCGCCTTATATCTTGTTAAACCAACACCGAGATTACTCATACTTTTTATCATTTGGTTTATCTTCTCGGCCGAATTCCTGGTGATATCAGGTCGGCGAAGTGAGTTTTTTACCATGTGCATGGTGTTTATGTTCCCGTTATTTATGATAGGCGGCCGCAAGGTGAACAAAAACCTCATCCTCCCCGGTGTAATCCTGGGCTTATTTGTAGTGGTGCTGTTCCCAATTATCCGACCCTATACCAAATCGGGTAATTATGGGCAGATCGCCAATCTTTCGCTTGCGCCGGTTTTGCAAGAATATGCCAGCGGCGACCGTTCGAACGAAATTATCGACGCCTCGCTGAACATGGCAGCGGTGGCCCGAACCGGGGATTACGGTTACTTGGGGGCCACACTTGTAAATGGTTTTACTAATCAATACGCCAGTGCCACGCTGTTTGGTAAAGACTTTAAGGATAACCTGAAATTAGATAAAGTGAATTTAGGCGAGTTGCGCGATGAATATGCGTTCTCTAACGACTCCAAAGGTTTTAAATTTTATCTAACCCAAACCGGCTATGCAAATGCTTTCCTTGAGTTAGGGTATTTTGGCGGCTTACTATTTTTTATATTCGCGTTTTTTTGCGCTAAGTTTTATAAGCGGGCTATGCAAGCTGGTAACTTTAAGTATAAGGTGTTTTACTGCATGTTTGCAGTAACTATTTTGTTCTCGGTTTATGATAATATACCGGCCATCCTGTTCCTTTATTTACCACCTTATCTGCTGGTATACTATCATGTGTTCTCGGTAAATAAACAGCGCAAACGTGTCATCTTTAACAGATCTGCTAATGCCGTTGCGGAACTCCCTTCCCCGGGCAATCCCGATGTATCTAATAATTTAATCAGATAGAGAAAACTGATCATGAAAAAATTTATTATAGGCCAAACTGGTATACCAAGACACTCCGCAGTAGCAAAACTATTGTACAAGGAAAATCTATTGGATAAATTTATTGTCGATACCTATTTTTCAACCCAAAGCATTTGGGCAAAGCTACCGGTTGTGGGGCCTAAACTGGTAAATAGTCTTAAAAAGTACGATCCCGGATTCCCAAGCAGTTATGTTGATTATGATTGGTATGGCTCTATCCGGTTTAGGAAATTGCTGAAGGATGCCAAAACTATCGAAGCCTTTAAGTTTTTAAATAAGCGTTTGGGGGGGCGCCTTATCGAGTACGCCAAAGATAAAACGCCGGGAAAGTACTTTGGTTTTGATACCGTGAGCCTTGGATTTTTGGAATGGTCGCACACGCGGGGCTGGAAGGGTTACCTGGAGCAATGTGTGGCGCCGCGCGCCAGCCAAATGGAAATGCTGCAGTTATTTCGCGATAAATACAGCTACGAGATAGGCGATAAGCTGGACTATGTAAAATTCCAGCAGGATGTGGAGCGTAAAGAGTGGGAATACAGTACCAAGATAATCGTGCCGTCCAATTACGTTAAGAATGAGCTGCGTAAAGATGCTACCATTGATATAAACAAGGTTCACGTAGTAAATTACGGCTACACCCCAACCAATAATAAGGAGCAGATACGCCTGGAGATTGAAAGGAAATTTGAGAGCAAAGAGCCACGTACCTTCAGGATATTATTTGCTGGCAACGCCGGATACCGCAAAGGCCTGCTGGACATTCTGGCCATCGCCGAGGCGCTGAAAGACGAAAATGTGGTATTTTCTATAGCCGGTGCGCTCGAGGCCGAAGTAAAGAAACTGATAGAAGATTATCCGCATAAAAATTTGGTGTATTTGGGCAAACTACCGAAAGAGAAATTGGAAGAGCAATACAGAACATCGGACATCTTCTTTTTTCCTTCGTACCTCGAAGGATCGGCGCTGGTGTTGATCGAGGCCATGAGCTGGGGATTGCCTATCGTTACCACTAATCAAAGTGGCAGTGTAATAGAGGATGGCGTACACGGCTTTATTTGCGAGGCAGGCGATGAAAAAAATCTGCAAGCTAAGGTTGTTGAACTGATGACCGATGCTGATCTGCGCCATAAGATGAGTATAAATGCGCTGGATGCATCATCTGACTACTCGGTTGAAGCTTATGGCCTAAACTTGCTTAAGGTACTGAACGATTAACTAACTATCACAAAACCGACATATGCACCAAAGAAGATATGCACCTCCGCCCGCAACCGGATCGGCGAAACAAAAGCTGAAGGCTTATGGCGGTTTACTGCCTTTTGCCCTGTTATGGTATGCAGGCAGGTTTATCAGGCAAAAAAGTATTATTTTTTGGATGCGGGTTTTTGGTAAGTACGGTTTCAGGTATATTGGCAAGGGTACCGTTATTGATGGTATGCCCGAATTTATCTGGCCAGGCGCCGATATTCGGCTGATGAACAATGTGCGTATCGGAAAGCGCTGCGTTTTCCAGGGTTCATCGGACTCAAAAATATTATTGGGTGATAAAGTAACAGTTAACGATGGCTGCTATCTTACGTCGCTTTTTTCGATAACTATCGGCGAAGGAACATCTATAGGCGAATACACCAGTATACGCGATTATAATCATAAGTTTGACGACATCCATACCCCTATCAAAAAGCAAGACTATTTTGGAGCGCCCATCGAGATTGGTAACGATTGCTGGATAGGGCGCGGCTGTATTATCCTGCCAGGCGTTATCATTGGCGATGGTGCTGTCATTGGGGCCAATTCAGTGGTGAGCAAGGATGTACCGGCTTATGGCGTGGCGGCAGGCGTACCTGCCAAAGTAATTAAAATGAGACAATAATATGGCTGCTATTGAAACTCCAGACGGCTTTTTTTTAGACAAATCTTCGGACGTACGCGCGCGCCAGAAAATTTCGAAAATGAAGTCGGTTTACATTTTGTTATATTATAGCGTTGCAAAGCATCTGCCTTCGCCTCCACTATTATTTGGCGGTGTAGGTAATAAGATACGGGTAGCGTTGGCTCGTAAAATATTCAAAAAAACACCTGCCAAGTTTAAGGTAAACCGAGGGGTTGATTTTGGCAGCGGCGTTAATATCGAGATCGGAATGAATACGTCGTTGAGCCGTGGCACCTGGATTGCCAACGATACCGTTATTGGCGATGATGTAATGATGGGCCCCGAAGTGGTGATCCTTTCGGGTAGTCATAACTTTAACGACCCGAGCATACCAATCACCAAGCAGGGCTCGTCTGAACGCCGGCCGGTGACAATCGGTAACGATATCTGGATAGGAACGCGCGTAATTATTTTGCCGGGCGTTAAGGTACACGATCATGCTATTATAGCAGCCGGCAGCGTAGTGACAAAGGATGTGCCGGAATGGGCAATTGTTGGCGGTAATCCGGCTAAATTGATACGGTATAGAAATCAGTAATAACTACTACACAGGGTAACACTATGAAAATATTAATTACAGGTACAGCTGGTTTTGTTGGCTATCATTTGGCCGAACGGTTGATAAAAGAAGGCCACGATGTGCTGGGTATTGATAATATAAACGATTATTACAGCGTCGAGCTAAAGAAGGCCCGCCTGGCCCAAACCGGTATCAACACTACCGAACTACTATATGGTATGCTGCTGCAAAGTAAAATACACAAAAGCTACCAGTTTATCCAACTTAATTTGGAAGACAAGGTAGGCATAACTAAATGTTTCGAAGATTTTCGACCAGAGATCGTGATCAACCTGGCCGCGCAGGCAGGGGTGCGGTACAGTATTCAAAATCCCGATGCCTATGTAAGCAGCAACGTAAACGGTTTCCTGAACATACTGGAGGGTAGCCGTCATTATAAAGTAAAGCACTTGGTTTATGCCAGCAGCTCGAGCGTGTACGGACTTAACTCCGATGAGGTGTTTAAAACCTCGAATGGTGTCGATCACCCTATATCTTTGTATGCTGCTACCAAACGTAGCAACGAGTTGATGGCACATACATATAGCCACTTATTCAATATACCAACTACGGGCCTTAGGTTCTTTACCGTTTACGGTCCGTGGGGGCGCCCGGATATGGCTTTGTTCCTGTTTACCGAGGCTATAATTAACGGTAAGCCGATAGATGTATTTAACAACGGCAATATGTCGCGCGACTTCACCTATATAGATGACATTGTCGACGGGGTAACACGTGTTGCACTTAATCCGCCGGTAGCAAATCCAAACTGGGACGCCAGTCAGGCCAGCCCGGCATCATCATCGGCTCCGTATAAGATCTATAACATCGGCAACAATCAGCCTGTACAGTTAATGAACTTTATTACCGAACTGGAGACTGCCATAGGCAAGCCGGCTATCAAGAACATGAAACCGCTTCAGCCGGGAGATGTTGTATCAACCTTTGCCGATGTGAGCGACATTATGGCCGATCATGGTTATAAACCATCGATATCAGTTAAAGAAGGAATTACAGCCTTCGTTAACTGGTACCGCAACTATTTTAAAGTTTAATTACCTACTTATTGCTTTAGCGACTCGCTGGAAAAATTAATGAGCGTGGTCTTTTTAGGCTGCGCCTGGAAAAGTTTTAGTTGATTGGCATAAGGTCCTTTTCTGATCTGTTTTCCTACAATATCAATTTTGTGGGCATACTCAAAAATAAATACGTCACCCTGCTGAGGTGGGGATGAGAAATTGCCATTTACACCGATATTGTCGGCATCGTACCTGAAAATCCCGGTAACTTTCACCTTTTTACCATCGGCGGTGCTGCCGCTGGCTCCCGGTATTACCTGCCTTGAAGCTTTTGATTTTACAAAATCCTGGTAGGGAATGGTTACTGTATGTGTGCTGATCACTTTCCCGACATTCATTTTAACAGCATTGGTTGTTGAAAATAAGGATGTTCGCACCGGGCTGGAGGATATCCAGGTGTTGGTTCCTATGCGCATATATTCCACATTGTGGTTAAAAGCCAAACTTGCCATAGATCCGGTATTGCTGCCCTGACAGTCAAACGTGTTGCCTTCCAGGTAAAGCGCTTTAGGACTGGTATCAAAATTCCCCAGAAAGTTGTTGTTGTTGAGGATAAGCGTGTTGATGCCACCGGCGTGCGAAAAATCCTTAATGGTAGAGTTTTTGATAACAAGGGTATCAAGCACCTTATCCGCCTCACACTGAAAATTCAGGTGAATGCCGTTGGCATGCAGGCTGCTGCCATTACCAAAATAAGCCGATGAAGCCGTCACATTATTAAGTGTTGCATTGATGAAACCGTACAAGCTGAGCCTGCCGTTGCGTATATCGTTGGCGAGTTTACCGTTCCAGCCGTTAAATGGCAGAAAGGTGATATCATTCATGGTAATGTTCTCCACGATATTGAAATTACTTCTGTTCAGATCAAGTATACGCGGTGCGCCAACACCATCGCTCCTGCTGCCATCCGGCCAGCTGGCGTCATAATAATTTTTGAGTGGTGCACTTAAGGATATGGTTCTGTTGGCATCATTAACCTTGGTCACCTTCAGGTATTCAAAATACTGAGGGTTAGGTGGGAAACCAAAAAAATCTTCGATATGTAAACCATATACCAGTACCCAGTCGCCTGTTCTGAATCCGTCGGTGTCTCCGGTATTTATGGTTTGCACACTTTCCGATCCCTTATTGGCCGATTTAATTTTACTGCCAAAGCTAAGATCATTGATATAACTATGAACGTAAAAATTGTTGTCAACATTATCGAAGCAGGTGGGCGTATAGAGCCCGATATTGGGCCACGCAAAATCGCCTGGTGTTTTAGCACCGTGTGTGCAGATAACGCCGGCTTTATTGCCGTTTACGGTTATATTGGTTATGCCAGCTATCCAATTATTAAAAGATGTTAAATAAATTCCGGGCTGCATGTTTAAAACAACTTTTTGTTTTCTCAATAGACGAGCAGCTTTGTTAAACTGTACAAACGAATTAGTACAATCTGTACCATAAGTTACTCCGGTAATTGATATCRATGTACTTGCTGGAACGTCTAACTCAACTGCGTGGGCAGATTTTACGGATATTATGTTTGCAATAAGGGTACCATTATTTTTACCAGCACCTGCTATGTACGCAATTTTACCAATATCATCATTTTTAAATGTTGCCGTATTACTTTTTAACAACACATTGCCTGCATCGATAACTCCATCTGCTAAAACAACTCCATCGGCTTTTCCTTTATATTGTTCAATAGTTAGTGTAGTTGTTTGGGCATTGGCAATAAATACTCTTGTAATAGCCGCTAATATAAAAATGATCTTTTTCATGAATACGAAGATATAAAAATGTCATAAGTTGAATCAAGAACGTTTTTTTTGTAAGGATAGTTTGAGCAAAAAAAAATGATGATTTTTTAACAATAAAACATATCTATTATTTACCTGAAAATACGTGTATTATAGAATTTTACAATGGAAATTACAATTAATTGTTAAAATTGTAATTTATTAATCAAAAGATTTTGTTATTTTTATAAAATCTTTTGATTGAACAACCTCTACTCAAATATGAAGATAGCACTTATAGCCGGTTCAAACTCACGTAATTCAGGTGGATTATACAATAGTGTGAGAAATCTTGGTCAGTCGATGATGAAGATTGATGGTTTAGATCCTGTAATTTTGGCATATAGCGATGAACACAGTGCGCAGGATATAAAGGCTTATTCGCCATTACCATTGGAAGACTATAAACTCATCGGATCAAATAGTTTCGCCTTAYCTTCAGACATAAACAAGAAACTTCAACAAATTAAGCCGGATATTATTCATCCTCAGTGTATTTGGATATATCCGTCCTTCGCAACGCTAAGATATCACAAACAAAATAATGTGCCTTACATCATCTCCACCAGGGGAATGCTTGATAAGTGGATATTAAATAATAACGCGTGGAAGAAAAAGTTGGTAGGCGGGCTTTACGAGAGAGAATACATTAAGAATGCTAACTGTTTAAATGCGCTCGCGCTATCTGAATACGAAGCAATGAGAGATTTTGGGTGTAAAAACCCGATAGCAATTATACCCAACGGAGTAAATCTGCCTTCAGAGGAATGGCCATCAGATGCTAAAATACCAACGTGGAGGTGTAATGATGACCGCAAAGTTATGTTGTTTCTAAGTAGGCTACATCCAAAAAAAGGGATAGAAAACATGATAAAGGCGTGGGCAGGATTGGGAGCATATAAAAAAGAATGGAAGCTGATAATAGCTGGAGAAAGTAAGGATGAAATTTACATGCAAACTTTAAACAGTGCCATAAAAAATTCAAATTTAAACAATGATGTATTTCTGGTAGGCCCTCAGTTTAATTTTGACAAGGATATTTGCTTTAGATGTTCAGATGCATTTATTTTGCCTTCATTTAGTGAGGGACTTCCAATGGCTGTTTTGGAAGCATGGTCATATGGCTTACCGGTTATTATGACAGATGCATGCAATATCCCTGAAGGGTTTGAATCCAATGCCGCATTACAAATTAGCCCCGACCCGGATAGTATTTTATCAGAATTAAATAGATTATTTACTATGCCTGATTCAGAAAGGATAGATATGGGAAAACGGGGTAAACAATTAGTGAAGGACAAATTTACTTGGGAATCTATTGCCCGGCAAACTTACAGCGTTTATCAGTGGATATTAAACGGAGGAAAAATGCCATCTGTTATTAAAACATTTTAGATTGATTAACAGAGTACGCCAAAGTATATTGTTACCTTTTAAGAATATGTGCTTCTGCTTTTTAATAGTTATACAATGAAACACGTTCTGATCTTTTTTATATAAAATTATTTTTTAACTAGTTTTGTCATAACTGAAACTATTAAAATACAGTTATTTATATCGTTTTATGGTCAATTCTAATACGCACACGGGAGCGTCATTTTCCTTAGGCAATCGTTTGGCAAGATCGCTTTGGTGGATGGTCTCTGTTTTGTTATTCCGTCCATCTCCAAAGCCGTTTCATAAGTGGAGGGCGTTGCTCTTAAAATTATTTGGCGCCGAGATAGGCAATGGTGTTCACGTTTATCCCGGTGTAAAAATATGGGCTCCGTGGAATTTGCAATTGGGCGAAGAATGTGGTATTGCAAGTGGGGTAACTCTTTATTCACAGGGTAAAATAAGCATAGGTGCCCGTACTGTGATTTCGCAGGGGGCTTACATTTGTTCCGGTACGCACGACTATACTCTTTCCGGGTTTCCCCTTATAACCAAGCCTATTATTATAGGCGATAACGTGTGGATTGCCGCGGAAGCCTTCGTGCACCCGGGCGTTCATATTGGCGATGGCTGTGTAATTGGAGCAAGATCTGTTGTGACTAAGACTATGCCATCTTGGAGTGTTTGTGCCGGGCACCCTTGTCAACCTTTTAAAGCCCGAATAATTAGTGATCGACCTTAATGCAATTATTATCATAAGAATTAACAACATAATGCTCTTTTTAAACAAAAAATTGATTGATAAAAACATGATAATATGCTGGATTTAACAATTGCAATTCCCGTAAAAAATGAAGAAATAAATTTGGCAGGTTGTATTGAAGCTATTGGAACAGACCTGGCAAAAAAAATTGTTATTATAGATTCGGGCAGCCAGGATAGAACTAAGGAAATTGCGAGGAAGTTCGGTGTAGAAGTGATAGATTTTGTTTGGGATGGTAAATTTCCCAAAAAAAGGAATTGGTTTTTAAGAAATCACCGGCCAAACACCAAATGGGTATTGTTTTTAGACGCAGACGAATATCTTACTCCTGAATTTAAAGTTGATTTGCAAAGGGCGTTGACAACGGATAGTAAAATAGTAGGCTATTGGTTAAGCTATACCATCTATTTTTTAGGAAGGCAATTAAGAGGTGGATATCCGCTTAATAAGTTAGCATTATTTAAGGTGGGGTATGGCGAGTATGAGCAAATCGACGAAGAAAAATGGAGTAAGTTGGATATGGAAATTCACGAACATCCAATCCTTGAAGGCGACACAGGTGTTATAAAAAGCAAAATTGACCATCGTGACTATCGAGGTGTTACCCATTATGTTGCAAAACATAATGAATATTCCGATTGGGAGGCTGAACGATTTTTGAAAAACAATAGAGATTTAAGTCTGCTTACTTTTAAGCAAAAAATAAAATACCGGTTAATGCGCAGTATATTTATCGGGCCCGTTTATTTTTTAGGAAGTTTTGTGTTTTTGGGTGGATTCAGAGACGGTGCCCGCGGATTTGTTTTTGCAATTCTTAAAATGTCTTACTTTACGCAAATTTATTGTAAAATAAAGGAAAAGGAAACCCGGACGCGCTTTTGATTTTTTAACTAATATTATGATGCTAACTTTTTCATTTTAATTGTTTATTCTTTTGACTAACCATTGCCATCGTCTTGTACCAATGAATTATGTGTTGAGATACTTTAATAGAATATAAGAAGGTTAGTTATATACATTCCCATGACCAACAAAAAAATTATTTTAATCAGCCACAATTTTTCTCCAGAACCAACCGGAATAGGGAAATACAATGGTGAGATGATGGATTGGCTAGCCAGAAATGGCTACGAATGTACCGTCATTACCACCTATCCATATTATCCTTACTGGAAGGTGCAAGCGCCCTATAAAAACCGTTGGTACACAAAAGAGGTGATTACCACCCAGAGCAAAACCAATTTAACAGTTTACCGATGCCCTTCGTATGTTCCGGCAAATCCAACCGGATCAAAAAGAATTATACAGGATTTTTCTTTTTGGTCGTCTATGTTTTGGAGGGTGCTTGGTTTTAAATTATCCAAAAAGAGGTATGATTTGATAATTACTGTAGCTCCTCCCTTTCACCTGGCCTATCTCGGTTTAATGTTAAAAAAAAGTGTCGGTGGCAAATTACTTTATCATATTCAGGACCTTCAGATTGAAGCAGCTCAGGAACTAAACATGATCTCGAGTAAGAGGGTATTTGATAAGATCTATAAAATAGAAAAAGACATACTTGAAAAAGCCGACTATGTAAGTAGTATATCGGAAGGAATGATCAATAAGGTGCAGCAAAAGGTTGAAAAGAAGGTGCTTTTTTTTCCTAATTGGGTTGATACGTCTTATTTTTTCCCTGTTGCGTCACGCCATTTATTGAAAAGTAAATGGGGCTACAATAAAACTGATTTCGTATGCTTGTATTCAGGGGCCATTGGCGAAAAGCAAGGACTTGAAAGTATTATTAACGTAGCTCAGCTTCTTATCGAAAATCCCAATATCAAATTTATAATTTGTGGTTCGGGACCCTACAAGGATAAGCTTATCGAAATTGCCAATAAAAAGAACTTAACCAATTTAACGTTTTTACCCGTGCAGGATAAAGAGGTATTTAATGAGTTTCTAAACATGGCCGACCTACACCTGATTCTGCAAAAGGCGAATGCAAGTGATTTGGTTATGCCATCAAAATTAACCACCATATTAGCTGTAGGCGGGGTAAGTATGGTTACCTCACCACCGGATACATCGTTGTATAACCTGATAAATAAGTACAATGTTGGTTATGTGATCGAGCCAGAAAATGACGATCTTCTTGCTCAAGGTATAATCAAGGCGCAAAGTGGCTCTGATATCTTAGAGAAGGCCGACAATGCCCGCAGTTATGCAGTAAAATATCTCAACATAGATAACATTATGCGGGATTTTATAAATAGTGTGTTTAACGCAAACTAATTATTTTTAATATTTATTGCCAATTATGATAATTTTTGTATTATATTGCGGTTCTTTTACTGATAATTGCAAAATTTGATTGGAAAATATATCAAATCATTAATTTAAAGAAAAGTACTATAAACTTATGAAAAAAATTGCCTTAATTACAGGGATCACAGGCCAGGACGGGGCTTATTTAACAGAACTGCTATTGAGTAAAGGTTACGAAGTGCACGGTATTAAACGCCGTAGTTCATTATTTAATACCGATAGAATTGATCATCTGTATCAAGACCCCCATGATACAGAAATTAAACTAAAACTTCATTATGGTGATTTAAGTGATTCAACCAATTTGATACGGATTATTCAGCAAGTGCAACCCGATGAAATATACAATCTGGGAGCAATGTCGCATGTAAAGGTAAGTTTCGATACTCCTGAATATACTGCTAATGCTGATGGAATTGGTACGTTGCGATTGCTGGAAGCTATTCGCATATTAGGTTTAGAGAAAAAGACTAAAATATACCAGGCTTCGACATCAGAGCTTTATGGGTTAGTACAGGCTGTGCCACAATCAGAAACAACACCTTTTTATCCTCGTTCTCCATATGCGGTTGCAAAGATGTATGCCTATTGGATTACGGTAAATTATCGTGAAGCCTATGGTATTTATGCCTGTAATGGTATTTTGTTTAATCACGAAAGTCCTTTACGTGGTGAAACTTTTGTAACCCGTAAAATAACCCGGGCAACTGCTAAAATAGCTATGGGTTTACAGGATAAATTATTTTTGGGTAATCTTGATGCGCAGCGCGATTGGGGCCATGCTAAGGATTATGTTGAGGCTATGTATCTCATACTACAACAGGAAACCCCGGAAGATTACGTGATTGCCACCGGTGTAACTACCCGTGTGCGCGAATTTGTAAGGATGTCATTTGCTGAAGTTGGAATTGAAGTGGAGTTTAAAGGTGACGGCGTTGATGAAACAGGGGTTGTAGTTAGCTGTAGTAATCCAGATTTTCAAATCGCAATTGGAAAAGAGGTGGTGGCTGTTGACAAAGCATATTTCCGACCAACAGAAGTTGACTTGTTGATTGGCGATCCAACAAAGTCAAAAACTAAGTTGGGATGGGTGCCGAAATATGATTTGCAAGGGTTAGTTAAAGAGATGGTTGCTGCAGACGTTGATCTGTTTAGAAGAGAAAAATTATTGAAGGATTCAGGCTATGTTATTAAAAACCAGTTTGAATAATAATGGAAAAAAATGCTAAAATATATATTGCGGGTCACCGGGGTATGGTTGGTTCGGCTATTTATAGAAAGCTCGAAAAAGAAGGTTTTACCAATTTTATCACACGTACGTCGGCAGAACTTGATTTGCGGGTTCAACAACAGGTAAAAGATTTTTTTATACTTGAAAAACCCGATTATGTATTTCTTGCGGCAGCTAAAGTTGGTGGCATTGTAGCTAATAACACCTATCGCGCCGAGTTTTTGTACGACAATTTGCAAATTCAAAACAACATCATTCATAATTCTTATTTAAATGATGTCAAGAAATTAATGTTTCTGGGTTCAAGCTGTATTTATCCAAAAATGGCCCCGCAACCTTTAAAGGAAAACTATTTGTTAACGGGCTTACTCGAAGAAACAAATGAACCTTATGCTATCGCAAAAATAGCCGGTATTAAAATGTGCGACGCTTATCGGGCACAATACGGTTGTAATTATATCTCGGCTATGCCTACAAATTTGTATGGCTATAACGATAATTACCACCCCCAGAACTCTCATGTATTGCCGGCTTTAATTCGTAGGTTTCACGAAGCAAAAGAAAATAATGCTTCAGTTGTAACTATTTGGGGTACCGGCTCTCCTAAGCGGGAATTCTTATTTGCCGATGACCTTGCCGATGCATGCTATTATCTGATGCAAAATTATAATGAACCTGGTTTAGTAAATATTGGCACCGGCGAAGATATATCCATTAAAGAGTTGGCAAATACAGTTAAAAAAATTATTGGATATCAGGGCAAAATTGAGTTTGATACCTCAAAACCAGATGGTACGCCCCGGAAGTTAATGGATGTTTCCAAATTGAAAAACAAAGGCTGGAAATATAGCGTCGAACTTGAAGATGGTATTGCGCTGGCATATAATGATTTTTTAACAAAATATATTATTGTACAATAATGGTCGCTTTTCTAGTATTAAAATAAACCTGAAGTTATTAACATTAAATCTATGATCAAAATAACAAAAATTTGTTGTATAGGAGCTGGCTATGTTGGTGGCCCTACTATGGCTATGATCGCCAAAAAATGTCCGCATATTCAAGTTACAGTAGTTGATTTGAACGAGGCCCGTATTGCAGCATGGAACGATGAAGATGTAAGCAATATACCCGTTTATGAGCCTGGTTTAAGCGATGTAGTTGCCGAAGCCCGCGGTCGTAACTTGTTTTTCTCTACTGATGTAGATACTGCTATCGCCGATGCAGAAATGGTGTTTATATCAGTAAATACCCCCACAAAAACTTATGGTGCAGGCAAGGGGCAGGCTGCAGATTTAAAATGGATAGAACTTTGCGCCAGGCAAATTGCCCGTGTATCAAAGAACAATAAGATTATAGTAGAAAAATCGACATTGCCTGTAAGAACAGCAAGTGCCATAAAGGACATTCTTACACATACTGGTAATGGCTCACAGTTCCAGATACTGTCAAATCCCGAATTTTTGGCTGAAGGAACTGCTGTAGAGGATTTAGATGCGCCTGACCGTGTTTTGATTGGCGGTGATAGCACGCCAGAAGGCCAGGCGGCTGTTCAGGCTTTGGTAGATATTTATAATAACTGGATTCCGAGAGAACGTATTTTAACAACTAATACCTGGTCATCGGAGTTATCAAAATTAACAGCCAATGCCTTCCTTGCTCAACGTGTATCGTCAATTAACTCTTTAACAGAACTTTGCGAGAAAACCGAAGCTGATGTGAACGAAGTTGCCAGAGCGATAGGGACAGATAGCCGTATTGGGCCTAAGTTTTTAAAAGCGTCTGTTGGCTTTGGTGGATCATGTTTTCAGAAAGATATTTTAAATTTAGTCTATATAGCGAGAACCTACGGTTTACAGGAAGTGGCCGACTATTGGGAACAGGTTATCATTATGAATGATCATCAAAAAAGGAGGTTTGCTAACCAGATGATCAGGGAATTGTATAACACGGTAAATGGGAAAAAAATAGCCTTTTTAGGCTGGGCGTTTAAAAAGGATACTAATGATACCAGGGAGTCGGCAGCTATTTACGTGGCAGATCATTTGTTACATGAGCAGGCTCAGATTATGGTATATGACCCTAAGGTTTTAGAGGGCCAGATTTATTTTGATCTCGACTATCTTGGAACACGTACATCAGAAGAAAATAAAAAGGGCGTTAAGGTAGTGGAAGATCCTTATGGGGCTTGTAAAGGCGCCCACGCTATTGCTGTATTAACCGAATGGGATGAGTTTAAAGATTATGACTGGAAGAAAATATATGATAGTATGTTAAAACCAGCCAAAATATTTGACGGCAGAAACTTACTTGATGCCAATAAATTAAGAGAAATTGGTTTCTTGGTGCAATCTATAGGTACTAAAAGCTAAGCGTTACATATCTTAATAAACCAACAGAAGCAAATAATCAATGTCAGAACGTAAAAGAATATTAATCACAGGAGCCGCAGGCTTTTTGGGTTCGCATTTATGCGACAGGTTTATAAAGGAGGACTATCATGTAATAGGCATGGATAACCTGATAACCGGGGATCTGCGCAATATATCGCACCTGTTTAAACTGGAGAATTTTGAGTTTTATAACCATGATGTATCCACATTTGTGTTTGTTCCGGGCGAACTGCATTATATCCTTCACTTTGCTTCACCGGCAAGCCCTATTGATTATTTAAAGATACCCATCCAAACGTTAAAGGTAGGCTCATTAGGCACCCATAACCTGTTGGGTTTGGCCCGCTCAAAAGGAGCCAGGATGCTGATAGCTTCCACATCCGAAGTATATGGCGATCCGAATGTTAATCCTCAGCCCGAGGAATATTGGGGTAATGTAAACCCGGTTGGTCCAAGAGGGGTATATGATGAAGCCAAACGTTTCCAGGAAGCGATAACAATGGCTTATCATACCTTCCACGGGTTAGAGACACGCATCATCCGTATATTTAACACCTATGGTCCGCGAATGCGACTGAATGACGGGCGTGTATTACCGGCCTTTATCGGGCAGGCATTACGGGGCGAATCATTGACGATGTTTGGCGATGGTTCACAAACCCGCTCGTTTTGCTATGTAGATGATTTGGTTGAAGGAATTTACCGGCTGCTGCATAGTGATTATGCCCAGCCGATGAACATAGGTAACCCGGATGAAATAACCATCCGGCAGTTTGGGGAGGAGATCATCAAGTTAACAGGTACAGATCAGAAACTGATCAGCCTGCCATTACCAACCGATGACCCCAAACAGCGGCGCCCGGATATTACCAAGGCCAAGGCAATATTAGGCTGGGAGCCAAAAGTTTCGCGGAGCGAGGGTTTAAAGATCACCCTTGATTACTTTAAATCGTTACCCGAAACGGAGATAAATCACAAGGATTTTAC